>NZ_JBZWBG010000021.1:0-131471 GCF_058680555.1 Pseudomonas sp. YA1
GTGGCCTTCCAGCCGAGGATCTTCTCCAGGTCCATGTGCACGCCCAGGGCGAACTGGTCGGTGTAGCGCCCGGTCTTGTCGTCGTCATAGCCGCCGTCGAGGTTGGCCGCCGCCTCGCCGACATACTCCAGCTTGAAGTCGTAGCCCTTCTCCAGTAGCTCGGTGCGCTTGCCGCCCCAGTCGCCGAGCATCCATTTCGAGTTCGGCGAGAACGCCTCGGCGGCGTGCGCCGCGTTGCACAGCAGGGAGGCGGACAGCAGGCTGCCCGCCACGGGGCGCAGGGCCGGACGGAGAAGATGGGATTTCACGCGAACGCTTCCTCGTTGCGAATGGTCGACTGGTCGCATGCAGCGACCGCTCTACTCCCTCGATACCCTTGCCAGGAACAAGGGTATATGAAGAGGGCTCATGATCTGAGCCAAGCAGAACAATGGTTAATTTGCGAATGATAAGGACTTTGCGGGCAAAGCTGAAACGTTTCAGGCTGGAAAACACTGTTACGTAAACGACAACGAAGCCAAGCCCTGGCGCTCTCGCTCCGGACGACCGAGGCGCAGAGCGGCTACGGTGAAGATCGCGGAGCGCGGAAACAACCTGATACCCATGAGCGCGCTTCACGTTGTTTCCGATAGCGAAACAATCCTCCGCTCAGAGTTCGTCGCGTAGATAGGACCAGGGGTAGATACCGCGCTCGTGACCATCGTCGAACAACAACTGCACGCCGTAGCCCTGCAGGCGGATATCGCGCAGGCGCACGCCCTGCTCCGCCGCGTCGATCCGTCCGCGCAGGCGCTGCGCCCGGCATTGCGCACAGGGACAGGCGGCGCGCAAGCGGGCATGGTCGATCCGGCTGACCGCACCGTCCGCCCATTCGAGAATCAGCCAGCCGTCCCTGGCGGCATTGCGCAGGCGCAGCGGCGGCTGGGTCATGCCGGCACCCGCAGTTGCGCCAGGGCGATGCGCACCGCCTTGCGCACCTCGGGATCGCCGTCGCCTTCGGCGACCCGCAAGGCCTGGGCCGAGGCCGGGTCCGCCAGTTCGCCGAGGGCCAGGGCGGCCTCCTTGCGCAGGTTGCCGATGGGATGGCCGAGCAATGCTTCCAGCGCCTCCCGCGCCGGGCGGTGGCGCAAGCGCCCGAGCGCCCGCGCGGCGCGCAGGCGGACCTGCCAGTAGTCGTCCGCCAGGGCCTTCAGCAGCGGCTCGCCGGCCTCCTCCCGGCCCAGCTTGCCAAGGGTCGTCGCCGCCTCTTCGCGAACCTGCCATTGAGCGTCCGCCAGCGCCGCGCAGAGCGCCGGCAGCACCGCCGCCTCGCGGCTCAGGCCGAGGGCGCCGGTGGCCGCCCGGCGCACCTCCGGGTCGGCGTCGGCGCTGGCCAGCCTGGCCAGTTCGGCCAGGGCCGGCTGGTGGCGGAGCCAGCCGAGCACCGCCACCGCCTCGCGGCGCACCGCCGCCTGCGGGTCGCCGAGGGCGGCCAGGGCCGGTGCGGCGCTTTCCTCCAGGCGCAGTTCGCGCAACGCACGCAATACGCTGGCACGGACGAAGGCATCGGCATGCTCGAGCCACGGCAGCAGGCGCCGCCCGGCGGCCGGTTCCTTGAGTTCGCCAAGGCTCTGCGCGGCGGCCTCGGCCACCGCCGGCAGCGGATCGGCCAGCGCCGCGCAGAGCGCATCGACCACTGCGTCTTCCTCCCAGGCCTCCAGCAGGCGCGCGGCCTCGCCGCGCACGCCGGGGTCGGGATCGCCGCGCAGGGCCGCAACCAGCAACGGCAGCGCCTCCGGCAGCTCCAGGTCGGCCAGTTCGATCAGCGCCAGGCGACGCACGCCGGGATCGGCGTCCTCCAGGCGCGGCGACAGTTCGAGGATTTCGGGCAGTGTGGCGTTTTCACAGGTCATATGGCGATCCGCAGTCGGTCCGGGGTAATGCCCGGCGGCAGGCCGAGCAGGGTCAGGCGCGGCCACTGGCGGCCGTCGTCGTGGTCGAGCAGTTCCAGGCAGTGGCGCTTCAGGCGCACGAAGTCGGCGCTGGTCACCAGCCGGGCGTCGCGAGGGCGCGGGAAATCCAGCGCCAGGCTGGCCAGGATTGCACGCAGTCGCATGGGGATTCCCCTCGAATCAGGGTCATGGGAATCGTCTCCGCCACCCGGACGGTGGTGGGAAACGGGGGTGTTTCAGGGTGGCGTCCGGGAGTGGGCCGGATGGCGGGTTGTGCCTCGCTTGCCGGGAGGGGGCGTCAGCGCAGCAGGTAGGGAATCTCCACCTTCACCGCGCCGGTCGGGCAGTCCTTTTCGCAAGGCATGCAGTACCAGCACTCGTCGTAGGCCATGTAGGCCTTGCGGGTCGTCGGATCGATGGCCAGCAGGTCCATCGGGCAGACCTCGACGCAGACGGTGCAGCCCTTGTCGGCGATACAGCGGTCTTCGTCGATGGTCACCGGGGCGCTGCTGCGGAAGAAGATGTCCTGGGGTCGGTAGGCCATGGCACGCGGTCCTCGTGGTTCGATCTGGCCCGCTTTCGTGGCGGCGGGCTCGGTGTCTAGCGGTACTACGCCGGGGCGCGGGGCCCTAGGCGGCGTCGTTCCTCAGCCGCAGGCGCTGGTAGGCCTGCTGTTCGCCCTCGTCGATGGCGAACAGGTAGGGTTCGACCGGTTTCCTGAAGCTGGCCATGCGCCCCTGTTCGTCCTTCTTCAGGTGCGCGTGGCAGAACCAGGCTTCGTCGTCGCGCCGCGGATAGTCCACCCGATGGTGGTACAGGCCCCAGCGGCTCTCGGTGCGGAACAGCGAGGCGCGCGCGGCCATCTCCGCGCAGTCGCGGATCGCGCTGACCTCCAGGGCGCGCATCAGCTCGTGGGGGTTGTCCGCCTTGATCCGCTCCAGGTCCTCGGCGATGGCCTGGATGCGTTGCAGGCCCAATTCCATCTTGCGGGTCACCTTGGGCGGTTGCAGGTAGTCGTTGACCAGCCGGCGCAGCTTGTACTCCACCTGCGCCGCCGGCAGGCCATGCTCGCGCAGCAGTGGCGCCTCGATCCGCGCACGCTCGCGCTCGACCTGGGCGCGGTCGACCGCGCTGAAGGCGCGCCCGGCGACGTATTCGGCGGCGTTGCGCCCGGCGAACCAGCCATAGGTGAAGGCGCCGAGCATGTAGTTGTGCGGCACCGCGGCCATGTCGCCGGCGGCGTAGAGGCCCTTCACGCTGGTCTCGGCCTTCTCGTTGACCCACACGCCGGAGGCCGAGTGGCCGGAGCAGAAGCCGATCTCGGAAATGTGCATCTCGACCATCTGCTGGCGGTAGTCGGTGCCGCGCCCGGCGTGGAACTGCCCGCGACTGGGGCGTTCGTTGCCATGGAGGATGTCCTCGATGGTCTGGATGGTTTCCTCCGCCAGGTGGTCGAGCTTGAGGAACACCGGGCCGTTGCCGCCTTCGAGTTCCTGGTGGAACTCCCACATCATCTGCCCGCTCCAGTAGTCGCATTCGATGAAGCGTTCACCCCTGGCGTTGGCGGTATAGCCACCCAGCGGGCCGGTGACGTAGGCACAGGCCGGACCGTTGTAGTCCTTGATCAACGGGTTGATCTGGAAGCATTCCAGGTTGGCCAGCTCGGCGCCGGCATGATAGGCCATGGCGTAGCCGTCGCCGGCGTTGGTCGGGTTCTCGTAGGTACCCATCAGGTAGCCCGAGGACGGCAGGCCCAGGCGGCCCGCCGCGCCACAGCAGAGGATCACCGCCTTGGCGCGGATCACATGGAAGTCGCCGCTGCGGCAGTCGAAACCGAGTACGCCGTTCACCGCACCCTCGGCATCGGTGAGCAGGCGGGTGCAGACCAGGCGGTTGGCGATGGGGATCCGCGCACGCTTGAGCTGGCGGTAGAGCACCTTCTTGATGTCGTGCCCTTCCGGCATCGGCAGCACGTAGGCGCCCATGTGGTGGACCTTCTTCACCGCATAGTCGCCGGTCTCGTCCTTTTCGAACCTGACGCCCCAGCGATCCAGTTGCCGCAGGGTCTCGAAGCTGTGGCTGGCATAGGCGTAGACCGCCGCCTGGTTGACGATGCCGTCGTTGGCCACGGTGATTTCCCGGGTGTACTGCTCGGCCGTGGCGTGGCCGGGGACGATGGCGTTGTTCAGCCCGTCCATGCCCATGCTGATGGCGCCGCTGCGCTTGACGTTGGCCTTGTCCACCAGCAGCACGCGCAGTTCGCGGTCGTGTTCCTTGGCCTTGATCGCCGCCATCGGCCCGGCGGTGCCGCCGCCGATCACCACGATGTCGTATTCCTGCTCCAGGGTGTTCATGCCCGCTCTCCCTTCTGCCGATCGATGCGCAGGCGATACTGGAAAGCGTCGCCGCGGTAGTAGAGGTATTCGAAGTCCAGCGGCGCGCCGTCGGCGGCATGGGTCAGGCGCTCGATGCGCATGATCGGCGCGCCCTCCTCGACCGCCAGGGCGCGGGTCAGGTCGGCATCGGCGAGCACCGCGTCGATGGCCAGGTCGGCATGGCCGAGGGGAATGCCGCAATCGTTCTCGAGGATCAGGAAGATGTCGCGGGTCACCAGGTCGGCCTTCTCCAGGCGCTCGCCGAGCGCCTGCGGCAGGTAGGTGACTTCCAGCGAAACCGGCTCGCGGTTGACCAGCCGCACCCGCTTGATCTCGCACACAGGGCTGCCCTCTTCCACCCGCAGGCGCTCGGCCACCTGCGCGCCGGCCGGCACGTAGCGCAGGCCGTGCAGGCGGTTGATGACCTCGTAGCCCATCTGCGTCATGGACTCGCCCAGGCCTTGCAGGGTGCTGACGTTCTGGAACGCCTTCGGCCGAGCGACGAAGGTGCCCTTGCCGTGGATCTTGAAGATCAGCCCTTCCTTCTGCAGGTCGCCGAGCGCCTGGCGCACGGTGATGCGGCTGACGTCGAAGGCCTTGCCCAGCTCGTTCTCCGAAGGCATGCGGCTGAGCGGCGGGTAGACGCCGTCGAGGATGCGCCCGCGCAGCAGCTCCTTGAGCTGGCTGTACAGCGGCACGGGAGAAAGCGGGAGCAGTTTGCCCATGGTCGGATTCGCTCGTCGGAGTGGCTCGGACACTTGTTATAACAAGTTATGCTGTGATGGTAAACGCCATGAACGATCAAGCGGAAATACCGAAAACGCATATGGATAGGCCACCGCCCCGTGCGTGGTTCTCGCCGGCCAAAGGGCCGGCCCGCGGCGCGGACCGGCCCGCCCCCTCAGCGCAGCGGCCGCCAGAGGGTGAAGGCTACCGGCGGCGTCCAGCCGCTGTTGGAGGTGTGCGCCTGCAGGCAGAGATAGCGCAGCCCCTCGTAGGTCACCCCATCGTCGACCCGGTAGGCCTGGTTCTCCCGCCACTGCGGGAATTGCGGATCCACCGCCCCGCCGCTGGTGCTGACCTCCAGGCCTTCGCTGGGCAGCGACTGGTTGCCCTGGGTATCGGTGGCGGTGACGAAATAGCTGTAGCGGGTGTCCGCCGTCAGGCCGCTGTCGGTGGAACCCAGCGCGGCGCTCTGGCCAACCATGGCGCCGTCGCGATAGAGGCTGTAGTAATCGATCGGACGCTGCCCGCTGGAGGCGTTCCAGGCCAGCACCAGGCTGGTCTCGCCGCGCTCCAGCAGACGCAGGCCCTGCGGCGCCGCCGGGCGCTGGTCGCCGCCCTCGCCGTCATGGATCAGGCTGGCGTAGCGCTTGCGGAACTCCCAGTTGTAGCGCTCGCCGCGCTTGTTCAGGCCATCGTCCCAGTTCACCGACCAGGTCATCAGGCCCTTGATCGCATGACCGGCGGCCTCCAGGCGGCGAAACGCATTGCTCACCGCGGCGGGATCGATCACGTAGCCGGTGGCCGCCGCATCGACGTTGCTCGGCAGGCCGATGGCCAGGCGCTGCGCCGGGATCCGCACGAAGTCGCGGCTGCCGGTGGCCAGGCTCTCGGTGAGGTAGTAGAGGAAGTCTTCTTTCATCGCGTCGTTGTTCTGCGCGATCCAGGCGCCCTTGCCGCCGTTCGCCTCCTGGACCCACAGGCCGTCGCCGCCCTGGTTGTAGTACTGCGGCGCGATGAAATCGTAGACGCCTTCCAGGGCCTGCAGATAAGGCACGTACTTGCCGTTCTTGTGCAGATAGGGGAACTCCGGGGCCATGCTGACGATGAAGTGCTTGCCCTGCCCGGCGTAGTGCTCGCGCACCAGCTTGAGGGCCGCCGGCAGCACCCGCTGGTTGTCGGCCAGGTCGATGGCGCTCTGCTCGAGGTCGATGTCCAGGCCGTCGAAACCGTAGGTTTCCACCAGGCGGACGATCTCGGCGGCCAGCGCCTGCTCCTGCCCGGCGTGCAGCTCGATGTGCGCGTCGGCGCCCCCCAGCGAGATCAGCACCGCGCGGCCCTGGGCGTTGAGCACGCCGACCTGGCGGCGAAACTCCGCGTCGGACAGGTTGTATGGCTGGAAGGTCGGGATGCCGCGCCCTTTCATGAAGGCCACGGCGACCACGTTGTACTCGCTCGGCACGTCTTCCAGCGCGATGTTGGCGAACGAGCCCTGCTGGTAGCCGTCGGCGGCGCCGGCCGGCCAGTTGTGCCAGAAGCCCATGAGAATCTTCTTGCCGGCGATGCTCGGCATGGCCGCCGCGGCATCTTCGCGGGCCTGGTGCAACTGGGAAAAGTCGATCCTGATCATTTACCGCTCCTCGGATGAAGGTAGGAAATGCATCCGGAGGGGCTGTCCGACGAACCGCCGCCGTGGCCGCCGCGAACGCCTCGAAACACAGGCGCGAACGTCTACCGCAGGGCATTCCGGCGTTTGTCGCGATCAGGGCGGGGGCATGGTTGCAGAGACGGCGGAAGGCTTCACCTACCACAATTGGCAGAGTCGCGGCGGCGATGCTCCGCGCCGGGTTCAACCGGCTTCGCTGAGTTCGGCGACCACCACTCCGGGAAGGTCTTTCAGCAGTGCCGGGGACAGCAGCAGCTTGGTCTCGCGGACCCCGGCGCCCATCACCACCAACGGCCGTTCGAAGACCGCCGCGTCGACCAGCAGCGGCATGCCTTCGCGCAAGCCGAACGCGGTGATGCCGCCGAACTGCATGCCGGTCAGCTCGGTGGCGACCTCGCGGGCGGCGAAGGACAGCCGGCGGGCCCCGAGCAGCGCCTTGACCGCGCCGTTCACGTCGAGCCGCCGCGAGCCCAGGTTGACCACCGCGGCATAGCCTTCGGCGCCGTCGCGCTTGTAACGCAGGACCAGGGTATTGGCGCAGTCCTCCAGGCCAAAGCCGTAGCGTGCGCTGAACGCCGCGGTGTCGGAATGCTCGTCGGCGACGCGGAACACCACCAGCTCGGCGGAAGGCAGGCCGCGCGCGACCTGGTCCGGCAGGTGGCGGTGGTAGTCGGCCGGGGCGACGGCGTCGAGCCGGTGGCGTTGGGTGTATTCGCGCAGAACCATGGGCAACCTCGAATGAAGACGGACGGCACCGGCCCCTGCCGCCAGGCGGGCGGCAGGGGCCGGCGGTTCAGGTTGCCAGGTTCGCCGGCACGCCGCCAGGCACATCGGCCGCCAGGCGCTGCCGCAGGATCGCGCAGACCTCCTCCGCCGCCGTCACCACCAGGCCGTGACCGCCGGCCAGGGTCTCCAGCTCGTAGCGGCTGGCGTGCCGCCGCCAGCCGTCGATGGCCGCCCTGGAGACGCCCGGGTCCTGCTCGCCGAGGATCGCGGTGATCGGTATGGCCAACGGCTCGCGCGGCCGGTAGCGATAGTCGGCGGCCAGGCGCGAATCGGCGCGCAGGGTAGCCAGGCTGATCTCGCGCAGCTCCGGGTCGTCGAGCACTTCCAGCGGCAGCACGTCGTACTCGCGCAGGGTTCGCAGCAACTCGGCGTCGCCCATCGCATGGAAGCGCGGGTATTCCAGGTCCGGCCCCGGAGCGCGGCTGCTGATCACGAACAACTGCCTGGCGCGCAGGCCGTGCAGGCTTTCCAGGCGTGCCGCCAGTTCGTAGGCGAGCATGCCGCCGAGGCTGGCGCCGACCAGGGCGAACGGACGGTCGAGCAATGGCAGGAGCGCGTCGTCGATGGCACAGAGCATGGCCTCTACATCGGTGACGAATGGCTCGTCCTGGCGTTCCTGGCGCCCCGGATACTGGATCGCCAGCAGCTCCACGTCCGCCGGCAGGCGCGCGTCCCAACCGCGGAAAGTGCCGGCGTTGCCGCCCGCGGGCGGCAGCGCGATCAGGCGCAGGCGCGGCTGCGCGCTCCCGCTGCGCTGCAACCACAGGGCCCGGGCGCGCTCGGTGGCGGGCGGCAACGGCGGCGCGTCGGCGGCATGGCAGCGGCGCACCACTTCGCGGGCATCCGGATCGCCCTGCAACAGCCCCAGGCTCAGTTGCCTGCCGGTCAGCCGGCGCAATTCGGCGATCGCCTGCACGCCCAGCAGCGAATGCCCGCCGGCGCTGGCGAAGCCCTGGTCGGCCGCCAGCGGCCGGCCGAGCACCCGGGACAACACCTTGAGCACCCGCCGCAGCTCCACGCTGTCCTCGGACTGGACCGCCGCGGGCGGCTGCGCCGGGTCCTCGAGCAGCGCCAGCAACGCCTCGCGGTAGGCGTCGGCCAATGCCTCGGCGCGCTCGGCGGGGAAACGTCCGGCGGCGTACTGGAAGCCCACCTCGAGGCGTTCGCCGGCCACCTCGAAGTCCACCGCCAGCGGCACGTCGACGTCCACCACCACCTGGTCGAGGATGCCGCCGTGCCTTACTCCCGCCGTCGGCGCGGCGTCGTCCTGGTGGAAATCGACGAAGTTGAACAGGCTGTCCAGGCGCAACTCGCGGTTGCGCCTGCGAATCGCCGCCAGCGGATGGCGCCGATGCTCCAGGCTCGCGCGCTCGTAGTCGAATGCGCGACGGGCGCTGTCGAGCAGATCGACGGAAGCCGACAGCCGGCACGGCAGGGTATTCAGGAACAGGCCGAGCAGGCGGTCCGCTCCCGGCTCCTCGGGGCGCCCGTGGCTGACGAAGCCGCTGACCACTTCGTCGGCATCGCTGAAGCGGCACAACGCCCGGCCATGCGCCGCCAGCAGCAACGAACGCAAGGGCAGGCCGCTGCGTTCGGCCAGGGCGCGCAAGCGCGGCAGGCTGTCGGCCGGCACGTCCACGCGGACCGCCGCCATCCGCCGGGGCCCCTCCTCCGCCAGGCCGGGCAACGGCCGGTAACGGGCGCCGGCCAGGTAGTCGAGCCAGAACAGCGCCGAGGCGGCGTTGGCCTCGGCCTCGCGCTCCAGCGCCACGTAGTCGCGGAAACCTACCGCCGGCGCTTCCGCTTCCCGCGCGACGACACCGGCGAGGAGGTCGGCGTAGACCGCCAGCAGCTCGTCCACCAGGCTTTGCAGGCTCCAGCCGTCCAGCACGCTATGGTGTTCGGCGACGCCCAGGGCGAAGCGCCACTCGTCCAGCGCCAGCGCGGCGAGGCGCACCAGCGGTGGGCGGCTCCAGTCGAACGGGGTGGCCTGCTCTTCCTCGATCCAGGCACGCAGGCGCAGGCGCCGGGCTTCCTCATCGAGGCCGCGCAGGTCGTGCACCGGCACTTCGGCGGCGACCGCCGTGGCCGGGTGGACCCATTGCAAGGGCGCCTGGCCGCCGTGCAGGTCGAAGCCGGTACGCAGGATCGCGTGGCGGCCGATCAGGATCGCCCAGGCGCGCGCCAGCAACTCGCTGTCCAGGCGTCCATGCACCTCGTGCAGGACGACGTTGTGCAACAGCCGTGGATCGCCGCTGGCCTCGCTTTGCAGGAGCATGCCCTGTTGCAGGCTGGTCATCGGATAGGCGTCGTCGAGCCCCTCCGGCAGGCGCTTGCGTTCCGCCGCCGACAACAGGGCGAACGGCTCCAGCGTCTGCGGCGCCGAGGTCCCGAGCGCATCCGCCGGGCTCGCCGGAGCGGCCAGCAGGCGCGCCAGTTCGCGGATGCTCTGGTGGTTGAACACGTCGCGCAGGGTAAAGGCAAGCCCGGCCTGGCGCGCCATGACCTGCATCTGGATCAGGCGGATGGAGTCGCCGCCGACCTGGAAGAAATTGTCGCTGACGCCGATCGCCGGGCGTTTCAGCACGCTCTTCCAGATCTCCAGGAGGGCCGCCTCGGTGGCATTGGCCGGCGCTTCCAGGGGCTGCGCGGCCGCCTCGGCGGCCAGCGCCGCCAACAGCGCGCGACGGTCGAGCTTGCCTTCGGCGGTCAGCGGCAGGCGTTCGACCCGGGCGATCCGGCTCGGCAGCATGTAGGCCGGTAGGCGCGCCTCGAGGAAGCCGCGCAGGGCCTGCTCGCTCAGCTCGCCGCCGAGGGCCGCGGCGGGGCGCGGCGCGAGCGCACGCCAGTCGATGCGCTCGGCCAGCGACTCGGCATAGCCCGGGCGCACCGCGTAGCAGTTGTAACGGTCGGTACCCTCCAGCAGCGCGTCCTGACGGATGCTCACCTCGAAGCCATGGCGGCGCAGCAGGTCGCTCAAGGCATCGGCGCGGCCGGCGGTGGCACCGTCGCGCTTGTCATGGACCTCCAGGACGATCTGCCGGACCTTGGCCAGCGCCGCGTCGTCGAGACCGAGCAGCACATCCATTTCCGCGCGCTGCACGTCGATCTTCAGCAGGTCGATACGCTCCAGGCCCAGTTCGCCGATCACCTGGTCGAGGCGGCGCAGGCGGCAGCGGTGGGCTTCGGCGCGCAGGCGGTCGTCGAGGATTTCGTCGATGTTGTCCAGCAGCAGGTTGGCCCCGCCCTCCTCGCCCTGGTTGCTCAGGTAGCGTCGGATGACGTCGCGTTCGCCGCTGGCGTCGGCGTACTCGGCGATCCCGGAGAAGGTCGAGTAGCCCGGATAGTAGGTGAAGGTCTCCTCGCGCTCGGCGTCGGACAGGCCGATGCCGAATACCTCGACCTGCGGTGCGTAGCGTCCGAGGTTGGCCTCCAGGCGCCGGCGGATCGGCGCCAGCGGCTCGAAGGCGACCACTCGCGCGCGCGGCGCGCGGCTGGCGATGTACAACGAGAACAGGCCGATGTTGGCACCGACGTCGAGGACCACCGCGTCCGGCGGCAGGACGATGCCGTCGCGGCTGTAGACCTCGTCGACGAAGATTTCCTGGTAGACGTACTCGGTTTCGTTGAGGTTCAGTCCGGCGACCCGGTGCCCGCTGGGCAGGTCGACTTCCAGCCAGGACTCGTCCGCGGTCTCCCCGGCGGCGGTGACGAAGGCGACGATCCGGCGATCCGCGCCCGGTTCGGCCGCATCGGCCTCGTCGGTGAGTACCGCCGCCTCGCCCACTGCCGGGTGTTCCAGCAACGCACTGCGGATCTCGCCCAGTTCGATGCGGTAGCCGTTGATCTTCACCTGTTCGTCGATCCGCCCGAGGAACTCCAGGCAACCGTCGGCGCGCCAGCGCACCAGGTCGCCGCTGCGGTACAGGCGGCCGCTGCCCGGCCAGCCCTCCTCGAGGAAGCGCCCGGCCGCCTCGCCGGCGTCGCCGGCATAGCCGCGCGCCACCCCGGCGCCGCCGATCCACAGTTCGCCGCTGGCGCCACGGGTCTTGCGACGACCGAGGCCATCGACCACATGCAGGTCGACGTTGGCCAGGGCGCGGCCGATGGTCGGCCGCGCATGCTCGGCGACCCGCGCCAGGCTGGCGTTCACCGTGGCTTCGGTAGGACCGTAGAGATTGAACACCTGGCAGCGGCGCCAGCCGGCGGCGACCTCCCAGGACGCTTCGTCGAAGCGCTCGCCCCCTACCAGGATGCGCCCGGGCAGCGCCGGATGGGCATCGTCGAGGCCGGCCTGGAGCAGCAGGCGGAACAGCGACGGGGTGCAATCGAGCACGTCGATGCGCCGTTCTTCGAGGAACCCCAGCATCCGCTGCGGATCGCTGCGCACCTCCTGCGGCACCGGGACCAGGCAATGGCCGGAGAGCAGTTGGAGAATCTGCTTGATCGAGGAATCGAAGGAGAACGGCGCGTTGACCGTCACCCGCAGGCCCTCGCCCACCACGTTCGCGTATACCGTGCGCGCCAGGGCCTGGGACAGGTTGAGCGCGCTGGCGTGCTCGACCACCACGCCTTTGGGCTGGCCGCTGGTGCCCGAGGTGAAGATCATGTAGGCCGCATCGCGCCCGCCCGGCGCCGGCAGGCTCATGCCGCTGCCGGCAAGCGGCAGCGTCGACAGGTCCAGGCAGGCCCCGGCGAAGGCCTCGCGGGCGCGCCCGGCGCACTCGGCATCGGCAAGGGCGAAGACGATCCCGCCCGCTTCGCGCATCCGCTCCACCCGCGCCGCCGGAAACTCCGGATTGACCGGGGTGTACACCGCCGCCGCGCGCATCACCCCGAGCAGGGCGACGATCGCCTCGCGGTTGCGCCCGGTCATCACCGCCACCGCCTGGCCGGGCCGCACGCCGGCAGCCAGCAGCGCTTCGGCGACCGCTTCGCTGCGCGCGCGCAGCGTGGCGAAATCCAGGCTGCCGTGGGCATCCAGCAACGCCGGCGCCTGCGGCTGCAGGGCGGCGCGCAGATCGAACGCGGCCACCAGGGATTCCACCGGCGCGGGCTCCACGCGCTCGCCCTGCCACGCCTGGTAGCGCTCGCGCTCGGCCGCGCCGATCAACGGCAGCCCGGCCAGTGGCAGTTGCCTGTCGGCGGCGATGCTTTCCAGGCATTCGACCCAGGCGTCGAGCAAGCGCCCGGCCAGCGTTCCGTCATGGTCGCGGCGGACCCGCAGGCTGGCCAGCCGGCCTTCGCCGTGGGGCAGCACCTGCAACTCGAGGAACCCGCCCAGCAGCGGCTGCCGGCAATCCAGCTCGGCCACCCCGGCGCCATCCAGTTCGCCCGCCAGCCAGGCGAAGCCCAACTCGGCGAGCGGCCAGTCGGGGGCAAAGGGATCGCGCAGGGCCGCCGCCTCCTCCTGGGCGAGGATCGCCGCCTGGAGGGCGTCGAGCCGCTCGCCGACGCTGCCCGCGCGGACATTCTCCAGGCACAGCGGCGCGACCCCGGCGAACGGTCCGGCCAGCTCGGCGAACTCGTTGAACAGGCGCCCCGAGACCAGTCGCGCCATTTCCAGCGGCAGTCCCTCGTCGCCCTGGAACTGCCCGGCGACCTGGGTCCAGGCCAGCAGGGCGGCCGCCTCCGGCAAGCCGTTGGCGGCCAGGCGTTCGAGCAGCGCGCGCGGCAGCAGGCGCCGCGCCGTCCACTCGCCTTCGCCCAGGTCGTCCGCCAGCGCCAGCGGATTCTCCGCCGCAGCGGCCGCCTGCTCGCGCCAGTAGCCGCTGGCGCTTTCGCCGTCTTCGCCGGCCAGCGCATCGTTGGCCCATTCGGAGAAATGCTGGAACAGCAGCGCCTCGGCCCCCTCGTCCGCGCTCGCCGGGCCGGCCTGCCCCAGGCCGCGGCGCAGCAGCGCCGCCAGGCTGGCCGCATCGACGACGAACGCCGGCGCCGCCAGCAACAGCCCCTGGAGCGTCTCTCCGGCGGCGTCCAGCAGCAGGCCGAGCGCCAGCACCGGCTGGCCTTCCCCGCCCAGGGGCGCAGCGGCGAGACGTGCGCTTTCGCGCGCGAAGCGCCCGGCCCAGTCGCCGTCTCCCGGCAGGCGCTCGACCAGCAGATCGGCCGCGCGTCCATCCAGTACCTGCACCGGCAGGCTCATGCCCGGCATCGTCCGGTAAGCCACGCGCAGTTGCGCCTCGCCGTCCAGCGCCCGGCGCAGCCGCTCCAGCGTCGCCGCGGGATCGGCCGGGGCGTGCAGGCGCACGCCGACAACGGCATTTTCCGGCCGCTCGGCATGACGGCGCCAGGCGCGGGTCTGCAAGGGGGACAGCGGGAATCCTTCGAGCGCTTCGCTCGCGGCCGGTTGCACAGCGGATTGCAGGTCTTCTGACGCACTCATGGCTATCCCTCGCACGGGTTCAGGGTTGGTGGACATGCAGGTCGGTCATCGCCACCAGCACCTTGCGCTCGCCGGTGTACGGCTCGCGGCCGTGGACGCTGATGAAGTTGTCGAGCATCAGGACATCGCCGCGCTCCCAGGCGAACGCGCGGGTTTCCTCGCGGTAGGCGGCGCGGATGGTGTCCAGCACCTCCGCCTCGATCGGGCTGCCGTCGCCGTAGTAGGCGTTGCGCGGCAGGCCCTGTTCGCCGACCTCGTCGAGCAAGGCCCGGGCCAGGGCCGGCGGCATGTTGGAGACATGGAACATGTGCGCGTGGTTGAACCACAGCGGCTCGCCGCTGAGCGGGTGGCGCACCATCGCCTGGCGCACCTGGCGGGTATTCAGGCGCTGGTCGTCGAGCCAGGTCCATTGGGTACCGGTCTGCCGGCAGTAGGCCTCGACCTCGGCGCGGCTGTCGGTCTGGAAGCCTTCCTGCCAGGTCAGGTCGATCTCCGGCCCGTAGTTGCGCACGTAGCACACCCCATGGCGGAGGAAGCGCTGCCTGATCGCCTCGGGTATCCGGGCGCTGACCCGGCGCTCGTCGGCCAGGGGCGTGCGGCCCTGGGTGGCGGGCGGCGTCTGGCAGTAGAAGTGGATGTAGCTCGGCCAGTTGTGCGAGTAGGACATTTCGTGGTGCGGCGGAATCCAGCCATCCGGCGAGAACTCGGTGGAAGTGAACACCCGGTGCGCCACTTCCTGGCGCGCCGCCGCGCGCTCCAGGTAGTCGAGCATGTTCGGCGAAAAGCCTTGCACGGCCTGGGAGAAGCCCTCCGCGCCGTCCACCGCGAAGCCACGGAACAGGATGCCGCCATGCCGCAGCAGGCTGTCGCGCAGCCCTGCGCCGGCGGCGGCGATCCATTGCCGCAGGTCCATGCCCGGCTGGCGCGCACGGACGATGCGCAGGTAGCCGTTGGCCGGGTCGAGCAGGCTCTCCTCCACCAGGTCGCCGGCCGAGAGCTGCCGGGGGCGCAGGCGCGGCGCGCTGAACGAGGCGCTCATGCGGCACCTCCGAGCGCCAGGCGCGAAGGTGTCGGCGGGACATCGGCGGAGGCCAGGCCGGAATACGGCGTGGACATGATGGTGAGGATCCGGCGCGGCCCGCGGAACGGCTCGCGGCCGTGCTGGGCGAGCATGTTGTCAAGGATCAGCACGTCGCCCACGCGCCAGTCGAAGCGCCGCGTCTCGCGGTCTATGGCGCTGCGGATGGTCGCCAGGGTCTGCGCCTCGATCGGGCTGCCATCGCCGTAGTAGGTCTGGTACGGCAGGTCTTCCTCGGCGACGCTGCGCAACAGCGCATCGCGCAGGCCCGGCTCGAGACTGCTGGCATGGAAGAACATGCCGTGGTTGAACCACAGGCGCTCGCCGGTATGCGGGTGGCGCTGGAACGCCGCGCGCCTCTGCCAGGTGCGCAGGTGCTCGTCGCCGATCCAGGCATGGGCGATCCGGTGCTCAGCGCAGAACGCCTCGACCTCGGCGCGGCTGTCGGTCTGGAACGCTTCGCGCCAGGACAGGCCGAGGCCAGCGCGGTAGTTGCGCACGTAGAGGATGCCCAGGCGCTCGAAGCGCTCCAGCAATTCGTCCGGCAGGTGGCGGAGCACCAACCGGTTGGCCGCCACCGGGGTGGCGCCGCCTTCGAGCGGCGCCACCTGGCAATGGAACATGATGTACAGCGGCCAGTCGGCGGTATAGGACTGCTCGTTATGCAGGAAGATCGGCTGGTCCAGCGGATGCTCGGTGGAGGTGTAGACCTCGCCGCTGACCTGGCTACGCGGCGAGGAACGCTCCTTGTAGTCGAGCAGTTGCGGAGCGAAGGCGGCGGCGGCTGCGCGGAAGCGCTCTGCCGAGTCGACCTCGAAGCCTCTCAGCAACAGGCCGCCAGCCAGATTCAGGTCGTCGTGCAGGGACTGGCCCTGCTCGCGGATCCAGTCGGCCAGGGACAGGCCGGGAGCCTGTGCCTCGATCAGCAGCGGCAGGCCGTCGCGCTCCGCCGCCGGGCGCCGCACCAGCGCCTCGCTGCTGCGCGGGGTGAGATTGCGCGGCCGGGCGAAGCCGCGACCGGTGAGACTGGGAGCTGTTCGTTCCATCGCTGTTCTCCGTGGGGGACTCGAGTCGTCAGGAAGCGTTGCAGCCCTCCGGCGACATGCGTTTCGAGGTAGGTTCGCCGGCGTTCGCCAGCAGGCGCCGCTCCCAGGCCTGGTGCAGGCGCTCGATGCGGTGCAGGTCGAAGATCGCGCTGGCCCCGGTCCAGACCGCCAGCCAGCCCTGCGGCTGGTCTTCCAGCCAGAGCGTCAGGTCCAGGCGCGCGCCGGGCACCGGGATGAAGTCGGCTTCGACGCGCACCCCGGCATCCACCGCCGGGGCCGCCCGACCGTTGTGCGCGCCGCAGGCGATGCGGATCGGCAGGCCGCTGGCGCCGCGCTGGCGCAGGGCCTGGGTCACGCATTCGAGGGGCACGTCCTGGTGTTCGAGCAGTTCCAGCAGGTCATGGCCGACCTGGCGCAGGCGCCACTCCGCGGACTGCCCCGGACGCAGGCCGACCGCCAGCGGCAGGAGGTTGACGAAGCAGCCGACCAGCCCCTGCATTTCCAGGCGCGAACGCCCGGCCAGGGCCACGCCGACGAGCAGGTCGTCGACGCCCAGTTCGGCGCCGAGCACTTCGGCGAAGGCTTGCAGCGCAGCGCTGAACGGGCTTACCGAGGCGCGTTCGGCCAGCGTCCGGCAGGCGGCATGGGCGGCGGCGGAAACCGGCAGGGCAAGGCGCTGGCCGGCGCGCCCGCCGCGCTCCTCCCGGCGCGCCGCCGCGGCGCCGGGAGCCTTCGCCAGCGGCAACAGACGCTCCGCCCAGCGCTCGGCGATGCGCTCCAGGCGGCCCGAGGCCAACGCCGCGCGCTCACGGGCGGCGACCTGTTCCGGCGTGCTGGCGAGCGCGGCCAGGGGGCCGCCATCGAGCAGCGCCTTCAGCTCCGCGGCGAAGACCGCCAGCGACACATCGTCGAAGGCGTAGTGATGGACGCTGAGCAGGAGGTCGGCGCGCGCGCTGTCGCGGGTGACGACCAGCAGCAGGCGCGCCGGCGCCTCATGGGCGAGGTCGAAGACTCGCGCGCCCTCACGGCGCACGCCATCCTCCAGCAGCCGCTCGGCGTGGGCGGCGTCGCTCGCCAGCAGGCGTTGCAGCGGCACCGCATGCGCCGCCAGCGCATGCGGCTGCGGCCCGTCGACGCCCGTTTCGACACGCCGGCGCAGCGCCACATGCCGCTCCAGCAACTGGCGCAAGGCCTGTTCGATGGCGTCGGCCGTGGCGCCGACTATGCGCAGGTGGGCCAGCAGGTTGTAGGAGGTGTCCTCCGGCGCCAGTTGCTGGGCCACCCACAGGCGCCGTTCGGCGAGGCTCAGCCCGGCGGCGCCGGCGCTCGGCTCCGGCTCGTCGCCCTCGGGCGCGGCCTGGCGCAGCAATTCCAGCAGGGCCTCGGGGGTCGCCGGGCCACCGGCGAACGCCTGCAACGGTACGCGGCGGGACAGTCGCTGGCGCAGCGTCGCGAGCAGGTGCACCGCCCGCAGGGAATCGCCGCCGGCGGCGTAGAAACCCTGCCCGGCGCGCGGCGGCGCGCCAAGCTGCGCCTGCCAGGCCTGGTGCAGCGCCTGTTCCAGCGGATCGCCGGGCAGCGCCTGCGGCTCGGCGTCGGTCGCCTGGGGACGCGGCAGGGCCTTGCGGTCGATCTTGCCGTTGAGCGTCTTGGGCAGCTCCGTCAGGACCACGAACGCCGACGGCAACATGTAGTGCGGCAGGCTTTGCCCAAGGTGCTCGTTCAGCGCCTGGAGCGGCGGGGCGAACGGCGCCGCCAGGTAGCCGACCAGCCGACGCAGGCCGGCGCTGTCCTCGGTGAGCATGGCGCAGGCTTCGCTCACCCCGGGAAAACTCGCCAGGCACGAGGCGATCTCGCCCAGCTCGATGCGGAAGCCGTTGAACTTGACCTGGTCGTCGAGCCGGCCGAGGTGTTCCAGCACGCCGTCCTCGCGCATGCGTACGCGGTCGCCGGTGCGATAGCGGCGCTCGCCGCTGCCCGGATCGACGCGGAAACGCTCGGCGGTCTGCTCCGGCTTGCCGAAATAGCCACGCGCCAGGCCGATGCCGCCGAGGTACAGCTCCCCGGCCACACCCAGCGGCAGCGGCGCCTCGAAGCCGTCGAGCACCTCCACCGTGGTACCGGGCAGCGGTCGGCCGATGGGCGGCTCGTCGAGCGCTTCGGCGTGCAGGTCCAGTTCGTGCACCGTCGAATAGGTGGTGTCCTCGGTCGGCCCGTAGAGATTGACCAGGCGCCGTACCTGGGGTTGGCCACGAATCTGTCGCACCAGGTGGCCGCGCAGCGGTTCGCCGGCCAGGTTCAGCGTGCGCACTCCGCCCGGCAGGTCGCCGAGGGCGAGCAGCGCGGCGCACACCGAGGGCACGGTATTGAGCAGGCTGATCTCGTCGCGGCGCGGGTAGTCCGGCAGGCTGAACAGGTTTTCCACCAGGTGCAGCGTGCCGCCTTCGGCCAGGGTGCCGAACAGCTCGTAGACCGACAGGTCGAAGCACACCGAGGTCGCCGCCAGCACCCCGCTCCATTCTTCGGCGGCGTAGTGCTGGCCGGCCCAGCGCAGGAAGGCATGGGCACTGCCGTGCTCGATGGCGACGCCCTTGGGGCGTCCGGTGGATCCGGAGGTATAGATGATGTAGGCGAGGTGCTCGGCGCCGACCTCGCTCGCGGGCAGCGCCAGGTCGTTCGCCTGGTCGCCGCCCTCCTCCAGCGCCAGGCATGGCCGGCCCAGCGCGGCGACCCGCTCGCGGGTGCTCGCGTCGACCAGCACCAGCAGGCAGTCGGCGTCGTCGAGCATGTAGGCCACCCGTTCCTCTGGGTAGGCCGGGTCCAGCGGGACGTAGCAACCGCCGGCGCGGAGCACGCCGAGCAGGCCGACCAGCAGGCCGCTGTCGCGCCGCAGGCAGACCCCGACCCGCTGCTCCGGAGCCACCCCGGCGGCGCGCAGGCGCGCGGCGAGCGCGGCGCTTTCGCGCTCCAGCTCGGCATAGCTGAGGCTGCGGTCGGCGGCGTGCACGGCGATGCGCTGCGGCGTGCGCCGCGCCTGGGCCTCGAACAGATGGTGGAGTACGCCGCGCGGCGGCGCGGCCTGGGGCTCGCTGCGCAGGGCCTGCAAACGGCGCTCCTCGTCGGCGTCCAGCCAGGGCAGCCGGCCGACGCAGGCCTGGGCGTCGACCAGGCCGCGCGCCAGGCGCGCGAGATGGCCGGCGATGCGCCGCAATCCGTCGTACTGGGGATCGCGCAGAGCCAGCCCGACGCTGCCGTCCGCCGCCAGCACCAGGGCCAGCCAGCCGGGGCTGCTCGCCGTCGGCCGCGCCGCCAGCACCTGGACCGCGCAGCGCCCGGCCAGGGCGGCGCGCTCCTGGCCCTCGGCGGAGAGCTGCCGCCGGGCATCGTCGAGTTCTTCCGCCAGCCGCGCGCTACGTTCGGCGGACGACTCCAGCGCCCGGTAGGCGGAACGTAGCAGCGCGGGCGCCTGCCGCCCGCGCACCGTGATCGGCTCGGGAAAACCCAGGGTGATCTCTTCGTTGCCGTAGCGTCCCAGCAGTACCAGGAACGCCGCCAGCCAGTGCGCCGCCGGGAACGCTTGCGCGGCCGCCTCCGGCTCGAACCATTGCCAGGCGCAATGCGGGTCGCGCAAGGCGATCCGCCCCGGCAGTTCCAACCCCAGCGGGGCGCCTTGCAGGTAGCGTCGCTCCTGCGCAACCTCCGGGCGCGCTGCGCGTCCCGCGGTCAGCGCCTTGCCCGACGAAAAGCTGCGTAACGGTAAGCCATGTCGCTCCTGCATCGCTCTCCCCCTTCCGAGGCTGGGCACCGAGCGAAAAACTCTTCACGAAATGGCGACGAGTTACGAGCTAATACAACTGATAGGGTGGTGACAGGTCAGGCCGAATGATTTTCCGCCAGGATCGGGTACAGCGACGCGACCAACAGCAGCGCCATCCCTACGTTGAACACCCGCAGCCAGCGCGGATCGCGCAGCACGTTGCGCAGCATGCTGCCGAAACCGGCCCAGATTCCGATGGTCGGCGCGTTGATCAGGGCGAAGACCGTCGAGATCACCACCACGTTGGTGAAGTAGCCCTGCAACGGGGTGTAGGTGCTGATGGCGCCGACCGCCATCACCCAGGCCTTCGGGTTGACCCACTGGAACGCCGCCGCGCCCCAGTAGCTCAACGGCTTGCCACGTCCCTCCGGGTCGTTGCCGGCCGGGCCGGAGGTGGCGATCTTCCAGGCCAGGTACAGCAGGTAGGCCGCGCCGACATAGCGCAGGATGGTGTACAGCACCGGGTAGGCCTCGAACACCGTGCCCAGGCCGAAACCCACCGCCATCACCATGATGAAGAAGCCGCAACTGATCCCGAGGATGTGCGGGATGGAGCGAACGAAACCGAAGTTGACCCCCGAGGCCAGCAACATGGTGTTGTTCGGACCGGGCGTGACGGAGGTGACGAAGGCGAACAGGGAGAACGCCAGCAGCAGATCCACGGAGAGCGACATTCGTTCCATCCTTTGAAGTGGGTGCGGGCAAGACGTTACTCCGCTTTGCCGCCGCGCCAGCGCAACAGTTGCCGAGAAAGTTGCCGTAACACTCCACCCGTCCGCCGCCCTAGCGTTGCACTCCCCAGCGCTTCACCGTGAGGCGCTCGATGCTGCCGAACACCAGGTTCTCCACCAGCAGGCCGATCAGCACCACCACCGCCAGGCCGGCGAATACCTTGTCGGTATACAGCTCGTTGCGGTTCTGGAAAATGTACCAGCCGAGCCCGCCCTTGCCGCTGCTCGCGCCGAACACCAGTTCCGCGGCGATCAGCGTGCGCCAGGCGAAGGCCCAGCCGATCTTCAGCCCGGCGAGGATCGACGGCAGCGCCGCCGGCACCAGGATCAGCAGGACGAAGCGCAGGCCGCGCAGGCCGTAGTTGCGCCCGGCCATGCGCAGGGTCTCCGAGACACCGAGGAAACCGGCATAGGTGTTCAGCGCCAGCGCCCAGAGCACCGAATGCACCAGCACGAAGATCAGGCTGTTCTGGCCCAGGCCGAACCAGAGCAGCGCCAGCGGCAGCAGCGCGATCGCCGGCAGCGGGTTGAACATCGCTGTGAGGGTGCCGAGCAGGTCGCGGCCCAACTGCGTGGAGACCGCCAGGCTGGTCAGAACGAAGGCCAGGACGATCCCCAGCAGGTAGCCCTTGAACAGCACCAGCAGGGAGATCCCCGCCTTGGCCGGCAGTTCGCCGCTGGCCAGGCCCTCGCCGAGGGCCCTGGCCGTCTGCAGGAAGCCTGGCAGCAGCAGGTCGTTGCCCTGGACCCGCGCCGCCAGCTCCCAGGCCAGCGCCAGCAGCGCCAGGATCAGCCCCTTGCGCAGCCAGCCCTGTTGCCAGAGACGCTGGCCCAGGGGCAGGCGCCGCTCCAGGGGGACCTCCAGCAGGGGTTCGAGCTGGATTTCGTATTCTTCGCGGACGCGCGTGACTCGACTCATCGATCGGTTCCTCTGCTCAGTGGGCCAGCCGGATATCGGCGAAGTCGAGCGTCTCGGCCGCCGTCGGTTCGCCGCCCTCGTCGAACAGCAAGCGGTGGATGCGTCGCGCCGCGGCTTGCAGCGCTTCGCCGCCCAGGCTGTGCAGCCCGAACGGGTGGCCGTGCACTTCGGCCCGGACCCGCCCCGGGTGCGGCGACAGCAGCAGGATGCGGTTGCCCACCACCAACGCCTCCTCAATGGAATGGGTGACGAACAGCAGGGTGAAACGCACCTCTTCCCACAGGCGCAGCAGCTCTTCCTGCATCTTTCGCCGGGTCAGCGCGTCCAGCGCGGCGAACGGCTCATCCATCAGCAGGATCTTCGGCTGCATCGCCAGCGCCCGGGCGATCGCCACCCGCGCCTTCATGCCCCCGGACAGCGTGTGCGGGTAGGCCTCGGCGAAGCCCGCCAGGCCGACCTTCTCGAGGCATTCGTCGGCGCGTCGCTCGGCCTCGTCGCGCGCCACCTGGCCGGACACCCGCAAGGGAAACAGCACGTTCTGCCGTACGGTCTTCCATGGCGGCAACTGGTCGAACTCCTGGAACACCACGATACGGTCGGGGCCGGGCGCCCTGACCGCCTGTCCCTGAAGGCGGATCTCGCCCTCGCTGGGCGTGATGAAGCCAGCCACCGCCTTGAGCAGGGTCGACTTGCCGCAGCCGGACGGGCCGAGCAGGACGAAGCGATCGGCGGGGTCGACTTCGAAGCTGACCCGCTGGGTGGCCCGCACCACGCGCGAGCGGGTGCGGTATTCGAGGCTGACTCCGTCCACCGCCAGCAGGGCGTCGGCGGGGAGCGTGGAAGGTTGGCGGGAGGCGGCGTTCATCGGCGTCTCAACTCCCCTGCAACGGCGCGCCGTCCTGGAAGAAATAGTCCTGCCAGGAGGCCGGCTTGTTGCGGATCGCACCGACCCGGTAGAGGAACTCCGCCAGCGGATAGGTGTTCTTCGGCGTGACGCTGAACTCCACCTGCGGATTGGCGATGATCTTCAGCAGCGCGGCGCGATCGATCTTCGCCCCGGTCACCCGGATATAGGTGTCGGCGGCCGCCGCCTTGTCGTTCTGGGCGAAGGCCGCCGCTTCCTTCAGCGCCTCGACGAAGGCCCGGTAGGTCTTCGGGTTGTCCTGGCGGAACTTCTCCGTGGCGAACAGCACGGTCGGCGAATTCGGCCCCAACAGCTCGTAGCTGTCGAGCACCACGTGGACCTTCGGGTTGGCCAGCGCCTGGTCCTGGAACGGCGGGTTGGAGAAATGCCCGGTCAGCTCGGTGCCGCCGGCCACCAGCGCGGCGGTGGCGTCCGGGTGCGGCAGCGCCACGGTGTACTTGTCGAGGCGGTCGAACTGCTTGTCGCCCCACTGCTTCGCCGCGGCGTACTGGAGGAAGCGCGACTGCACCGAAACCCCCACCGCCGGCACGGCGATGCGATCCCCGGCGCCGAAGTCGGCGATGCTCCTGACCCGCGGGTCGTTGCTCAGCAGGTAGTAGGGGAAGTTGCCCAGCGAGGCCACCGCCTTGACGTTCTGGCGCCCGCGGGTACGGTCCCAGATGGTCAGCAGCGGACCGACGCCGGCACCGGCGATATCGATCGCCCCGGACAGCAGCGCATCGTTGACCGCCGCGCCGCCGGACAGTTGGGTCCAGTCGACCTTGATTTGCAGGCCCTCGGCCTGGCCGTGCTTTTCGATCAGGCGCTGGTCGCGGACCACGTTGAGCAGCAGGTAGACGATGCCGAACTGCTCGGCGATGCGGATCTCGCCCTCGGCCTGCGCCGGCCGGCTGGCCAGCAGCGTGGTGGCGAGGCTCAGGCCCAGGCCGAGCGCGGCGACCAGGCGGGTGAAACGGGGAATGCGGTTCATGGAAACGCTCCTGGCGAAAAGGGGGAAGCGCGCGCCGTCGTCAGAACGGTGCGTCGCCCTGGATGGTGGTGCGGTAGAGCTTGCGCCGCAGGTGGGCCGGGCAACCGCCGGCGAGATGGATCAGCGAGCGGTTGTCCCAGAACACCAGGTCATGCGCCTGCCAGCGATGCCGGTAGATGTGCTCGGGGCGCACGCTGTGCGCATACAGCTCGGTGAGCAGTTGGGCGCTCTCGTCGGCCGGCAGGCCGAGGATGCGGGTGGTGAAACCTTCGCTGACGAACAGCGCCTTGCGCCCGCTTTCCGGGTGGGTGCGCACGATCGGATGGACCACTTCGCGCACCTCGGCGAGCTGGGCGGCGCTCAGGGTCGGCCGCCAGTTACCCTCGAAGCGCGGTTCGCTGTAGCGGGCGGTATAGGAATGCGCCGCCGTGCGTCCCTCGATCGCCTTGCGCAAGGCCTCCGGCAGGCTGTCCCAGGCCTTGTGCATGTCGGCGAACAGAGTATCGCCGCCCTCCTCCGGCAGCTCCTGGGCATGCAGCATCGAGCCGAGGCTCGGCAGCTCCTTATAGGAAAGGTCGGAGTGCCAGAACTTGCCGGCATCGCCGAGACCGACGGGCTGGCCGTTCTCGACGATGTTGGAAACGATGAGGATCTCCGGATGCCCTGGGAGCAGGAACTGCTTCAGCACATGGATCTGCAACTCACCGAAGCGCCGGCTGAAGGCGATCTGCTGCGCCGGGGTGATGCGCTGCTCGCGGAACACCAGCACATGGTGGTCCAGGTGCGCCCGATGGATACGGCGGAAGTCCTCGGCGGCCAGGGGCAACCCGAGGTCGAGGCCGAGCACCTCGGCGCCGAACGCAGCGTCGAGGGCACGGATCTGCAAGGGAACGTCGGCGCGCGCTGGCGCCGGAAGGGAAACGGACATCGCTGACTCCCACGCAAGCCCGGACACGCCGGGCACGAGATACCGCGCGAGGCGGCATGGATTCGGTGCGGCGCGCCGATTGGTCGGCAGGTACGCGAGAGCCTTTAATTTATTGGAATAAGAAAATTAATTTAAATACCTTTAAAGAATATAAATATGCTGCTCGGTACGGTTCGGTGTTCCTTGTAAGCACAAAAGTGAATTAATAAATAAAAACTTAGTATTTATGGCTCTAAGCGGCGAAGGGATAGTCTGGCTGCCATCGAACCCGCCGCCCGAGGAATGCCTCATGGACCGCACCGACAACGTCATCGATTTCTCCCGCTACCGCTCGCGCCGCCAGGCACGCCGCCTGGGCGAAATGATGTGGGCGGTGTACGCCTGGCGGGCCGGCTACGCCGTGCCGCAACCGCCAGCCAGGCACGACGAGCGCAGCCGCCGGGCCTGACCGATGAACCTGCCCGCCAGCGATGGCGTCGCCCACCTGGAACTGGCCGCCGGCGTGCATACCGAACCCGATGATCTGATTGGCCAGCGCGTCGCCCACAACCTGCTGCGCCTGCGCGGCAAGCGCAATCTCTCGCTGGACGCTCTGGCGCGGATTTCCGGCGTCAGCCGGGCGATGCTGGCGCAGATCGAGTCCGGGCGCAGCGTGCCGTCGATCAAGGTGCTGTGCAAGATCGCCCAGGGCCTCAAGGTGTCGGTGGCAGCCTTCCTCGACGATCGCGCCTTCGCCGGTGTCGCCGTGCTGCCGGCGCAACAGAGCAAGCGCCTGGTCAGCGCCGACGGCGCCTTCACCAGCCGCGCGCTGTTCCCCTTCGATGTGGCGCGCCAGGTGGAGTTCTACGAACTGCGCCTGCGCGGCCTCGGCCAGGAAGACGCCGAAGCCCACGCCCCCGGCACCCAGGAGAACCTGGTGGTGGCGCAGGGGGTACTGGAAGTGCGGGTCAACGAAGAGCGCTTCCTGCTCGCCACCGGCGACTCGATCCTGTTCTACGCCGACCAACCGCACAGCTACCGCAACCCCGCCGATAGCGAAGCGCTGGCGTACCTGGTGATGACCTACCCGGAGCGCCTGGACTGACCCCGGCCTTGCTGCCATGGACGAAGAAAGGCCCGCCCGGTCATCCCGGGCGGGCCTTTTCCATCCGGCGACGGATCAGCAGGTGCAGCACATCATCGGCATGCCGTTGCAACTCATCATCATCGGCATGCCGCACTCCATCATCTTCGCCATCAGCATGCAGCAGTTCTTGAACATCTCCATGTCCATGCCCTGCATCGGCATCATCCTGCAATGCAGGGCGTCGCCCTGCATGGAGCACTCCATCATGCACTTCATCGGAGCCATGCCCATCATCGGCATGCCCATCCCCATGCCCATCGTCGGCATCATCGCCATGCAGGCCTGGGACATGCCCATCATCGCCAGGTTGCCGCACTGCATCATCATGGGCATGCCGCAGTTCATCATCATCGCCATCATCTCGGCGCTGTTGCGGAACTGGCCCATGTCCATGCCCATCGCCGGCATCATCTTGCACAGCATGCCGTCGTCCATCGTTTCGCACTGCATGCTCGCCATCATCATCGGCATGCCCATCATGGGCATCATCGGCATGGCGGCATTCATGTTCATCGGCATCTGCATGGCATTCATCATGGCGGTAACTCCTGTAGGCGAAGCGGGGGTAAGTGCGACTGGGGCCGATTCTAGGCAGCGCCGGCGCACCGGCAAGATGCCGGTGCAACAGCCGCGCCGGGCGCTGCATGGCGGCTACCGGCGAGGCAGCGAAGGCGTTCGGCGCAATGACAGCGGATTCCGCTGCATGACGGAGGAGCGCATCGTCGCGGCAGGTATTTCGACGCGATGGATATTCGAATCGGGCCTATCCAAATAACCCAAGTGAATAAACGTTCTAAGACCCGTCGCGTTTTTTGCCTTGCCCGGCGCCGCCCCTCTATTCCGCCGCTTTCCGGCGTTCGGACGATGCCCTGGGGAAACCGCGCGGGCCGACGCGGAACGCGTGCGCGGCATTGCCCCAGGCCAGCGCCGCGGCCAGCCCGATCAGCGGCAGCAGGGTCCAGGGCAGCATCTCGCTGCCCCAGCGCTGCAACACCATGCCGCCCAACGCTCCGCCGCCGGCGATGGCAAGGTTCCAGGCCACCACGATCATCGACTGGGCCAGGTCGGCGCCCTCCCCGGCGGCGTCCGCCGAAGCGGTCTGCAGCAGCGTCGCCGCGCCACCGAACGTCAGCCCCCAGAGGGCCAGGCCGGCGAACGCCAGCCAGCTCCAGCGAGCGCCCAGGCACAGCGCCAGCGCCGCCACGGCGAACAGCGCCAGGCTGGCCAGGACCATCCGCCGCAGGTGCCGGTCGACCAGCGCGCCGACCAGCCAGATTCCCGCCACCGCGGCGCTGCCGAATACCAGCAGGGCCAGGTCCACCGAGGCGCCCAGGCCGACCTTGGCGAGGAACGGCGCGATATAGGTGTAGAGGATGTTGTGCGCCAGCACCCAGGCGACGATCACCAGCAATACCGGACGCACGCCCGGCGTGCGCAGCACCCCGAGCAGGCGCAGGCGCCGCCCGGCCGGCTGGCCAGGGAAGTCCGGCACGCTGTGCAGCACCCAGCCGACCAGCAACAGCGCGATCAGCGACAACAGGCCGAAGGCCCAGCGCCAGCCGAGCAGGCCGCCCAGCCAGGTGCCCAGCGGAACGCCGAGCGACAACGCCAGCGGCGCACCGAGCATGGCCACCGCCAGCGCCCGCCCTTGCTGCTCCGGCGGCACCAGGCGCCGCGCGTAGCCGGCCAGCAGGCCCCAGGCGAGGCCGGCGGCGACGCCGCTGCCGAAGCGCGCCAGCAGGGTCAGGCGGTAATCCGAGGAAACGGCGGTGAAGCTGTTGCAGACGAAGAAGATCAGCAGCGCCAGCAGCAGCACCCGGCGCCGCCGCCAGCCCTGGGTCAGGCTCGCCGCCGGCAACGCGGCCAGTAGCGAACCCAGGGCATAGACGCTGACCAGCTGCCCGGCCAGCGCCTCGCTGACCGCCAGCCCCGCGCCGATTTGCGGCAGCAGGCCGGCCGGCAGGGTTTCGCTGAGAATGGCGACGAAGCCGGACATCGCCATCGCCAGCAACGCGCTCAGCGGCAGCCGCGGCGCCACGGCCGACGCAGCGGCCCCGGCGTTCTCCGGAAATGCTTCGCGGCGTCCCATCAGCGCAGCTCCGCGGAACGGTAGACGGCGTCGCGCAGGTCGTTGACGAAGCGTCCCGACATGCCCTCGAACAGGGTGTTGGTGAGCGCCACCACCGACAGTTCGCGGGCCCGGTCGACGAACCAGGAATGCCCGTAGGCGCCTCCCCAGCGCCAGGTGCCGGGAGACTCCGGCGATTGCGCGATGGCCGGGTCACGCAGCACGGAGAAGCCCAGGCCGAAGCCGAAACCGGGATTGGCCGGCAGTTCCAGGCCGGGTACCTGGTCGCGGCCCATTTCCTCCACCAGGCCAGGCGTCAGCAACGGCGCGCCGCCCTGGCGAAGGACCTCCAGAAGGCGCAGCACGTCGCCGGCGCTGCCGATCATCCCCGCCCCGCCAGACGCATAGGCAGACGGCTCGAAGGCCCGACGCGGCTCGAAGCGAATGCCGACGCAGTCCTCGAACGGCGTGACGGTCTCCCGCTCGGCCATCCGCCGCGGGCGTGGCCGGTCGCTGACGTAGACCGCCGCCAGGCGTTGCGCGTCGGCGCAGAGGAAGCCGCTGTCGCGCATGCCGGCCGGAATCCCGACCCGCTGCCGCAGCGCTTCCGCCAGCGGCCGCCCGTCGACCCGCGCCACCAGCGCGCCGAGCACGTCGGTGGCCAGCGAATAGCCCCAGGCGCGGCCGGGTTCGTAGAGCAAGGGCACGGAGGCCAGGCGACGGAGATTCTCGGCCAGGTCGAAACCCGGCAGGTCCATGCCGTCGGAAATCCCGGCGCGGGCATAGGGGCCGTCTGCATCGGCTTCGAGGAAGCGATAACCGAGGCCGGCGCTGTGGCTCAGCAACTGCCGCAGCGTGATGCGCGCCTCGCGGCCGTCGGCCAGGCGCGGACGGAACGCCGGCAACCAGTCGGCGATCGGCTCGTCGAGGGCCAGCCGGCCCTCGTCCACCAGGCTCAGGGCGGCGACGCTGACGATCGGCTTGCTCACCGAGGCCAGGCGGAACAGGCTGTCCTCGCCCATTGTCCGGCCGGCCTCGCGGTCGGCCAGGCCGGCAGCCCGTCGATAGAGCCACTGCCCCCGGTGCGCCACCAGTACCACCGCTCCCACCAGGCGCTGGTCGGCGAATGCCGCCTCGATCGCCTGATCGACATGTTCCGCCAGGCTGCGCCCTGGCCCTCGTTCGAAACCTGACATGCAGGACTCTCCGCGGACGATGAAGGATGCGGACAGGCTAAGAGCGCTGCAAAAGCGGAAAAAGACGGATAGAGTTCCGCTCTATCCGGACCTTCATGTCCGTAATCGGAGCCTTGCATGGACAGCCTCAGCGGTTTCACCGTCTTCGTCCGCGTCGCCGAGACCCGCAGCATCGTCGGCGCCGCCCGGACCCTCGGCGTCAGCGCCTCGGCGGTGGGCAAGCGGGTCGCCCGCCTGGAAGAGAAGCTCGGCGTGCGCCTGTTCCACCGCAGCACCCGCAGCATCACCCTGACCGCCGAAGGCAGCCTGTTCCTCGAGCGCAGCCGGCGCATCCTGGCCGAGATCGAAGCCACCGAGCTGGAGCTGTCGCAAAGCCGCGAGACCCCGCGCGGGCGCCTGCGGGTCAGCCTGCCGCTGGTCAGCGGGCTGGTCCTGCCGGCGCTCGCCGATTTCATGCAGGCCTATCCGGACATCGAGCTAGACCTCGACTTCAGCGATCGCGTGGTGGATGTCGTCGACGAAGGCTTCGACGTGGTCCTGCGCACCGGCCAGCCGGTGGATTCGCGGCTGTCCATGCGCGAACTGGGCGAGTTCCAGTTGAAGCTGGTCGGCTCGCCGACCTACTTCGCCCGCCACGGCACGCCACGCTGCCCGGAAGACCTGCTGCGGCACACCTGCCTGCACTACCGCTTCTCCAACACCGGCCGCCTCGAGGAATGGCCGCTGCGCCGCGCGGACGGCGAAGCCCCGCCGCAGATTCCGGTGTCGATGGTCTGCAACAACATCGAGACCCGCGTCTGCTTCGCCCTGCGCGACCAGGGCATCGCCTGCCTGCCGGACTTCTCGATCCGCGAGGCGCTGCGCGAAGGGCGCCTGGTCAGCGTCCTCGACACCTTCTGCGAGCGCCGCGCGCGATTCTTCCTGCTCTGGCCGTCCGGCCGCCAGGTCTCGCCCAAGCTGCGCGCCTTCATCGACTTCGTCGCGCCACGGGTGATCGCCACGCTGGGCTGAAGCGCGCCTGGCAGGGCCGGTCAAGCCGGCGGCAGACAGGAACAAGACCGCGGCGGCCACGGAGCGTCTAATAGGTACATCCACCCCTTGCCAGGCCGCATCCATGATCAACATCGAGACGCCGACCTACTACACGGCGACCAAGAAGTACGAGCTGTCCTTCCCCTCCCTGGAAACCGACCTGGACGCCGACGTGGTGGTGATCGGCGGCGGCTTCTCCGGGATCAACACCGCGCTTGAGCTGGCCGAGCACGGCATCACCGACATCGTCGTGCTGGAGGCCCGCCACCTCGGCTTCGGCGGTACCGGGCGCAACGGCGGGCAGATCATGGCCGGCATCGGCCACGACCTGGAGAAGATCCGCAAGGACGTCGGCGAGGACGGCCTGCGGGCGATCTTCGAGATCAGCGACCTCGGCGCCGACATCATCAAGGGCCGCATCGAGAAGTACGCCATCGACGCCGACTTCTGCCACGGCTACGGCTACATGGGCTTCAACGCACGCCAGGCGAAGACCCTGCAGGCCTGGGAAAAGGAATTCCGGTCGCTCGGCTCGCCCCATGAGATCCGTTACCTGCACGGTGCCGAGGTGCGCCAGATCATCGGCTCGGACGCCTACGGCAGCGCCCTGCTGCACATGGGCGGCGGCCATGTGCACTCGCTCAACCTGCTGCTCGGCGAAGCCAAGGCGCTGGCCGGCCTCGGCGCACGGATATTCGAATACAGCCCGGCGCTGGAGGTGCAATACGGCGAGCGCATCCGCGTGCGCACGGCCAAGGGCTCGGTCACCGCGAACAAGCTGCTCTGGGCCTGCGACAGCTTCCTCAACCGGCTCGAGCCCGAGCTGCACCGCACCACCATCAATACCTACGCGTTCCAGATGATGACCGAGCCGCTGCCGGACGAACTGATCCAGCGGATCAGCCCGATCCGCGGCGCCTACAGCGACATCCGCCCGGTCATCGACTACTACCGGGTGACCAACGAGAACCGCCTGCTGTTCGGCGCCGCCACGCCCTTCGTCGAACGCATTCCCGGCGACCTCAAGGCCTGGAACCGCAAGCTGATGCTGAAGATCTTCCCCTACCTGGAGCACGTCCGCATCGACCTCGCCTGGGGTGGGCCGATGGCTTGCAGCGCCAACCTGTTCCCGCAGATCGGCAGCCTCTCGGGGCGGCCCAACGCGTTCTTCGTCCAGGGTTATTCCGGGTTCGGCGTGACCCCCAGCCACATCGTCTGCAAGGTCCTCGCCGAAGGCATGAGCGAAGGCTCGGCGCGCTACGACCTGCTCAGCTCGGTGCGCCGCATCCCGATCCACGGCAAGGACCACTTCCGCCCGCTGCTGCTCAGCGCGGGCAAGACCTGGCACCAGCTCTCCGGCTACTGGAACGGCCGGCGCTGAAACCTACCGATCACTCTACAAGGAGCATTCCCATGGCCATTACCGTTATCCGCCACGGCATTACCCTCGACGAACTGGACGCCTGGGGCAGCGTCGCCGACCTCGGCTCGGAGATCCTCGAAGGCGAGGTGAAAGCCTTCGGCAAGATGACCGCCGGAGCCCCCACCGACCCGGTCAGCGCCGCCTACTTCGGCACCACCGCCGGCAAGTTTCGCATGACCTATCCGTTCAGCGAACAGGCCACGGTGGTCAGCGGCGAGGTCCGCCTCACCGACGAGTCCACCGGCCAGAGCACGCTCTACAAGGCCGGCGACAGCTGGTTCGTCAGCAAGGGCACCCCGGTGCTCTGGGAGGTTGCCGACGGCGGCTTCGTCAAGCATTACTACGCGGTGGCTTGAGACACCGAAGAGACGGCGAGCCGTTACGAAAGGCGTGCGCCTGCGGCGCTGCCCAGCCCTCGACATGTCCCGTAGGGCGAATAACCGCTCGCGGTTATCCGCCGTGAAACCCGGCGTAACCGCGGATAGCGCCTGCGGCGCTATTCGCCCTACCCGGCAAGCCGTTCCGCCCGGCGGCGCTGCCCAGCCCTCGACATGTCCCTGAACGGCCGCACCGTCGGGCCGCGGGTTCAGGTGCTCTCCCGCGCCATCAGCTCGAACCCCATGTCCAGCGCGCTATCGCGCACCTCCTTGCCGGCGATCAGCGCCAGCAACTGCTCCGCCGCGCGCCGGCCGATGGCTTCGCGCGGGGTGCGGATGCTGCTCAGGCGCGGGACCGTGCAGTCCGAACCCGGCAGGTCGTTGAAACCGAGCACGGCGATCTGCTCCGGCACCTTGACCCCACGGCGCAGGGCCTCCAGCAGCGCGCCCTGGGCCAGGTCGTCGTTGCAGAAGAACACCCCGTCGACCTGCGGCTGGCTGGCCAGCAACTGCACGAAGAGTTCGCCGCCGAGGGCCACCGAGGACGGCCGCGGCGTAAGGATTTCCAGCCCCGGGTCGTAGCAGCCGGCTTTTTGCAAGGCGCGGCGGAACCCCTCGCCGCGCAGCAGGGTGCGCTGGTCGAGCTGGGCGCCGATGTAGGCCAGGCGCCTGCGGCCGCGTGCCAGCAGGTGCTCGGCGGCGGCCTCGCCGGCGCGCAACTGGGAGAAGCCGACGCAATTGAGCCCGGCGCCGGAGTCCAGGTCCATCATGTACACGCAGGGAATGCCGCTGGCCTCGATCATCCGCCGGGCACTCTCGGTGCGCTCGAAGCCGGTCAGCAGCAGGCCGCGCGGCTGGTAGGCCAGGTAGTTGCGGATCAGGTCCTCTTCCTCGTTGCGCGAGTAGTGGAAGTTGCCGATCAGCACCTCCAGGCCCTGCGGCCGCAGTACCGCGTGGATCGCCTCGAGGGTCTCGATGAACAGCAGGTTGGCCAGCGACGGCACCAGCACCGCCACGCTGTGGCTTTGCGCCGAGGCCAGCGCGCGCGCCGCGGGGTTGGCCACGTAGCCGAGTTCGCGGGCGGCGTCGCGGACCTTCTGCGCCAGTTCTTCGGCGACGCTGGCGACGCCGCGCAACGCGCGCGACGCGGTGATCGGGCTGACCCCGGCGCGGCGCGCGACTTCGTTGAGGGTGGGACGTCCGGTGGTTCGCGTGTTCTTGTCGTTCTTGGTGATGCTCATCGTGGCCTGCTTGCCAAACAAAATTCCAGGCACTAAGGTAGCGCTGTCTCGCGACCTGGGCAATCGCCTGAGGCGGCCTGTCCGCCACTGCCCGCGCGGGATTCGACAGACCACAACGACAAGAAGGCGGAGCCAGGCTCGCGCGATTTTTTCCAGGTCGCAAAGACAGCGCTGTCTCACGCTTGAGGTGTTCCATGCATCCACCCCTCCAAGCCCTGGTCATCATGGGTGTCGCCGGTTGCGGCAAGTCCAGCGTCAGCCAGGCCCTCTGCCAGCGCAGCGGCGCCCACGGCATCGAAGGCGACAGCTTCCATCCCGCCGCCAACATCCGCAAGATGAGCGCCGGCATCCCCCTCACTGACGACGACCGCGCCGGCTGGCTGGACACCCTCGCCGAGCAGCTGCGCCAGGCGGTGGCCGCCGGCAAGCTGCCGGTACTGACCTGCTCCGCCCTCAAGCGCGCCTACCGCGACCGGTTGCGCCGCGCGGTGCCCGGCCTCGGCATCGTCTACCTGGAACTGACCCCGGCGGTCGCCGCCGAGCGCGTCGCCCAGCGCCCCGGCCACTTCATGCCGGCGACCCTGATCGACAGCCAGTTCGCCGCCCTCGAGCCGCCGCTCGACGAACCCCTGACCCTGCGCCTGGACGCCACCCTGCCGGTGGAATGCCTGGCGCAGGCCGCCCACGCCTGGTGGCTGGAGCACGCCGCCGCCTGAAGTCTTTCGCTTGTCCGACAAAGATAGCGCTACCCCGAAAAAGCGCTTCAATGAAACAGCAACTCCGGTAGAACAACGACAAAAGGAGAGCCCTCCATGTTCGGCATGTCACACGATGCCTACCTGCTCCTCGACGCCCTGGTGACCATCATCGGCCTGATCGTGCTGATCACTCGCTTCAAGGTGCATCCCTTCATCGCCCTGATCATCGCCGCCGGCTTCCTCGGCCTGACCTCGGGGATGCCGGTGGAGAAGATCGTCAAATCCTTCCAGGACGGCTTCGGCGGCGTGCTCGGCTTCGTCGGCGTGATCCTCGCCCTGGGCACCATGCTCGGCAAGCTGATGGCCGATTCCGGCGGCGCCGACCAGATCGCCCGCACCCTGATCCGCGCCTTCGGCAAGGAGCGGGTGCACTGGTCGATGATGCTCGCCGCATTCCTGGTGGGCATCCCGCTGTTCTTCGAGATCGGCTTCATCCTGCTGATCCCGCTGGTGTTCATCGTCGCCCGGCGCAGCGGCGTGTCCCTGATCAAGATCGGCATCCCGTTGCTCGCCGGCCTTTCCGCGGTGCACGGTCTGGTGCCGCCGCACCCCGGCCCGCTGCTGGCGATCGGCGTGTTCGGCGCCGACATAGGCAAGACCATCCTCTACGGCCTGATCGTCGCCCTGCCCACCGCCGCCATCGCCGGCCCGCTGTTCGGCGCGCTGGTCTCGCGCTACATCCCCGGCACGCCATCGGCGGAACTGGTCGAGCAGATCGCCCACGAGCCCGAGACCCAGGACCTGCCCAGCTTCGGCGTGACCCTGGCGACCGTGCTGCTGCCGGTGTTCCTGATGCTGCTGAAGACCTTCGCCGACGTCGCCTTCCCCGATGGCCACGCGTTCCGCGCCTGGATGGACATGATCGGCCATCCGATCAGCGCCCTGCTCCTGGCCCTGCTGGTGGCGCTCTATACCTTCGGCTACGCCCGTGGCTTCGACTCGAAGAAGATCCTCAGGCTGCTCGACCAGAGCCTGGCACCGACCGCCGCCATCGTGATGATCATCGGCGCCGGCGGCGGCTTCAAGCAGATGCTGGTGGCCAGCGGGGTCGGCGACGTCATCGGCCATCTCGCGGTGAACGCGCAGATCTCGCCGATCCTGCTGGCCTGGCTGGTGGCCGCGGTGATCCGCATCGCCACCGGCTCGGCCACCGTCGCCACCATCACCGGGGCCGGCATCGTGGTGCCGGTGATCGACCTGATTCCCGGCGTCAACCGCGAGTTGCTGGTGCTCGCCACCGGCGCCGGTTCGCTGATCCTCTCCCATGTCAACGACGCCGGGTTCTGGCTGGTCAAGCAGTACTTCAACATGAGCGTCAGCGAGACCTTCAAGACCTGGACCGCGATGGAGACCATCCTCTCCGTGGTCGGCCTGGTCTTCATCCTGTTGCTGTCGCTGGTGCTCTGAGCACCAGCCCGACCGGAGTCCAGCCATGACCGAACCGATGCAACGCCCCGACCACGAAGCCTCGCGCTGGCCGCGCGACTTCGATATCCGCCAGCGCTATGCCGAGCAGCAGGAACTGCTTGAGCCACCGCCGGCGCAGCCCCGCGAAGAGCCTACCGCCGACGCCTGAAGCCAGACGGTGCCGTGCCTTTGCTCCCGCCTCCCCGCGAAGCGGGAGCAAAGGCTGACTTCCGGCAAGGGCGCGACGGTTTTCCTGCTGAAACGATTTACCTTCGCCCCGGACCGCGCTACAACAGTCCCATGCCTTTCACCCACGTCATTCGAGGACCCGCCATGACCGCCCCGCTCCACCTCGATTCGCTGTTTCCCAGCCTCGACGCCATTCCCGAGCAGTACCGCCCCGACGCCCCCATCGAGCAGCGCGACTACCTGGTCGACGGCCAACTGCGACATTGGGACGGCCCGCTGGCGCCGGTACGCAGCCCGGTATTCCTCGCCGAGGCCGACGGCGAGCGCCAGGTGATCCTCGGCAGCACCCCGCTGCTCGACGCCGACGCCGCGCTCGCCGCCCTCGACGCCGCGGTGCGGGCCTACGACCACGGCCAGGGCCTGTGGCCGAACCTGCGGGTGGCCGAGCGCATCCAGCACGTCGAACGCTTCCTGGCGCGGATGCGCGAGCAACGCGAGGCGGTGGTCAAGCTGCTGATGTGGGAAATCGGCAAGAACCTCAAGGACTCCGAAAAAGAGTTCGACCGTACCTGCGACTACATCGTCGACACCATCGAAGCGCTGAAGGAACTCGACCGCCGCTCCAGCCGTTTCGAACTGGAACAGGGCACCCTCGGCCAGATCCGCCGGGTTCCGCTGGGCGTGGCGCTGTGCATGGGGCCGTACAACTACCCGCTGAACGAAACCTTTACCACCCTGATCCCGGCGCTGATCATGGGCAATACGGTGGTGTTCAAGCCGGCCAAGTTCGGCGTGCTGCTGATCCGCCCGTTGCTGGAAGCCTTCCGCGACAGCTTCCCGCCAGGAGTGATCAACGTCATCTACGGGCGCGGCCGGGAAACCGTGTCGGCGCTGATGGCCAGCGGCAAGGTCGACGTATTCGCCTTCATCGGCACCCATTCCGGCGCCAGCGACCTGAAGAAGCTGCACCCCCGCCCGCACCGCCTGCGCGCCGCCCTCGGCCTGGACGCGAAGAACCCGGGCATCGTCCTGCCGCAGGTCGACCTGGACAACGCGGTGAACGAGGCGGTCACCGGCGCGCTGTCCTTCAACGGCCAGCGCTGCACCGCGCTGAAGATCCTGTTCGTCCACGAAAGCGTGCTGCAACCGTTCCTCGACAAGTTCAGCGCGCGCCTGGCCAGCCTCAAGCCGGGCATGCCCTGGGAACCCGGAGTGGCGCTGACGCCGCTGCCGGAGCCGGGCAAGGTCGACTACCTCGAAGGCCTGCTGAACGACGCCCTGGCCAAGGGCGCGCGGGTGGTCAATGCGGGCGGCGGCGAGCATCGGCAGAGCTTCTTCTACCCCGCCCTGCTGAGTCCGGTGAGCCCGGACATGCGCCTCTACCACGAGGAGCAGTTCGGCCCGCTGGTGCCGGTGGTGCCCTATCGCGAACTGGACGAGGTGATCGACTACGTCCTGCGCTCCGACTACGGCCAGCAGTTGAGCCTGTTCGGCAACGACCCGGCGCAGATCGGCCGGCTGGTCGACGCCTTCGCCAACCAGGTCGGCAGGATCAACGTCAACGCCCAGTGCCAGCGCGGCCCGGACAGCTACCCGTTCAACGGCCGGAAGAACTCGGCGGAAGGCACCCTGTCGGTCCATGACGCGCTGCGGGTGTTCTCCATCCGCACCCTGGTGGCGACCCGCGACACCGAGGCGAACAAGACCCTGGTCAGCGAGATCATCCGCAACCGCGCGTCGAACTTCCTCACCACCGACTACATCTTCTGAAGCGCCTGCCCCTCTCCCGCCGGGAGAGGGGCCTGCCGCCTCCCGCCACTGTCCGCCAGGCAGCAGCCGCGCAACAGGCTGCCGCCCCGGCAACACCTCCTGCTCGCGCGAACCCGCGCAACCAGTGGCCTGCGCGGTTCGGCACAGGCTGTGCAACGGCCCGGACTCCAGGGTAGCCGTCGACCGGACGGCCCCGCTGCCTACCAGGAGTCCGCATGAACGCCCGCGTCCATCCCGAAGCCACCGCCGCCAGTCTCTCCGAAGGCGCCGACTACGAACTGCTCGCCCAGCGTTTCCGACCGATCTTCGCGCGCATCGCCGAAGGCGCCGTCGAGCGCGAACGGCAACGCGAACTGCCCCACGAGGCGATCGCCTGGCTCAAGCAGGCCGGCTTCGGCGCCGTGCGCGTGCCGCGCGAGCACGGCGGCGCCGGCGCCTCGCTGCCGCAGTTGGTTCAGTTGCTGATCGAACTGGCCGAGGCCGACTCCAACATCACCCAGGCCCTGCGCGGCCACTTCGCCTTCGTCGAGGACCGTCTCAATGCCGAGCCCGGCCCTGGCCGCGACCGTTGGCTGCGGCGCTTCGTCGAGGGCGACCTGGTCGGCTGCGCCTGGACCGAGGTCGGTTCGGTACGGCTGGGCGAAGTGCTCACCCGCGTCTCGCGCAAGGACGACGGTCGCTGGGTGGTGAACGGCAGCAAGTACTACAGCACCGGTAGCCTCTTCTCCGACTGGATCGATCTGTATGCCCAGCGCGACGACACCGGCGCCGACGTGATCGCGGCGATCCGCACCGACCAGCCCGGCGTGCGCCAGAGCGACGACTGGGACGGCTTCGGCCAGCGCACCACCGGCAGCGGCACGTCGCGGTTCGAGGACGCCGAGGTGGAGGAAGAGAACCTCATCGACTTCGCCAGCCGCTTCAAGTACCAGACCGCGTTCTACCAGTTGGTCCTGCTCGCGGTGCTGGCCGGCACCGGCCGCGCCGCCTTGCGCGACGTCGCCGCCGAGGTGCGCGGGCGGACCCGCATCTACAGCCACGGCAATGCCCCGCGAGTCAGCCAGGATCCCCAGGTGCAGCAGGTGGTCGGGCGCATCGCCGCGCGCGTCTACGCCGCCGAGGCGGCCACCCTGCGCGCCGCCGAAGCGGCCCAGCGCGCCTACCTGGCGCGCTTCGTAGGCGACCCGCAGGCGGAGAAGGAGGCCAATGTCGCCGCCGAGATCGAATCGGCCAAGGCCCAGGCGATCGTCGCCGAACTGGTGTTGCAGGCCACCAGCGAGCTGTTCGACGCCAGCGGCGCTTCCGCCGTCGGCCGCGGCAAGCAGCTCGACCGCCACTGGCGCAATGCGCGTACCGCCGCCTCGCACAATCCCCTGATCTACAAGCAACGGATCGTCGGCGACTGGGAGATCAACGGCAGCGAGCCGCCCTACGTCTGGCAGATCGGCAGCGGTCCGGCCACGGCGTCCCGCTGAACCTCGCCCATCCCATCGCAAGGAGTCGCCATGAGCGCACTGGAAAAGAACGCCGCCGATCCCTATCGGCAACCGCTGCCACGGACCCCGGCCCGGCGCATCGCCGACGACGCCGAGGCGATCCGCGTCGCCCGCGAACTGGCCGGGCTGTTCGCCGAGGAAGCCTCGCTGCGCGACCGCCAGCGCCGGCTGCCGGTGGCCGAACTGGAAGCCTTCTCGCAGAGCGGCCTGTGGGGCATCAGCGTACCGCGCGCCTACGGCGGCGCCGAGGTCGGCTACCGGACCCTGGCCGAAGTACTGAAGACCATCGCCGCGGTAGACCCGTCCCTGGCGCAGTTGCCGCAGAACCACCTGGCGGTGCTCGATCATTTGCGCCTGGACGGCAGCGAGGAGCAGAAACGCTTCTTCTACGGCCTGGTGCTAGACGGCGTGCGCTTCGGCAACGCCTTCTCCGAACGCCACAGCCGTACCGTCGCCGAATTCCAGACACGAGTGCTGGCGGATGGCGACGGGTTCCGCATCGACGGCCGCAAGTTCTATTCGAGCGGCGCCCTGCTCGCCCACTGGGTACCGGCCGTCGGCCTCGACGCCGAGCAGCGCGCGCACCTGGCGTTCATCCCGCGCGACGCGCCGGGGCTGACGGTGATCGACGACTGGTCCGGCTTCGGCCAGCGCACCACCGCCAGCGGCACCGTCATCCTGGACAACGTGCGGGTGCCGGCCGAGCACGTCATCCCGGTGCACCGCGCCTTCGACCGCCCCACCGCCGCCGGCGCCGTATCGCAGTTCATCCAGGCCGCCATCGACGCCGGCATCGCCCGTGGCATCCTCGCCGAGACCGTGCAGCAGGTGCGCCGCCACGCGCGGCCATGGATAGACGCCAACCAGCAGCACGCCTGGGAAGACCCCTATACCATCCAGCAGGTCGGCGACCTGCGCATCCGCGTGCGCGCCGCGGAAGCCGTGCTCGACCTGGCGGCCGACGCCATCGAAGCCGCGCTCGCCGCCCCCGACGAGGAGAGCGTGGCCGCCGCCTCGATCGCCGTGGCCGAGGCCAAGGTGCTCACCACCGAAGCCGCCCTGCTCGCCGCCAACCGGCTGTTCGAACTGGCCGGCACGCGCTCGACCCTGGAGGAACTCAATCTCGACCGTCACTGGCGCAACGCCCGCACCCACACCCTGCATGACCCGGTGCGCTGGAAATACCATGCCATCGGCAACTACCAGTTGAATGGGGTGAAGCCACCGCGGCACGCCTGGCTCTAGGAGCCGTCCCGGGCCTTGGGGGCGGATAGCGCCACCGGCGTCATCCGCCGTCCGCCCAGGTCAGGCCGGCAGCGCGTTGCGCCCGGCCTCCTTCTCCCAGAGCGCCCGCAGGTCGCGATAGCCGGCCGCCGGATGGGAATCCGGCAGCCGCGGGCCGTCGCCGAACAACTTCTCGCGCAGGGTTCCCGGCGCATATTCGGTCTTGTACACCCCGCGCTTCTGCAACTCCGGCACCAGCAATTCGACCACGTCGCTGAAGGTTTCGTGGGCCAGCGCATAGGCCAGGTTGAAGCCATCCACGTCGGTGTCCTCCACCCACTCCTGCAACAGGTCGGCGACGGTCGCCGGGCTGCCGACGAACAGCGGGCCGAAGCCGCCGATACCGACCCAGTCGGCCAGCTCGCGGACCGTCCAGGTGCGCTTCGGATCGGCGCTGGAAAACGCTTCCACCGCCGATTGGATCGCATTGGTATGGATATGCCGCAGCACCTGTTCCGGCCGATACTGGCCGAAGTCGATCCCGGTCCAGCCGGAGATCAGCGCCAGGGCCCCTTCGTAGCTGACGAAGGCGCGGTATTCGTCGAACTTGGCCCTGGCCTTGGCGTCGGTCTCGCCGAGCACCACCGTCTGCAGGTTGAACACCAGTACCTTGCGCGGATCGCGGCCGGCCTCGGCGACGCGCTGGCGGATGTCGGCGACCGCCTGCTTGAGCACGGTCTTCGACGGCGCGGCGACGAACACGCATTCGGCGTGCTCGGCGGCGAAGCGCTTGCCGCGACTCGACGCGCCGGCCTGGTAGAGCACCGGCGTGCGCTGCGGCGATGGTTCGCAGAGATGGATGCCGGGTACCTGGAAGTGCTCGCCGACATGGCGGATCTCGTGGATCTTGCCCGGGTCGCTGAAGATCCGTCGGCGACGGTCGCGGAGCACCGCGCCGTCCTCCCAACTACCTTCGAAGAGCTTGTAGAGCACCTGCAGGTATTCGTCGGCATAGTCGTAGCGGCGGTCGTGGTCGAGCTGGGCCTGCTGGCCGAGGTTGCGCGCGCCGCTTTCCAGGTAGGAGGTCACTACGTTCCAGCCGATCCGGCCCTTGGTCAGGTGGTCCAGGGTCGAGAGTCGGCGGGCGAAGGGATAGGGATGCTCGAAGGACAGCGAGGCGGTCAGGCCGAAGCCCAGGTGGCGAGTCACCGCGGCCATCGGCGTGATCAGCGCCAGCGGGTCGTTCACCGGTACCTGGGCGGCCTGGCGGATCGCCGCGTCGCCATTGCCGTCGAGCACATCGTAGATGCCCAGCACGTCGGCGATGAACAGTCCGTCGAAACGGCCGCGTTCGAGCAACCGCGCCAGGTCGGTCCAGTACTCCAGGTCCTTGTACTGCGAGGAACGGTCGCGCGGATGCGCCCAGAGGCCGGGCGACTGGTGGCCGACACAGTTCATTTCGAAGGCGTTGAGACGGATTTCGCGCGGCATGGGGACTCCTTGGTTTGCCTGTGCATCCGGCACCCCGTGCACAGCCCGTGCCGGGCCGCGGGGCCGCGCCGGACAAGGCCTGGGTGACAAGCCCCTGTCGCTGGGCGGGCGCAACTGCTGGGCAAGTGTTGGTGGATCAACACATTCGCCCGCCCCACCCGAGCCCCGAACCCCGTAGGGCGAATAGCGCCCCGGCGCTATCCGCCAGCGCACCGGAACCCCGTCCGGCGGATAGCCGCGAGCGGCTATTCGCCCTACCCGAACCTCTCCATTACCCGTAGGGCGAATAGCGCCCCGGCGCTATCCGCCAACGCACCGGAACCCCGTCCGGCGGATAGCCGCGAGCGGCTATTCGCCCTACCCGAGCATCCCCATTGACCCGTAGGGCGAATAGCGCCCCGGCGCTATCCGCCAACGCACCGGAACCCCGCCCGGCGGATAGCCGCGAGCGGCTATTCGCCCTACCCGAGCATCCCCATTACCCGTAGGGCGAATAGCGCCCCGGCGCTATCCGCCAGCGCACCGGTACCTCGTCCGGCGGATAGCCGCGAGCGGCTATTCGCCCTACCCGAGCATCCCCATTGACCCGTAGGGCGAATAGCGCCCCGGCGCTATCCGCCAGCGCACCGGAACCCCACCCGGCGGATAGCCGCGAGCGGCTATTCGCCCTACCCGAGCATCCCCATTGACCCGTAGGGCGAATAGCGCCCCGGCGCTATCCGCCAACGCACCGGAACCCCGTCCTACCCGAGCGCTCCGTGCGCCCAGCGCCGGTAGAGTCCGCGCGCCGCGGCGTCGAGCAGGTAGCCGAGCAGGCCGATCAGCAGCACCATCGCCATCAGCTCGGAGTACGCCAGGCGATCGCGGGTGTCGAGGATGTAGTAGCCGAGCCCGGCGCTGACGCCGAGCATCTCGCAGGGCACCAGGACGATCCAGAGGATGCCGATGGCCAGGCGCACGCCGGTCAGCACATGGCCGAGGATGCCCGGCAGGATCACCCGGCGCAGGGTTTCCCAGGGCGTGGCGGCGAGGCTGCGGCTCAGTTGCAGCCAGCGCGGGTCGAGCTGGCGCACGCCGGCGGCGGTATTCAGCAGGATCGGCCAGAGCGCGGCGAAGGCCAGCAGGAAATAGATCGGCTGGTCGCCCACGCCCATCAGCATCACCGCGATGGGCATCCACGACAGCGGCGAGATCATCCGCAGGAACTGGAACGCCGGAGTGGTCGCCGCTTCCAGGTTGCGCGAGGCGCCCACCAGCAGCCCCAGCGGCACTCCCACCAGCAGCGCCAGGAACAAGCCCAGCAGGACCCGTTTCAGGCTCACTAGCACATGCTCGTAGAGTTCGCGGCGCTCCAGCAGTTCACCCAGGCTGAGCAACGTCGCCTGCGGCGAGAAGCGTGCCGAAAGGCCGTCGGCGGCGCCGAACAGGGCCACGCCGAGCCACCACAGGGCGAACAGCGCCAGCAGCCCGGCAACGCCCAGCGCACCCTGGCGCAGGGTCTGCCTCACGGGCTGATCTCCTCGCTGCGCTGGAAGCCCTCGGCGAGGCCGAACGCCTGCAACCCGCCGACCTCTGCCAGGGCCTGGCGGACGAAGCGGTCGTCCACCAGATCACTGGCCACCTGGCGCGGATCGAGGCTGGCGAGGAAGGCATTATTGCCTTCGATCAGGGTGTCTTTCAGCCGCCGCACCAGTTCCTCGGTGTAGCTCGGATAGGGATAGGGCTGGAAGTCGATGCGCCGCTCCTGCCAGTCGGCGTGGCGGATCGCTCCGCTGGCGAGATAGGCCTGCTGCTCCTCGGCGCCCGGCGCCAGCACCCGGCCGAGGACCTCCGGCGCGTGCGGCGTGTAGCGGTTGGCTCCGGCCTTGGACAGCAACTGTGCGGCCTCGGCGCGGTGCTCGCGAGTCCATAGCTGGGCCTTGACGATGGCGTTGACCACCTTTTGCGACCACTGCGGCCGCCGCTCCAGGTCGTGTTCGTGCATGAACACCACGCAGCAGGCGTGGTTGCGCCAGACATCGCCGGTGAAGCGCTGTACCCGGCCGACCTTGAGGTTCTCCGCCAGGGCATTGAACGGCTCGGCGACGATGTAGCCGTGGATGCGCTTGCTGGCCAGCGCCGGCGGCATGTCCGAAGGCGGCAGCACCACCAGGTTGACCTCGTCGGCGGCCAGCGCCGCGCCCACCGCGCGGCTCACCGCGCGCAGGCCGTTGTCGCGCAGCAGTTGCTGCAACACCACGTTGTGGATCGAGTACCAGAACGGGATCGCCACGCTCTTGCCGCCGAGCTGGCGCACGTCGGCGATCTCCGGAGCCACCGTGAGCCCCGAGCCGCCGACGTGGTTCCAGGCCACCACCTTGGCCGGCACCTTGCTGCCGTAGCGGGCCCAGACGGTCATCGGCGACAGCAGGTGGATGACGTTGACCTGGCCGGAGATGAACGCCTCGATCACCTGCGCCCAGCTACGCAACAGCACCGGCCGTTCGGCCTGGATGCCCTCGGCCTCGAACAGGCCGTTGGCATGGGCCACCAGCAAGGGCGTGGCGTCGGTGATCGGCAGGTAGCCGATGCGCACCGGCGCGTCGGGTTCGGCGGCGGCGCGCGCCTGCAGGCTGCTCAGCAGCGGCAACGCGCCGGCGGCGCTGAGCAGCGCGGCGAGCTTGAGGATGTCACGTCGGGAATGGGTCGGGTCGTCCAGGCACATGGGAGGCCTCCGGCTGAGCGATGGGATGGGCATGGGTGCGGCTCGCCCGCCGTAGGGTTTTCAGGATCTCGATGCGCAACGCGCCCAGTTCCTCGACCAGCTCCGCGCGTGGCTGCGGCAGGTCGATGCGCCACTCGCCGAGGGTCCGCGCCGGGCTGTCACCCAGTAGCAGGATGCGTTCGGAGAGCAGCAGGGCCTCGTCGATATCGTGGGTGATCAGGACCACGGCGGTGCCGCGCTCGTGGATCGCCCGCAGCAGCAGCTGCTGCATGTCGGCGCGGGTCACTTCGTCCAGCGCGCCGAAAGGTTCGTCGAGCAGCAGCACCTTCGGCTGCCGCGCCAGGCAGCGGGCCAGCGCGGTGCGCTGGGCCATGCCGCCGGAGAGTTGCGCCGGGTAGCGGGCACGGGCGTGCTCCAGGCCGACCGCGGCGATCGCCTGGTCGACGCGGGCCTGGCGGGTGACCGCGTCGAGGTGCGGCTGGCGGGCGAAATCGAGGCCGAAGGCGACGTTCTTCTCCAGGTTCAGCCAGGGCAGCAGGCTGGGGTCCTGGAACGCCACCGCGACGCCCGGATGCGGTCCGCGCAGGGGCTCGCCGAGTACCCGCACGCTGCCGGCGGCCGGCTCCTGCAGGCCAGCCAGCACGCGCAGCAGGCTGGACTTGCCGACGCCGCTGGGACCGAGGATCGAGACTACCTCGCCGGCACCCAGGCGCAGGTCGAAATCGCCGAGCACCGCCTGCCAGCCGGCACCGCGCGGATAGCCGAGGGCGATCCCGCGAGCGTCGAGGAGCGCCTCGCTCATGCCTTGGCCTCGGCCTGGCGTTGCAGTTCGGCGCGCAGTTGCACCAGGCTCGGCGTAACGATCGGGACGAACGCCGACTCGCGCCAGCGGCGGGCGAAACCGGCGCCGTGCTCGCTCAGGTAGGCCTTGCCGCCGCTGGCCTGCAACTCCAGTTGCACGGCATTGGCGGCGGCTTCGGCGAGCCCGATGCGGATGCGGAACAGGCGTGCCGGCTGACTGGCGAACTCGCCGCTGGCCAGTCCGGCGTGCAGCGCCGCCACGTGCCCGTCGAGGGTTTCGCGCTGTGCCGCCAGCTCGCCATCCAGCAGCGAACGACTGCCGCCCAGGTGCCGCTGCACTTCGTCCAGCGCGCGGCGCGCCAGGCCGATGGCCATGCCGCATTGCAGGCCGAGGAAGGCCGGGCGCACCCGTGGCAGGAACTGCCGGGCGTCGTCGTGCAACAGCCAGTCGCGCCCGACCGCCACCGCGCGCAGGTCGAGGGCGGCGGTGTTGCTGCATTGCAGGCCGAGCAGGCGCAGGTCCGCCGAGCGCTGCACGCCGGCGAGTCCTTCGGGAATCGCCAGGACGAAGGGACTGCCGCCCTCCCCGCGTTCGATCGCCGCCGCCACCACGAAATCGCCGCTGCGCAGGTTGGTCACCCACGGCAGGCGACCGTCCAGGCGCCAGCCGGCCTCCTCCGCGTGCGCCACCACCTGCAGCGCCTCGATCCCGGAAAGGAACTTCATCGCGTTGGACAGCCCGGTGGCGCCGGCCAGGCGGCCGGCCAGCAGGTCGCCGAGCAGGCGTTGGCGCAGTTCCTGGTTGGGACTCTGCAACAGGTACTCGATGAAGGCGCGCTGGCCCCAGAAGACGAACGCCGCGGTCAGCGAGCGCGCCGCCACCGCGGCCACCCGCTCCACCGCGTCGGCGAGCGTGCCGCCGGCGCCGCCGAGGCGTTCCTCCACCGCCACGCCGAGCACGCCGGCGGCGGCCAGGCGCGGCAGCAGCGCGGCGGGATCGGCGTCGCCGCGGTCGAGGGCGTCGGCCTGGCGGTCGAGCCAGTCGCTCAGGGTCGGGTCAAGCATGGTCGTCACTCCTTGCGCCGGCGCGGCACGCCGCCCGGCAAGCGCAGGCTCAGGCCTGCGGGTTGGTCCAGCGATATTGCTCCAGCTCGGCATTGAGCGGCGTGCGGGCGAACACGTTGGCGAAGTTGCAGAGCGTCGCCAGGCTCACCCCGAGGATCACTTCCAGGGCCTGGGCCTGGTCGAAACCAGCGGCGCGGAAGGCTTCGAACTGTTCGTCGGTGACCGCGCCGCGACTGGCGATCACCGCGCGGGTGAAGTCGGCCAGGGCTTCGTAGCGGGCATCGGGCAGTTCGCCGCGGGCGCGCAGGGCCTCGATCACCGGCTCCGGCAGGCGCGCCTTGTTGCGCGCCACCGCGGTGTGCCCGGCAACGCAGAAGTCGCAGCCATGGGTGGTGGCCGCCACCAGTTGCACCACTTCCCGCTCGGGCAGGCCGAGGCTGGCCTTGGCGTTCAGCCCGGACACGGTGAGGTAGGTTTCCAGGGCGGCCGGCGCATTGGCCAGCACGCCGAGCAGATTCGGGATATAACCCGAGTTGTTCAGCGCGGTCTGGAGGAACGGACGCGCCGCCTCGGGGGCGTTTTCCAGGGTGAGCACGGGAACGCGTGACATGCTTTCGACTCCGGTGGTTGAGGTGTCGAAGAAGTCTCTTGGTAATAAGAAATCCATTCAATATTCTAAAGTCGCTATCACTTGCTCTTGAGTCTTTCCCTTAGATGAATTCGTCCAACCCGCTTGTCGATTGGTTATTAGACAGCCTCGAAGTCGACACCAGCCTGTTCCATGTCGGTCGCTACTGCGGCGGCTGGCATGCCTCCACCCACGGCCTGGCGCGTGCCAGCTTCCACCTGGTGGTGCAGGGACACTGCTGGGCGCACGTCGCCGGAAGCGCCCGGGGCTGGCGACTGGACAGCGGCGACGCGCTGTTCTTCCTGCGCGACGTCGAGTTCCGCCTTTCCAGCGAGGCCACCGCCGAGGCCGCGCGCTGCCAGCCGCGCGGCGAAATGCAGGCGCTGGAGTGGAACGCGGCGGACGGTGCCGGCCTGGTCTGCGGGTTCTTCCACTTCCATTCGGGATTGTCCGGGCTGATCGTCGACGCCCTGCCCGACTGGCTGATCCTGCGCGCCGGCGATCCGGCGCTGGACGCGGCGCGACGCCTGTTCGCCCTGATCGTCGACGAGTGCCGCCGCCAGCCGGCGCCGTCGCCGGTTCTGCTGGAGCGCCTCAGCCACCTGCTGTTCCTCTACGTGTTGCGCCAGCAGGTGCTCGACAACCCGACCCTCGGCGGCCTGGTGGCACTGGCCCGCCAGCCGCAGTTCGCCGGCCTGCTGGAAGCGCTGATCGAGGCACCCGAACAGCCCTGGAGCCTGGAACAGATGGCCGAACGCACCGGACTCTCGCGCTCGGCCTTCTTCAAGCGCTTCAACGAACTCAGCGGTCAGTCGCCGGGACAGGTCCTGCTGGCCCTGCGCATGCACCGCGCCTGCGCCCTGCTGCGCGCCGACGCCAGCGTCGCCGAGGTCGCGGCGGCGGTCGGCTACCAGTCCACCGCCGCCTTCACCCGCGCCTTCCACAAGGCCACCGGACAGCAACCGGGGGCCTATCGCAAGGCCAGCCGCTGATCGCCGGAGGCCGATCGGCACCGAGCAGGCCAACGGCGCTGAAGCGGGGTCGAAGAGCGCGCGCCTCGTCAAGCGCCCGGTCCGCAACGGCAACCCGGAACACGCCACGCCCCGGCCTTGGGGTGGATGGCGGCGGACAGCGCCACGGCCGCTGCCCGCCCCTGCACAGCCCCGCCGCTTCGGGCTAGGATGTGCCTTCGTTCCCCCGGTCGGCCCGCGCCCATGCCCAGAGCCAGCAAAGTCACCGATCCGTCCTACGAGCTGATGGACGACCACGAAGGCCATTCGCTGATCTACCGCCAGCACGGCTTCCCCAGCCCGCTGGTGCGCTGGCACTTCCACAAGGAATACGAACTGCACCTGATCGTCGCCAGCTCCGGCAAGGTATTCATCGGCGACTACATCGGCAACTTCGCCCCCGACACCCTGTTCCTCACCGGCCCCAACCTGCCGCACAACTGGATCAGCCAGGTCGAGCCCGACGAGGTGGTGGCCCGGCGCGACATGCTGGTGAACTTCACCGACGAGGTGCTGGAGGACGGCAGCGGCGTATTCTCCGAGCTGAACCGCCTGGCCCCGCTGCTGGCGCGGGCGCGCTACGGCATCGAGTTTCGCGACCCGGCGCTGATCGGCGAAAGCCGGCGACTGTTGCAACGCATCGCCGACAGCGGTGGCATGACCCGCCTGGGATACTTTTTTATCCTCATGGAACAGCTCGCCGAATGCGAGGACTATCAGTTGCTCTCTACCGTCACTTCCTCGCAACTGGCCGACGAGCACAACGTCGAACGGATCAACCGGGCGGTGGACTACATCTTCCAGCACTACGCCCAGGACCTCACCCAGGAGCAGGTCGCCGCCCACCTGGGCATGACCCCCACCTACTTCTCGCGCTTCTTCAAGCAGGCCGCCGGGCGCGGCTTCGTCGAGTTCGTCAACCGCCTGCGCATCAGCAAGTCCTGCGAGCTGCTGGCCCGCAGCGAGCTGCCGGTGACCGAGGTGTGCTTCGAGTCGGGCTTCAGCAACCTGTCCAATTTCAACCGGCGCTTCCAGCAGCTCAAGGGCATGACGCCCACCGGCTACCGGCGCCTGGTGACCCAGCGGCTGACCGAGCAGAACCTGCTCTGAGCCTCCAGCGCCCCACCCCGGCGGTGCAAAAAAGTATCGGTCGAAGTGCAGTCGAGGCTTTGTCGGTTGCGTGACGCGCCTGTGTAATCGGCAGCGAGCGACACAAAAACAATAATGTCTTCCGCGCCGCCCGCCGGCCCGGAAGAGGAGTTCACCGATGAACGACTCGATCAAGGCCTGCCTGGCCGCCGCCTGCCTCGCCCTGCCCCTGCTGGCCCAGGGCGCCGAGACCCTGACCATCGCCACGGTCAACAACAACGACATGATCCGCATGCAACGCCTGTCCAAGGTGTTCGAGGAAAGCCACCCGGACATCGCGCTGAAATGGGTGGTGCTCGAAGAGAACGTCCTGCGCCAGCGCCTGACCACCGACATCGCCACCCAGGGCGGACAGTTCGACCTGCTCACCATCGGCATGTACGAAGCCGCGCTTTGGGGCGCCAAGGGCTGGCTGGAGCCGATGAGCGGGCTGCCCGCCGACTACGCCCTGGACGACCTGTTGCCCTCGGTGCGCGACGGTCTCTCCGTCAAGGGCACGCTGTACGCCCTGCCGTTCTACGCCGAAGCCTCGATCACCTACTACCGCAAGGACCTGTTCCAGCAGGCCGGGCTGCGGATGCCCGAGCAACCGACCTGGACCCAGCTCGGCGAGTTCGCCGCCAGGCTCAACCGCCCGGACCAGGGCCAGTACGGTATCTGCCTGCGCGGCAAGGCCGGCTGGGGCGAGAACATGGCGTTGATCGGCACCCTGGCCAACGCCTTCGGCGCACGCTGGTTCGACGAGCGATGGCAGCCCGAATTCAGCGGCGGCGAATGGAAGAAGGCTCTCGACTTCTATGTCTCCACCCTCAAGCGGTACGGCCCGCCCGGCGCCTCCAGCAACGGTTTCAACGAGAACCTGGCGCTGTTCAACAGCGGCAAGTGCGCGATCTGGGTGGACGCCAGCGTCGCCGGTTCGTTCGTCACCGACAAGAGCCAGAGCAAGGTCGCCGACGCCACCGGCTTCGCCTTCGCCCCCCGGGAAGTCACCGACAAGGGCGCCTCCTGGCTGTATTCCTGGGCCCTGGCGATTCCCGCCAGCTCGCGCGCCAAGGACGCGGCGAAGGCCTTCGCCACCTGGGCCACCTCGCAGGCGTACGGCAAGCTGGTGGCGGACAGGGAAGGCGTGGCCAACGTGCCGCCCGGCACCCGCGCCTCGACCTACAGCGAGGCCTACCTGGCCGCCGCGCCGTTCGCGCGGGTCACCCTGGAATCGCTGAAGCGCGTCGATCCCAACCATCCGACGCTGAAGCCGGTGCCCTATGTCGGCATCCAGTTGGTCACCATCCCCGAGTTCCAGGCCATCGGCACCCAGGTCGGCAAGCTGTTCTCCGCCGCCCTCACCGGGCAGATGAGCAGCGACCAGGCGCTCGCCGCCGCGCAGCAGAGCACCGCCCGCGAGATGAAGCGCGCCGGCTATCCGAAGTAGTCCGCCGCCGGGCGCAGCCGCGCCCGGCGCGGCGCTGCTCGAGCGCTTGCCCTTGAAGATCCAGACGGAGTCGCCATGAACACCTCGGCCCTCGATACCCCGCTCCCGGCCCGTCCCGCCCACCGTCGCCTCCAGCGCCGCCGGCGCGGCCCTGGCTGGCTCCTGGTCAGCCCCTCGGTGGCGCTGCTGCTGTTGTGGATGATCGTGCCCCTGGGCATGACCCTGTATTTCTCGCTGATCCGCTACAACCTGCTGTATCCCGGCGAGAATGCCTTCGTCGGCGTGGAGAACTTCACCTTCTTCGTCACCGACGCCGGCTTCCTGCCCGGCGCGCTGAACACCCTGCTGCTGGTGGGCAGCGTGCTGGCGATCAGCGTGGCGTTCGGCGTGCTCATCGCCGCGCTGCTGGAGGCCGGCGAGTTCTTCGGTCGCGGCGCGGTGCGGGTGTTGCTGATCTCGCCGTTCTTCATCATGCCGACGGTGAGCGCGCTGCTCTGGAAGAACCTGATCTTCCACCCGGTCTCGGGCATCCTCGCCGCCGTCTGGCGCCTGTTCGGCGCCGAGCCGGTGGATTGGCTGGCGCACTATCCGCTGCTGTCGATCATCCTCATCGTCTCCTGGCAATGGCTGCCCTTCGCCATCCTCATCCTGATGACCGCCATGCAGTCCCTCGACCAGGAGCAGAAGGAGGCCGCCCGCCTCGACGGCGCCGGTCCGCTGGCGATCTTCTGGCACCTGACCCTGCCGCACCTGGCGCGGCCCATCGCGGTGGTGCTGATGATCGAGACGATCTTCCTGCTCTCGGTGTTCGCCGAGATCTTCACCACCACCAGCGGCGGCCCCGGCTACGAATCGACCAACCTCGCCTACCTGATCTACAACCAGGCGCTGCTGCAGTTCGATGTCGGCATGGCCTCGGCCGGGGGCCTGATCGCGGTGCTGATCGCCAATATCGCCGCCATCGTGCTGGTGCGGATGATCGGCAAGAACCTTACCGAGCGCAGCTGAGGAACCCGCCATGCTGACACTCAAGCAATCCCGCCGCCTGCGCAACGGCCTGCTCGGCCTGCTCTGCTGGGGCATCGCCCTGCTGCTGTTCTTCCCGATCTTCTGGATGCTGCTGACCAGCTTCAAGAGCGAGATCGACGCCTTCGCCACGCCGCCGCAGTTCATCTTCCAGCCGACCCTGGAGAACTACCTGCACATCAACGAGCGCAGCGACTACTTCGCCTATGCCTGGAACTCGCTGCTGATCTCCTCCTCGGCGACCCTCCTGTGCATGCTCGTCGCGGTGCCGGCGGCCTACTCCATGGCCTTCTTCGAGACCCGCCGCACCAAGCGCACGCTGCTCTGGATGCTGTCGACCAAGATGCTTCCGCCGGTCGGCGTACTGATGCCGATCTACCTGCTGGCCAAGCAGTTCGGCCTGCTCGATTCGCGGCTGGCGCTGATCATCGTCTACACCCTGATCAACCTGCCGATCGTGGTCTGGATGGTGTACACCTACTTCAAGGACATCCCCGTGGACATCCTCGAAGCGGCGCGCCTGGACGGCGCCGGCACCTGGCAGGAGATCGTCCGCGTGCTGCTGCCGATCGCCCGCGGCGGGCTCGCCTCGACCCTGCTGCTGTCGCTGATCCTGTGCTGGAACGAGGCCTTCTGGTCGCTCAACCTGACCTCCTCGGCCGCCGCCCCGCTGACCGCCCTGGTCGCCTCCTATTCCAGCCCCGAAGGACTGTTCTGGGCCAAGCTCTCGGCCGTCTCCACCCTCGCCTGCGCGCCGATCCTGGTCTTCGGCTGGATCAGCCAGAAGCAGCTGGTACGCGGCCTTTCCTTCGGCGCCGTGAAATGAAGCGCATCCCCATCCTTTCGTCCACGGAGGTATTCCGCCATGGCTGATCTCAAGATCCGCAACCTGCAGAAAGGCTTCGACGGCCAGGCCATCATCAAGGGCATCGACCTCGACGTCCGCGACCGCGAGTTCGTGGTCTTCGTCGGCCCCTCCGGCTGCGGCAAGTCGACCCTGCTGCGCCTGATCGCCGGCCTCGAAGAGGCCAGCGGCGGCAGCATCGCCCTCGACGGCACGGACATCACCGACACCCCACCGGCGAAGCGCGACCTGGCGATGGTCTTCCAGACCTACGCGCTGTACCCGCACATGACGGTGCGCAGGAACCTCTCCTTCGCCCTCGACCTGGCCGGCGTCGACAAGCGCGAGGTCGCCGCCAAGGTCGACGCCGCCGCACGCATCCTCGAACTGCAAGCGCTGCTGGAGCGCAAGCCGCGCCAGCTCTCCGGCGGCCAGCGGCAGCGGGTGGCGATCGGCCGGGCGATCGTGCGCAACCCGAAGATATTCCTCTTCGACGAACCGCTGTCCAACCTCGACGCCGCCCTGCGCGTGCAGATGCGCCTGGAACTGGCGCGGCTGCACCAGGAACTGGCGGCGACCATGATCTACGTGACCCACGACCAGGTCGAGGCGATGACCCTGGCGGATAAGGTCGTGGTGCTCAACGGCGGACGCGTCGAGCAGGTCGGCTCGCCGCTGGAGCTTTACCACCATCCGGCCAACCTGTTCGTCGCCGGCTTCCTCGGCACGCCGAAGATGGGCTTCCTGCGCGGCCATCTCAGCCGCAACCAGGGCGAGCGCTGCGAGGTCGCCCTCGAATGCGGCGCGCGCGTCGGCCTGCCGCTATGCGCCGGCGAGCTGGCCACCGGCAGCCCGGTGACCCTCGGTATCCGCCCGGAACACCTGAACATCGCCCGCCCGGGCCATGCCTTCCAGGGCCTGCTGCGGGTCGCCGCCGACGTCAGCGAGCGCCTGGGCAGCGACAGCTTCTGCCATGTCCGCGCCGACTCGGGGGAAATGCTCACCCTGCGCGTGCGCGGCGATTTCGCACCGGACTACGGCGCAACCCTGGAGCTGGGCTTCGATCCGGCGCACTGCCATCTGTTCGACAGCAACGGCCAGGCCCTCGACAAACGACTGCAACAGGCGGCCTGAAGCCGCCAGCGGGAACCCACCGATGAAACTCAACCGGCAGCACCTCCCCCTGCTGGCGACCGCTGTCGCCCGCCCGTCCTACGACCCCGCGCAACTGCGCCAGGGCATCGTCCACATCGGTGTCGGCGGCTTCCACCGCGCGCACCAGGCGGCCTACACCGACGCCCTGATGAACCGCGGCGAAGCCCTCGACTGGGCGATCTGCGGCGCCGGCCTGCGCAGCGACGACCGCGCCATGCGCGACGCCCTGGCCGCCCAGGACTACCTCTACACCCTCTACGAGCTGGGCGACCAGCCAGACACCGAGGTCCGCGTGATCGGCGCCATCAGCGGCATGCTGCTCGCCGAGGACGGCGCCGAGGCGCTGCTGGAAAAGCTTGCCGAGCCGGCCATCCGCATCGTCTCGCTGACCATCACCGAAGGCGGCTACTGCATCGACGACGGCAGCGGCGAGTTCCTCGCCGAGTTGCCGCTGGTGCGCCACGACCTGGCCAACCCGCGGACCCCGCGCGGGGTCTTCGGCTTTCTCTGCGAGGCTCTGCGGCGGCGCCGCGACACAGGCGTGCCGGCGTTCACCGTGATGTCCTGCGACAACCTCCCGCACAACGGCGAGGTGGCGCGCAAGGCGCTGCTGGCCTTCGCCGAACGGCTCGACCCGGGGCTGGCGCGCTGGATCGCGACGCACGTCAGCTTTCCCAACGCCATGGTCGACCGCATCACGCCGATGACCAGCCCCGCCCACCGCCGCCAACTGGCCCAACGGCACGGCGTGGAAGACGCCTGGCCGGTGGTCTGCGAACCCTTCGTGCAATGGGTGCTGGAAGATCGTTTCAGCGCTGGGCGCCCGGCCTGGGAAAAGGTCGGCGTGCAGTTCACCGACGACGTCACGCCCTACGAGGAGATGAAGATCGGCCTGCTCAACGGCAGCCACCTGGCGCTCACCTACCTGGGCTTCCTGCGCGGCTACCGCTTCGTCCACGAGACCCTCGGCGACCCGCTGCTGCGCCGCTACGTGCGGGCCTTCATGGACCGCGACGTGGCCCCACTGCTGGCGCCGGTACCGGGGATCGACCTGGAGCGCTACAAGGACAGCCTGGTCGAGCGCTTCGCCAACCGCGCCATCGCCGACCAACTGGAACGGGTCTGCTCGGACGGCTCGTCGAAGTTTCCCAAGTTCATCGTCCCCACCGCCAATCGGCTGATCGCCGCCGGCCGCCCACTGGAACGGGTGGCCCTGGTGGTGGCGGCCTGGGCGCTGTACCTGGGCGGGGTCGACGAGCATGGCGAGCACTACCCGATTCCCGATCCGCGCGCCGCCGAATGCCAGGCGCTGGTTGCCGAACGCCACGGCCTGGGCCGGCGCCTGCTCGGCGTGGAGACCGTGTTCGGCCCGGCGATCCCGGCCTCGGCGGCCTTCGTCGAGGCCTTCGAGCGGCTCTACGACAGCCTGCGCCGGCACGGCGTCAGCGAAACCCTGCGCCAGGTACTCGGCGAATGACTCCGGAGGGCCGCATGCACGGATTGTTCCTCGGCATCGATTGCGGCACCCAAGGCAGCAAGGCGCTGCTGCTCGACGCCGGCAGCGGCTGCACGCTGGGCCTGGGCAGCGCCGCGCAGCGCCCGCCGGAAGGCCGCGACGGACGCCGCGAGCAGGACCCGGCGGACTGGCTGGAAGCCATGGCCAGCGCGGTACGCATGGCCCTGGAAGAAGCCGCGGTGGACGGCCGCGAGGTCCGCGCCCTGGCGGTTTCCGCCCAGCAGCATGGGCTGCTCCTGCTCGACGCCGAGGGCCGGGCGCTGCGCCCGGCCAAGCTCTGGTGCGACACCGAGAGCGCGGCGGAGAACCGCGAGCTGCTGGAAGCCCTCGGCGGCCCGGCCGGCTCGCTGGAACGCCTGGGGCTGGTGCTCGCGCCGGGCTACACGCTGTCCAAGCTGCTCTGGAGCAAGCGACGCTTTCCCGAGCTGTTCGCCCGCGTCGCGCATATCCTCCTGCCCCACGACTACCTCAACCACTGGCTCACCGGCCGCGTCTGCAGCGAAGCGGGCGACGCCTCCGGTAGCGGCTACTTCGACGTGCGCCGGCGCACCTGGGCCAGCGACGTGCTGGAGCTGGTCGAGCCGGGCGGACGCCTGGCGGCAGCGCTGCCGGAGCTGATCGAGCCCGGCGCCTGCATCGGCAACCTGCGCCCCGAAGCGGCCGCCGCCCTTGGCCTGGCTCCCCACACGCGGGTCGCCGGCGGCGGCGGCGACAACATGCTCGCCGCCATCGGCACCGGCAACATCCGCCCCGGCCTGCTCACCGCCAGCCTGGGCACCTCCGGCACCCTGGCCGCCTATGCCGAGCGGCCGCTGGTCAGTCCGCACGGCGAGCTGGCGACCTTCTGCGCCTCGTCCGGCGGCTGGCTGCCGCTGGCCTGCACGATGAACCTCACCGGCGCCTGCGGCCTGGTACAGGACCTGCTGCACCTCGATCTCGACGAATTCTCCCGGCTGGCCGCCCAGGCGCCGGTCGGCGCCGAGGGTCTGCTGATGCTGCCGTTCTTCGACGGCGAGCGGGTTCCGGCGCTACCGCACGCCAGCGCCAGCCTGCATGGCATGACCGCAGCCAACCTGAGCCGCGCCAATCTTTGCCGGGCGGTGCTCGAAGGCACCGCCTTCGGCCTGCGCTACGGCCTCGACCTGCTGCGCGCCAGCGGCCTGCCGGGCGAGGAAATCCGCCTGGTCGGCGGCGCGGCGAAGAGCCCGCTGTGGCGGCGGACGCTCGCCGACCTGCTCGGCCTGCCGCTGGTCTGTCCACGGCAGACCGAGGCCGCCGCCCTTGGCGCGGCGCTCCAGGCGGCCTGGAGCCTGGGCCGCGAAAGCGGCGCCGGTGAAAGCCTGGAAGCCCTGTGCCGGCGCTGCGTGGCGCTCGACGAGGCGACCCGCACCCAGCCCCAGGCGCGACGACAGGCAGCCTACGAACAGGCCTACCGGCGTTACCTGGAGCACCTGCCTCCGCGATAATGGCCGGCTTTCCTTCCTCTTCTGGCGTTTTGGAGATCTGCATGTACCTGGTGTGTGGCGAGGCCCTTTTCGATGTCTTCAGCCTGGAAAGCGCTGCGCGCAGCAACGAGCTGGGCTTCACCGCGATCGCCGGCGGCTCGCCGTTCAACGTCGCCGTCGGCCTGCGCCGGCTGGGCGTGGAGGCGGCGCTGTTCGGCGGGCTGTCCAGCGACTACCTGGGCGCGCGGCTGCGCCGGGTGCTCGAAGAAGAAGGCGTGGACTGCGGCTTCCTGGTGCCCAGCGACGCCCCGACCACCCTGGCGATGGTCGGCCTCGACGCCAGCGGCTCGGCGCAATACCAGTTCCGCGGCGAGGGCTGCGCCGACCGCCAGGTGCGCCTGGAACACCTGCCGACGCTGGATGGGCGGATACGCGGGCTGCACGTCGGCTCCTACACCCTGGTGGTGACGCCGGTGGCCGACACCCTGCTGGCGCTGGTCCGGCGCGAGAGCGGCCGGCGCCTGGTCAGCCTGGACCCCAACGTGCGCCTCGACCCGCAGCCGGACATCGACCTCTGGCGGCGCCGGGTCGAGGCCTTCGCCAGTCATGCGCACCTGATCAAGGCCAGCGAGGAAGACCTGGCCCTGCTCTACCCCGACCGCGATCCCGGCGAGGTGGCCCGCGGCTGGCTGAACCCGCACTGCCGGCTGGTCTTCGTCACCCACGGCGGCGCCGGCGCCAGCGTACACTGCGCCCACGGCAGCTGGAGTCGCCCGGCGGATACCGCCCTGGCGCTGCGCGATACGGTCGGCGCCGGCGATACCTTCCAGGCGGCGACCCTCGCCTACCTCCGCCGCCTCGACGCCGACAGCCCGGCCGGGCTAGCCGCGCTGTCGCGGGAAGCGATCGACGCGATGCTCGCCTTCGCCATCCGCGCGGCGGCGGTCACCTGCTCGCGGGTGGGGCCGGACCTGCCGTTCGCCCACGAGCTTTGAGGCCGGTCAGGCCGAGGGCTGCCGCCCGGTCTAGCGCCCCGGCCGCGCCAGCCACTCCCGGCCCTTGAGCATGGCGTTCCAGTACACCCAGGGCAGTACGTGGCGCTTGAGCAGCCAGGCGAAGCGGCTGGCCGCGGTGGGCTCCAGCGGGAAGGTCGGCAGCAGCTTGCCGGCGTAGCCGAACTCCGCCAGCACCACCCGGCCGCGCTCGACGGTCAGCGGGCAACCGCCGTAACCGTCGTAGCGCAGCGGCAGGCCACGGCCGCTGCGCAGGCCGAGAAGGTTCTCGGCCACCACCACGATCTGCTTGCGCGCCGCCGCCGCGGTCTTCGCGTTGGCGGTGCCGCAGACATCGCCGAGGGCGAAGATCTCGCCATGGCGGACATGTTGCAGGGTCGCCGGGTCGACTTCGCACCAGCCGGCCGCGTCGCCCAGGCCGCTGGCGGCGACGAAGGTCGGCGGCAGTTGCGGCGGCACCACGTGCAGCAGGTCGAAGTCCTTTTCCGCCAGATTGGTGTTGCCGTCGGCGTCCTTCACCTCGAACCAGGCCTTGCGCGCCGCGCCGTCGACCTTCACCAGGTTGGAATTGAACGCCAGCTCGGCCGAATACTTGCGCACGTATTCCATCAGCGGCGGAACGAAATCGGCGACGCCGAACAACGCCGCGCCGGCCAGGTCGAACTCGACCTCGATGTCTTGCAGCACGCCCTCCCGTAGCCAGTGGTCGCAGGACAGGTACATGGCTTTCTGCGGCGCCCCGGCGCACTTGATCGGCATCGCCGGCTGGGTGAACAGCGCCTTGCCGCCACGCAGGCCGCGCACCAGCTCCCAGGTGTAGGGCGCCAGGTCGTAGCGGTAGTTGGAGGTGACGCCGTTGCGCCCGAGGGTCTCCTCCAGGCCCTCGATGCGCTCCCAGGCCAGGCGCAGGCCGGGGCAGACGATCAGGTTGCGGTACTCCAGGCTGCCGCCGCTCTCCAGCAGTAGCCGGCGCGCCTCGGGGTCGACCCGCTCGACACGGGTGCGCAGCCACTCCACGCCGGGCGGGACCAGCCCGGCCATCGGCCGCGCGGTGTCGCCCTGGGCGTAGGCGCCGCCACCGACCAGGGTCCAGCCCGGTTGGTAGTAGTGGGTGTCCGCCGGCTCGATCAGGCTGATACGCAACCCCGGCGAACGTTTCAGCAGGCTGGCGATCACGCCGATGCCGGCCGCGCCGCCGCCAATCACGGCGATGTCGGTGGTGAGTTCTGAAGCGTTAGCGCTCTGCATGGGAGTTCCTTCGACGATCCGAGTGGGTGGGCGCGCGCCAGGCCGCCGCGCGCGAAACCCTATCACCCTAGCAGCACGGCGCCGGCGCGCGGCATCCGGCTGTAATCCGCCGGTAACTGTTGCCCTGGCAACAGCGGAGCAACAGGCAGCGCCCGCGGACCAGCAGAAACTGTTGGAGCAAACCTCCAACTCTTTGATTTTTCTATTGATTAGCAAACGGCACGGCTTGTGCAAACAGACCCGGCAGAGGCTTGGCGATCGCGCCAGCCACCTATCCGAACTGCCAGAGGTGCCCAGCGAGCATGTCGTTACCGCCTGTTTCCCCTCCCTCCTCCAGGCGTTCCACCCGCACCACCGAACCCGCGAGCCGCGCCACACCGATGCCGCTGGCGGAACCACCACGCTGCAAGGCTGAACCATGACCGACGAAACCGCACCCAAGGATCTTCGTGACCAGGCGCCCCGGCTACTCCCGGCACGCCTCATCGAGAACGACGCCCAGGCGTTGCAGGCCGCCCACGAGGTAGCCGGACTGGCCCGTCGCGAAGCGGCGCTACGCGACCGCGAACGACGCCTGCCCTGGCAGGAACTGGAACTCTTTACCCGCCTCGGCCTGGGCGGCATCGGCATTCCCCGCGCCCATGGCGGCGCGCAGGTTTCCCATGTGACCCTGGCCGAGGTGTTCCGTGTCATCTGTGCCGCCGACCCGGCCCTCGGACAGATTCCGCAGAACCAGTTCGGCCTGCTCAGCGTGATCGACAACGTCGCCAGCCCGGCGCAGAAACGCAAGCTGTTCCGTGGCATCCTCGACGGCCGCCGGCTGGCCAACGCCGGCCCGGAACGCAATACCCGCCATACCCTGGAGCTGAAGGCGCGGGTCCGTCGCGACGGCGACGGCTACCGGGTCAGCGGCGAGAAGTTCTACTCCACCGGCGCCTTGTTCGCCCACTGGGTGGCGGTCAAGGCCATCGACGAGGAAGAGCGCGCGGTGATGCTCTTCGTCGAGCGCGGCGCTCCCGGCCTGCGCATCGTCGACGACTGGTCCGGCTTCGGCCAGCGCACCACCGCCAGCGGCACGGTACTGCTGGACGAGGTTCCGGTAGCCGGCGACATGCTGATCCACAACGGCCTGCTGGCCGAGATCCCGAGCCTCCAGGGCGCCGTCTCGCAACTGATCCAGGCCGCCATCGACGCCGGCATCGCCCAGGCGGCGCTGGACGACACCCAGGCGTTCGTCCGCGAACGCAGCCGGCCCTGGATCGACGCCCAGGTCGAACGCGCCAGCGACGAGCTTTACAGCATCGCCGAGGTCGGCCGCCTGCAAATCGAGCTGCACGCCGCCAACGCCCTGCTGGAGAAGGCCGGCCAGGTCCTCGACGAAGTGGCCGCGCGGCCGGTGGACGCCGAGTCGGCGGCACGCGCCTCGATCGCCGTGGCCGAGGCCAAGGTGCTGAGCACCGAGATCAGCCTGGCCGCCAGCGAGAAGCTCTTCGAGCTGGCCGGCAGCCGCGCCACGCTCGCCGAGTTCAACCTCGACCGGCACTGGCGCAACGCCCGCACCCACACCCTGCACGACCCGGTACGCTGGAAGATCCACGCGGTCGGCGACTACTACCTGAACGGCGCCCGTCCGGCGCGTCACTCATGGATCTGAGGAGCGCCCGATGAGCCTCGCACACGCTACGCGCGACAATCCCACGGCCGCTGCCCATCGCATCGGCAGCGACGACGAAGCCCTGGAAACGGCCCGCGAGCTGGCCGCCCTGTTCGCCCGCGAAAGCATCCAGCGCGACCGCGAGCGGCGCCTGCCGCTGGAAGAACTGGAACTGTTCTCCCGCTCCGGCCTGTGGGGCATCGCGGTGCCCCGCGAATACGGCGGGGCCGGCGTCTCGCGGGTGACCCTGGCGAAGGTGGTGGCGATCGTCAGCGCCGCCGACAGTTCCCTGGGGCAGATTCCGCAGAACCATTTCTACGCCCTCGAAGTGCTGCGGGTGAACGGCTCGCCGGCGCAGAAAGGTCGCCTGTTCGGCGCCGCCCTGGCCGGCGAGCGTTTCGGCAACGCCCTGGCCGAGATCGGCACGCGTACCGCCAGCGAGCGCCGTACCCGCCTGCGCGCCGACGGCGACGGCTACCGCCTGGACGGGCGCAAGTTCTACTGCACCGGCGCACTCTACGCGCAGCGGGTGCCGACCCTGGCGGTGGACGACGAGGGCCGCCAGCAACTGGCCTTCGTCCCGCGCGACAGCGCCGGGCTGGAAATCGTCGACGACTGGTCCGGCTTCGGTCAACGCACCACCGGCAGCGGTTCGGCGCTGTTCGACCGGGTAGCGGTGGCCGCCGAGGACGTGGTCTCGTTCCAGGACGCCTTCGAGCGCCCGACCACCGTCGGCCCGCTGGCGCAGATCCTCCACGCGGCGATCGACGCCGGGATCGCCCGCGGCGCCTTCGAGGACACCCTGCGTTTCGTCCGCGAGCGCGCCCGGCCCTGGGTCGACTCCGGCGTCGACAAGGCCAGCGACGACCCACTGACCATCCACGAGATCGGCCGCCTGGCGATCCGCCTGCACGCCGCCGAAGCGCTGCTGGAGCGTGCCGGGCGGGTGCTCGACCGGGCCACCGCCGAGCCGGACGCGGAAAGCGTGGCGGCCGCCTCGATCGCCGTCGCCGAAGCCCGCGCGCTGACCACCGAGGTCGCCCTGCTGGCCGGCAGCAAGCTGATCGAGCTTGGCGGCAGCCGCGCCTGTCTCGCCGAACTCGGTCTCGACCGCCACTGGCGCAACGCCCGCGTACACACCCTGCACGACCCGGTGCGCTGGAAGTACCACGCGGTCGGCGACTACTACCTCAACGGCCGCCTGCCGCCACGCCGCGGCACGCTCTGAACGCCGAAGGAACCGCCATGAGCAAGAAGCAGATTCTCCTAAACGCCTTCAGCATGAATTGCGTCGGCCATATCAACCACGGCCTCTGGACCCACCCGCGCGACCGCTCCAGCGACTACCGCAAACTGCGCCACTGGACCGAGCTGGCCCGGCTGCTGGAGCGCGGCCTGTTCGACGGCCTGTTCATCGCCGATATCCTCGGCGTCTACGACGTCTACCAGGGCGGCATCGAGGTGACCGCCCGCGAAGCCGTCCAGTTGCCGGTGAACGACCCGCTGATGCTGGTCTCGGCCATGGCCGGGGTCACCGAGCACCTGGGTTTCGGCGTCACCGCCAACCTCACCTACGAGGCGCCCTACCCGTTCGCCCGGCGGCTCTCGACCCTCGACCACCTGAGCGACGGGCGGATCGGCTGGAACATCGTCACCGGCTACCTGGAAAGCGCGGCCAAGGCCATGGGCCAGTCCGCGCAGATCGAGCACGACCGCCGCTACGACCGCGCCGACGAGTACCTGGAGGTCCTCTACAAGCTCTGGGAGGGCAGCTGGGAAGACGACGCGGTGCTCGCCGACCGCCAGCGACGGGTCTACGCGCGGCCGGAGAAGATCCACAAGGTCCGTCACCATGGCGAGTTCTACCAGGTCGAGGGCTACCACCTCGCCGAGCCCTCTCCACAGCGCACCCCGGTGCTGTTCCAGGCCGGCTCCTCGGAGCGTGGCCTGGCCTTCGCCGCGCGCCACGCCGAATGCGTGTTCGTCTCCGGACAGACCCGCGAGGCCACCCGCCAACTGGTGCAGCGCATCCGCGCGGCGGTGGTCGGCGCCGGCCGTCGCGCCGAGGACATCAGGATCTTCATGGGCATCAACGTGATCGTCGCCGCCACCGCGGCCGAGGCCCGCGACAAGCATGCCGAGTACCGCCGCTACGCCAGCCCCGAGGCCGGCCTGGCGCACTTCGCCAGCTCCAGCGGCATCGACCTGTCGCGCTACGGGCTCGACGAACCGATCCGCTACGAGAAGAACAACGCCATCGAGTCGGTGGTGAAGAACCTCACCGTGGCGCGCACCGACTCCACCGTGCGCAAGCTCCTCGACCAACTGGCCCTGGGCGGCCGCTACGTGACCCTGGTAGGCGACCCGCGCCAGGTCGCCGACGACCTCGAAGGCTGGATCGCCGATACCGGCCTGGACGGCTTCAACCTGACCCGCACCGTGGAGCCGGAGAGCTACGCCGACTTCATCGACCTGGTGGTGCCCGAGTTGCAGGCACGCGGCAGCTACAAGACCGCCTACGCCCCCGGCACCCTGCGGGAGAAGCTCTTCGGCGGCGGCCGCGCGCGCCTGCAGGCGGAACACGCCGGCGCCGCCTTCCGCCAGCCCCCGGCCGCGCGCCAGCGCCAGGCCTGACCCCACTTTCCCTTTCGTTCAGGAGCCCACCATGCTGAACACCCTGAAAACCCTGAGCCTGGCCGTCCTCCTCGGCAGCGGCCCGGTCCAGGCCGCCGACGCCCCGCTGAAGATCGGCACCACCGCCGCCTTCGCCCCGCCGCTGGAAGTCGCCGTGAGCGAAGCCGGCAAGCAGGGGTTGAAGGTCGAACTGGTCGAGTTCAGCGACTGGAACGCCCCCAACATCACCCTCGCCCAGGGCGACATCGACGCCAACTACTTCCAGCACGTGCCCTTCCTGGAAAACGCCAACCGCGAAGGCGGCTTCCGGCTGAAGCCGTTCGCGCCGGGGATCATCAACAACGTCGGGCTCTATTCGAAGCGCTACGCCAGCCTCGCAGAGTTGCCGGAAGGCGCCAGCGTGGCCATCGCCAACGACCCGATCAATGGCGGCCGCGGCCTGCAACTGCTACAGAAGGCCGGCCTGCTGAAGCTCAGGGACGGCGTCGGCTACAAGGCGACCCTCGACGATATCGTCGACAACCCGAAGGACATCCGCATCACCGAGCTGGAGGCGGTGCAACTGGCGCGCGCCCTCGACGATTTCGACCTGGCCCAGGGCTACCCGCACTACCTGCGCCTGGCCGGGACCATCGACCCGGCCCGGGCGCTGCTGTTCGACGGGATCGACAACCGGGAATACGTGATCCAGTTCGTCACCCGCGGCGACTACCAGGACCGCGACGGCCGCCTGGCGCGCTTCGTCGATATCTACCAGCATTCGCCGGTGGTCCGCGCCGCGCTGGACAAGGCCCATGGCACGCTGTACCAGCCGGGCTGGGAGTGACGACCATGACCGTTCCCCCGAGCCTGCTGCCCCTCGAACCGTTCCCGATGGCGCCCGACACGCGCGCCTCCACACCGCACATCCGCCTCCACGGCCTGGGCAAGCGCTACCCCGGCGGGGTCCAGGCCCTGCGGGAGATCGACCTGGAGATCCGCCGCGGCGAAGTGTTCGGCATCATCGGCCGCAGCGGCGCCGGCAAGTCCTCGCTGATCCGCACCCTCAATCGCCTGGAGCGTCCCAGCGAGGGGCAGGTGCTGATCGACGGCGAGGACATCGGCGGCTACGACGGCCAGCGCCTGGTCGCCCTGCGCCGACGCATCGGCATGATCTTCCAGCACTTCAACCTGATGTCGGCCAAGACCGTGCGGCAGAACATCGCCCTGCCGCTGCGGGTGGCCGGGGTGCCCCGGGCACGGATCGAGGAGCGGGTCGCCGGGCTGCTGCAACTGGTCGGCCTGGAGGAAAAACGCGACGCCTATCCGGCGCAGCTCTCCGGCGGGCAGAAACAGCGCGTCGGCATCGCCCGCGCGCTGGTGCACCAGCCGCAGATCCTGCTCTGCGACGAAGCCACCTCGGCGCTGGACCCGGAGAGCACCCAGGCGATCCTCGCGCTGCTGCGCGACATCAACCGTCGGCTGGGCCTGACCATCGTCCTGATCACCCACGAGATGGCGGTCATCCGCGAGATCTGCGACCGCGTGGTGGTCCTCGAATGCGGCCGCATCGTCGAACAGGGCGAAGTCTGGGAAGTCTTCGGCGATCCGCGCCATGCCGTCACCCGAAGCCTGCTCGGCAGCCTGCGCGCCGCCCTCCCGGCCGACCTCCAGGCGCGCCTGCGCCAGGCTCCCGGCGCCGGCGACCCGGTGCTGCTCGATCTCCAGTACACCGGCGCCAGCCGACGGGTGCCGGACCTGCTGGCCATCGCCAGGGCCATCGGCCAGCGCGTCGACCTGCTCCACGGCGGCATAGAGCGGATCCAGGGCCGCGCCCTGGGGCGCCTGCTGCTACAGGTCGGCGCGCCGCCCGGCGAGCTTCCCGGCGTGCTGGCCAAGGCCGCGCTGGTGGCGGACAAGGTGGAGGTGCTCGGCCATGTCGCCCATGCTTGAACGGCTCTGGCAAGGTTTCCTCGATACGCTGCTGATGATCGGCGCGTCCTCCGCCATCGTCCTGCTGGTGGGTATCCCGCTGGCCCTGGTGCTGGTCACCACCGGGCCGGGCGGGATCTTCGAGGCGCGCCTGCTCAATCGCATCCTGGGCGGTCTGGTCAACGTGCTGCGCTCGGTACCCTTCCTGATCCTGATGGTGGCGCTGATTCCCTTTACCCGGATGATCGTCGGCACCAGCTATGGCGTCTGGGCCGCGGTGGTGCCGCTGACCATCGCCGCCACGCCGTTCTTCGCGCGGATCGCCGAGGTCAGCCTGCGCGAAGTCGACCACGGCCTGGTGGAGGCGGCCCAGGCGATGGGCTGCGAACGCCGCCACATCATCTGCAACGTACTGTTGCCGGAGGCGCGACCGGGCATCGTCGGCGGCTTCACCATCACCCTGGTGACCATGATCAATTCCTCGGCCATGGCCGGCGCGATCGGTGCCGGCGGCCTCGGCGACCTGGCCTACCGCTACGGCTACCAGCGCTTCGACACCCAGGTGATGCTCACCGTGATCATCGTCCTTGTGCTGCTGGTCACGTTGATCCAGTTCGGCGGCGACCGCCTGGCCCGCCTGCTGAACAAACGCCTGTAGAATCCGCCCTCCCGGCCTGGGAGGGCTGGCGCTTTGCCGAGGGCGACAGGAACCAGCGTCGCCGCGACAGCGCATCTTTCCCCGCGCCGGACAGACCTGTATCTGTCGTCCTCCGGTCATCCGGCGACGCCAGACTGGTCGGCAATCCCGTGAAAAAGAAAGAAGGAAAGGCGCCTCATGCGGCAAAGATTCTGGCAAGGAACATTCAAGACCCTGGGCTTCCTCGGCCTGACGGCGGGGCTCGCCGCCCAGGCCGCGGAGCCGTCCGGCAAGGCCCTCAGCGCCGCCGCCGGCGTGCCCTGGCCGGCGGTCATCGCCCACCGCGGCGCCTCGTACGACGCCCCCGAGGAAACCGCCGCGGCCTACCTGCTGGCCCGCGACCTCGGCGCCGACTACCTGGAAGCCGACGTGCAGCGCAGCCGCGACGGCGTACTGGTCGCCCTCCACGACGACACCCTGGAGCGCACCACCGACGTCGCCGAGGTCTTCCCGGGACGCGCCAAGGACCCGGTGAGCAGCTTCACTCTCGCCGAACTCAAGCGCCTGGACGCCGGCTCCTGGTTCAATCGCGCCTTCCCCGAGCGCGCCCGGCCCGGCTTCGTCGGCCTGCGCATCCTCACCCTCGACGAGATGCTCGACATCGCCGAGGGCGGCGCCAACAAGCCGGGCCTGTACCTGGAGACCAAGGTACCGGCGCAATTCCCCGGCATCGAAGACGACCTGCGCAAGCTGCTGGAACGCCGCGGCTGGCTGCAACCCCGCGAGCGCGCCGCCGCCGGGCATGTCGACGTGGCCCACGGCAATGGCCGGGTGATCCTGCAGACCTTCGAGAAGAGCAGCCTGGAACTGCTGCAAGAAAGCATGCCGCAAGTGCCGAAGATTCTCCTGCTGTGGCTCGGTGACGGCTACCTGGAAGCCCGTTCGCCAGTGACCTTCAAGGAATCCGGGGAAACCGACAAGGCGGCCTTCTACGCCAGGCAGGAAGTGAAGTCCGAAGCCGAGTTCGGCGCCTGGCTGGACTGGGCCAAGGCCCACGGCGCGCTGGGCACCGGGCCCTCGGCGACCCTCAGCGAACGCGGCGAACAGAGCTACGCCGACCTGGTGAAACCCTGGATGAACCGCATGACCCACGCGCGCGGGCTGTTCATCCATGCCTACTCGGTGGACTCGGCGGAAGACTTCAAGGCCCTAGGCGCGGCCGGCGTCGACGGTTTCTTCACCAACCGCACCTCGGAACTGCTGAAGTTCCAGGGCCGCCCGGCGGCGCAAGACATGGACGCGCTGCTGCGCCGGCACGGCTATTGAGCCTCGGCCTGGCCGGCGGATGAGCGCGGGCGGCCATCCGCAGTTCCCGCTTCGGCGGCGCGGCGCTAGCCGGCGCTGTCGCTGCCGAAGCGTGCCAGCTGCATCTCGCGCAGCCGGCTGAGGGTGCGACGGAAGGCGAAGGCCAGGTAGCCCTCGGTATAAAGTGCCTCCAACGGCACCCTGGCCTCCAGGTAGAGCGGCACCTTGCGGTCGTAGCATTCGTCCACCAGGGCGATGAAGCGCCGCACGCCGTCGTCGTGCACCGACAACTGCGGCAATTCGCGATCCCCCGCCTCCACCAGTTGCGCGCCGTCCTCGGTGCCACGGGCTATGCGGCCTTCGCGCTGGCTGGCGCTCAGGCACGGCAGGTCGTCCATCAGGATCGCCCGGTAGCGGTCGCAAAGGCCGATGAAGTCCAGCGCCGACAGCGGTACCTCGCAGAGCTGCGCATAGCTGCACCAGAGCACCGACTCGCTGTGCCGGCGCACCGCCAGCGGGCGGTGCCCCAGCTCGATGGGCTGCGCGGACACCACTTCGCCGGCGCTCAGGCGCGCGAAGAGTTCGGCGAAACCGCCCGCCTGCCCCGCCTCCACCACCCAGTAGCGTTGCTCGGCCCGGCCGGGATGCAGGCGGTGGTCCTGGCCGCCATCCACCGCGACCACCGCCATGTGCCGCTGGATCGCCTCGATCGCCGGGAGGAAGCGTTCGCGGTTGAAGCCGTCGGCGTACAACTGCTCCGGCGGCTGGTTGGAAGTGGCGACCAGCACCACGCCCTCCTCGAACATGATGCGCAGCAGGCTGCCGAGCAGGATGGCGTCGCCGATGTCGCTGACGAACAGCTCGTCGAAGCACAGCACCCGCACGTCCCGCGCCAACTCGCGGGCCAGGGCGCGCAGCGGGTCGGCGGTGCCGGTCAGTTCGAACTGGCGCTGGTGCACCCACTGCATGAAGTGGTGGAAGTGCTGGCGCCGCGCGGGCACGCGCAGGCACTGGTAGAAGTGGTCCATCAGCCAGGTCTTGCCGCGCCCTACCGGCCCCCACAGGTAGACGCCCTGGATCGCGCCGTGGCGGTGCGGCTCGTGCAGGGCCTGGAAACAACGCTCCAGCGCCTCGGCGGCGCGCCGCTGCGCCTCGTCGGGAGCGAAACCGCGCTGTTCCACGGCCTGGCGATAGGCGGCGAGCGGCGACGTGGCCGGCAGATCGGGAGAGGTATCGGGCATCGGGCGGTTCCACCTGGCGCAGAGCGCGGAGCCAGACGCTCCGCAAAGCGCCGAGTCTACTGCGCCCGACTGGGTTTGGGCGAATAACCGCTTGCGCTTATCCGCCGCGATCCCGAGCGCCTGAACTCAGATCGACAACCGCACCGCCCGCTCGCCATCGATCCGCTGGCCACCGCGCTTGTTCACCACCAGCTCGCCGATGGCGATCAGCCGCGTGCGCGTGACGTTGCGGCTGAGTCCCAGCAGGTTGGCGGTATGCACCTGGTTGCCGTGGCAGAAACGGTACGCCGCGCGCAGCAGGGCATCCTCGACCCGCCCATGGAGGTTCTCGCCCTGCTCTTCGAACAGCCTCTGGAAAGCCTGCTGCAACAAGTGCTCGGCGGCGCCGCTCGCCGGGACCCCGCGCGCCAGCTCCTCGCCACGCTCCAGGCGCAGGTTGGACAGGTGCAGGTCATCCGCGCGGATCAGCCCGTCGCGGCAGATCAGCAAGGTATGGTGGATGACGTTCTCCAGCTCGCGGATGTTCCCCGGCCAGGAATAGGCGCGCAACTTCTGCGCCGCCTCCGGGCTCAACTGGCTCTGGCCGTAGCCCAGGCGACGGCTGTACTCGGCGATGAAGTGGCGGGTCAGCGGCAGGATGTCGCCGGGTCGCTCGCGCAACGGCGACAGCTCCAGGCTGACGACATTGAGCCGGTAGTACAGGTCCTCGCGGAAGTGCCCGGCGTTGATCGCCCGCTCCAGTTGCACGTTGGTCGCCGCCAGCACGCGCACGTCGATGGGGATGCTCTTGCGCGAACCCAGGCGCACCACCTCGCGCTCCTGCAACACGCGCAGCAGCTTGACCTGGATCGGCATCGGCAGGTCGCCGATCTCGTCGAGGAACAGGGTGCCGCCGTTGGCTTCCTCGAACCAGCCGGCCTTGGCCGCCAGGGCGCCAGTGAAGGCGCCCTTCTCGTGGCCGAACAGCTCGGCTTCCACCAGCGACTCGGAGAAAGCCCCGCAGTTGACCGCCACGAACGGGCCGTTGCGCCGCGCGCTGAGGTTGTGGATATGCCGCGCCACCAGTTCCTTGCCGGTGCCGGTCTCGCCGATCACCAGCACGCTGGCCTCGCTCGGCGCCACCTGGCGCAGGTGTTCGAGCAGGGCCTGGGACTTCGGGTCCTCGAAGACCTGGGCGGTGGCGCGGATCGAGGTCGCCAGGTTCGGCGAACGTGGCAGCGTCAGCAGCCGGTCGGGAGTATGGGTAGAAGCGTTCATGAGTAGAAGGTCGGTTGCGGCGGTGACTGGTTCAGCGCCCAGTCGCCCAGCTCGCGGATCTTGTAGTCCAGCGGGTCGTGCAGGGTCTGGGTGCGCAGGTTGCGCCAGTAGCGGTCCAGGCGCAGGGCGGCGTGAGTGGAGCGGGCGCCGGTGACTTCGAACATGCGGTTGCACAGGTCGAGGCCGTTGCGCGTCGCGGCGACCTTGGCGGCGGCGATGGCCAGGGCCAACTGGCCGCGCTCGCTGGCGTCCAGCGCCGGGCCCTTGGACCAGGCGGCGTCGAGGCGTTGCGCGGCGCGCTCGACCAGCGCCCGGGTGCTTTCCAGGCCGACCCAGAATTCGCCGTAGCGCGCCAGCACATAGGGGTCGGCATTGGCCTCGGCGACCTCGGAGCGGAACCACGGTCGCGCTTCGCGCAGGGTGTACTGGCGAGCCTCCTCGAAGGCGCCTTCGGCGATGCCGAGGAACACCTCGGTGAAGATCAACTGGGCGATCAGCGGCCGCAGGCAGGCGAACGGCGTGCTCAGCGGCCCGGGATCGAGCAGCAACTCGCTCTCCTCCACCCGCACCCGCTCGAAGATCGCGCTGCCGCTGTCGGTCTGCCGCTGGCCCATGTTGTCCCAATCCTGGCCCAGGCTGATACCGCTGCGCGCGGTGGGGATGGCGGCGATCAGCAGCGGCCCGCCCTCGCCGTCCAGTGCCGAGGCGATGAGCATCTCCGAATCGCGGGCGCCGGAGCAGAAGCTCTTCTTCCCGGAGAACTCGCGCCAGCCGTCGAAGCGCCGAGCCACGGTACGGTTGTCCAGCGGGTTCAGCGCGTTGCCCCAGAACCAGCGGTTGCGCGCGGTCAGCTCGAACCACGGCTGCCATTGCTCGGGCCGCGAGAACAGGCGCACGGTGGCCAGCATCAGGTGCTGGAAGCCGTAGACGTGGGCGATCGAGCTGTCGACCCGGGCCAGTTCGCGCACGGTTTGCAGGGTTTCGCTCCAGCTCGCCCCCAGGCCGCCGTATTCGCGCGGGATGATCAGCGACAACAGGCCGCTGCGGCGCAACGCGTCGCGCTCGGCCTTCGGGGTGCCACCGGCGACGTCGCGCTCGGCGGCGTTCTCGGCGAAATCGGCGGCCAGGCGCCGGGCGATCTGCAACGGCGTTTGCGCCTCGGGGCGGGTCTTCGCATTCACAGGGCGTTTCTCCTCGGGGGCCCGGCTGCTCAAGCGCCGGCGCGAACCGGCAGCACGTCGTTGGCGATCATTTCGCCGAACGGCCCGGTCAGGTTGGTCAGCCCACGGCCGGCCAGGCTGGCGTAGGGTTCGGGCAGCAGCGGGAAGACCAGTTCGGCGAAGCGGTAGGCCTCTTCCAGGTGCGGATAGCCGGAGAAGATGAAGCTGTCGATGCCAAGCTCGGCGTACTCCCCGATCCGCTCCGCCACCTGCCGCGGATCGCCGACCAGCGCGGTGCCGGCGCCGCCGCGTACCAGGCCGACCCCGGCCCAGAGGTTCGGCTGGATCTCCAGGCGATCGCGGCGGCCGCCGTGCAGCGCGGCCATGCGCCGCTGGCCTTCGGAGTCGAAACGGGCGAAGGACTGCTGCGCGGCGGCGATGGTCTCGTCGGAGATGTGCTCGATCAGCCTGTCCGCGGCGCGCCAGGCTTCTTCGGCGGTTTCGCGGACGATCACATGCAGGCGGATGCCGAACTTCACCGTACGCCCATGACGAGCCGCCCGCTGGCGCACGTCGGCGATCTTCGCCGCCACCGCCGGCAACGGCTCGCCCCAGGTCAGGTAGACGTCCACCTGTTCGCCGGCCAGTTCGTGGGCGGCCTCCGAGGAGCCGCCGAAGTACAGTGGCGGATACGGCCGTTGCACCGGCGGATAGAGCGCCTTGGCGTTCTCCACGTGGATGTGCTTGCCGTGGAAGTCCACCGCCTCGCCCTGCAGGACGCGCCGCCAGACCCGAAGGAACTCGTCGGTGACCTCGTAGCGCTCGGCGTGGCCAAGATGGATGCCGTCGCCGCGGTTCTCGTCGGGATCGCCGCCGGTGACCACGTTGATCAGCAGGCGCCCGCCGGACAGGCGGTCGAGGGTCGCCGCCATCCGCGCCGAGACGGTCGGCGAAACGATTCCCGGACGGATCGCCACCAGGTAGCGCAGGCGCTCGGTCAGCGGCGCCAGCGCCGAGGCCACCACCCAGGAGTCCTCGCAGGAGCGTCCGGTGGGGATCAGCACGCCGTGGTAGCCGAGGCTGTCGGCCGCCTGAGCCACCTGCTTCAGGTAAGGCAGCGAGACCGGCCGCGCGCCCTGGCTGGTGCCGAGGAAGTGGCCATCGCCGTGGGTCGGGAGGAACCAGAACACGTTCATCGGCGCACCTCAGGCGATCTTCAACAGTTCGGAGCGTCCGCCGAACAGCGGCGCGGCGCGCTCGGCGGCGAGGCGGATGCGCGCCTTCAGCGGCTCGCTGACGATCCGGTAGTTGTCGAAGTCGGCCTCGCTGGCGTAGACCCCGATGGGCAGGGTGATCGCCTGGAAGAAGCTGAACAGCGGGCGCAACTGGTGGTCGAGGACCAGCGCGTGGCGCTCGGTGCCGCCAGTGGCGGCGAGCAGCACCGGGGTGTCGATCAAGGCGTTGAGGTCGATCAGGTCGAACAGGTGCTTGAGCAGGCCCGGATAGGAGCCACGGTAGACCGGCGAGGCGACCAGCAGCAGGTCGGCGCTTTCGATCTCGTCGAGCACCGCCTGCAGTTCCGCCGGCGCCTGGTTGCGCGCCAGGGTAGCGCCCAGCGGTGCGGCGATGTCGGTCAGCTCGATGACCCGGCTGTCGATCGGCAGCGACTGGCCAAGCTCGGCGATCAGGGCCTGGGTGAGTACCAGGGTGCGGGACGGGCGATAGGTGCCGCCGGAGACGGCGACGACTTTGAAGGGGCTGGTCATGGGATTTCCCTGTGGACTGTTGCGCTAGGTGCAGTGCCCTGGAGCAAGGGCCGTACCAACGGGGAAATGTGCGTTTTCCGGGCAGTTGCGGCAGGTTTCCGGCCTCGGTCTGTCAGCCACGCAACAGCGCTGCTGTCCGACTGTTGCCCGGGCAACAGTTCAGTTCAGCTTGTAGGCCTGGAGCAGGAATATCTGGAATGCCCGCGCCGAATACTGGTCGCCCGGCGGCAGGACGAACGGCGGCAGGCGCCCCTTGCGGCGCTTGACGTCGGCCCAGCGCTGGCCATTGCGCGAATGGAACTGGCAGAACGGCTGGTCGCCCAGGTAGAACACCCCCGGCCGCGGCTCGCGGATGCGCGGCCAGCGGCGCAGGCAATCCAGCAGCGGGTCGAGGTCGGCGAGTTGTTCCGGCGAACAGTACGGCATGCAGCGATCCTCTTCGCCGGGTCGGGAAACCAAGGTTGCTGTGACTGGAGGGCCGGGCGGACTCGGCGCGGCCAGGAAAGCGGCTGCCGAGAGCGAGCGACACAGGCGAGCGGAGCGAGGCATGGCGACGTCCCTGGTCCAGCCAACGAGATTCATCGCTCCGTTGTAGAACAGCCGCCGTCCGGGTTCTTGCCGGTTTTGTGGGGGAATTGTGAAAGACTGTAAAGCACCACGCTCACTTGCCCACCAGCGAGACCACGTTGTGCCGTGGCGAGGTTTCCAGCTCGCCGATCTTCTCCAGGCGGGCGCGCACGATGTTGCGGCTGATCCCCAGCAGGCGTCCGGTCTGCAACTGGTTGCCGTGGCAGAAGCGATAGGCGGCGCGGAACACGGTTTCCTCGATGTGCTCGTAGAGATCCTCGCGGTTTTCCTCGAACAGTGCCTGCAGCGCCGCTTCCAGCGCCGAGCCGGCGGCGCTCTCGGGAGCGCGGCGCAAGCCGCTCGGCTCCTGGCGCGCACGCATGTCGATGAGGTGCAGGTCGGCCGGCTGGATCAGGCGGTTGCGGCAGACCAGCAGCGCGTGGTGGATGGCGTTCTCCAGCTCGCGGATATTGCCCGCCCAGGAATGCCCGAGCAGCTTGCGCTCGGCTTCCGGGCTCAGGCTCGCGCTGGTGTAGCCGAGGCGCCGGCAGTGCTCGGCGATGAAGTACTCGGCCAGCGGCAGGATATCGCCACGGCGCTCGCGCAACGGCGGCAGCTGGATGGTCGCCACGTGCAGGCGGTAGAACAGGTCCTCGCGGAAGTGCCCGGCGACCACCGCGTCGGCCAGGTCGACGTTGGTCGCCGCCACCAGCCGCACGTCGATGGGGATCGGCTGGCGCGAACCGAGCCGCACCACCTCGCGCTCCTGCAGCACGCGCAGCAGCTTGACCTGGATGCTCGGCGGCAGGTCGCCGATCTCGTCGAGGAACAGGGTGCCGCCGTTGGCCGCCTCGAACCAGCCGGCCTTGCTCTGCAACGCACCGGTAAAGGCGCCCTTCTCGTGGCCGAACAGCTCGCTCTCCACCAGGCTCTCGGCGAAAGCACCGCAGTTGACCGCGACGAACGGGCCGCCGCTGCGTCCGCTGAGGGCATGGATATGGCGCGCCACCAGCTCCTTGCCGGTGCCGGTCTCGCCGATGACCAGCGCGTTGGCCTCGCTGGGCGCCAGGCGCTCGATGCGCTCCAGCAGCTCGCGGGAACGGGGGTCGTTGAACACCAGCACGGTGGCGCGCACCGATTTGGTCAGCTCGCGGGCGTGGGGATGGGTGATGACGGACATGCTGGGTTCCGAGCCGGGGAATGTGCGCCCATCTTGCCCCAGGAACCCATAGATTAAAAAATTCTGAATTCGTATTTATATATTCGAATAAAAGATATAGCCACGCCTCCTAGGGCAGTACGCCAAGCAGCGACCAGACCCGGCGCGCCTCCGAGTCCGCATTGATCAGCTCCGCCAGCAGCTCGCTCAGCGGCTTGTTGCCCCATTCCACCGCGCGCTTGATCAGGTAGGGAACCGGGCTGTGCGGCTCGGTGCGCGCCAGGTAGTCGGCGATCAGCAGCAGTTGCCGATAGGCGTCCTCGCGACTGGTCGGCGCGCCAGCCGGTCCGCTCGGCGCGCTCGCCGGGACGCTTTCCTCGCCGTCCGCGTCGCCTTCGGCGGCGTCCGCCTCCGCGACCGGTGGCTGTTCTTCGGGCAGCGGCGCTTGCGGGTGCATGGCGATGAACTCCTTGAGCAAGGCCAGCCATTGCGCGATGACCTCGCGCAGCGGCTGGCAACTGGGGGCGAGTTCGCCCAGGCAGCGGTCGCACCACTGTTCCAGGCGTTGCAGTTGCTGCTGGCAGGCGAACAGGCTGGCCTGCTTGCGCTGCCATTGCACCAGGGGCTCCGCGCGCAACGCTTCGTCGAGCTTCTTCTGCTGAAGTTGCGCCGCTTCCAGCGCCGCCTTGGCGCTCTTGCTGTCGCCGCTGGCGACCTGCTGGCGCTGCAACCTCTGCCAGGCATAGAGGGTGATCTCGGCGAACGCGCCCTGCCCCATCAGCGGCAGGCGCGTGTGCAGCAGCTCGGCATAGCGGCGCAACAGCCAGTCGATGGGCGGCACCCGCCACGACTGGTCGCCGTCCTGGGCTTGCGGATGCACCTCCTCGGGGTAGCGCTCGCAGAGTTCCGCCAGCAGCACCAGCGCGCGCTGCAATCCGCCCAGCCCGCCGCGTTGCAGCCAGGCCTCGCCGAGCCAGGCGGCGAGCATCAGGTCCTTGCTGCGCCGCTGCAACAGTTCGCTGGCCAACTGCTCCACCGCGGCCCAGTCGGCGCGCTTGGCCTCCGCCTGCCAGACGCCGGTCGGCAGGCTGCTGTCGTCCTCCCGGCGCAACTCGCGCAGGCGGTCGTAGTCCGGGTCGTAGCGCAGGCTGGGGCCGCACGGCTGTTCCGCGGCGATGGGCTCGAGCAGCACTTCCAGGGACAGGGCGTTGCCGGAAAGAGGCAGGGTCATGGGATACCTCCGGTGCTGGCGACGGTGGCCGGCAACAGCGTCGCGAACGGCGATTGCGGCGCGCGCACCGGCAGCGGCTGGATGGACAGCGGGGTCTTGCCGCCCAGGCTCATCAACGACAGGCGGAGGAACATCCGCGCCTCGTTTTCCGGGCTGTAGGGCGCATACACCGGCAGTTGCAGGACCAGCGGAAACTCCGTGTAGTCGACGTTCGGCGGGCGCTGCCGGGAGAAGTGCGCACGCATCATGCGCAGCAGCGCCCAGGAGCCCTGGTAGCTCCAGCCGGCCTCGAGGTCGGCCACCGCCAGGCTGGCCTGGCGCGGGTCGTCTGCCGGACGCTGCGAGCCGTTCTTCGCCCAGCGCAGCATGATCTTCAGCGGATCGCCGACGTTCCAGGTCAGGCCCTTGTCCTGCGCGCCGGGGAACCGGCTTTCCTGGACGCCCGAGTACAGGCTCCAGGCGATCACCTGGTCGGCGCCGCGTTCCAGGCTGCGGTCGCTGCGCCAGTCGATGTCCAGGGCGACGCCGAGCAGGCCCGACTTGTCGCGCTCGAACAGCGGGCCGAGCCAGCGCTGCGCCTGCTCCAGGCGGCGGACGAAGTCCTCGGCGGCCGGCAGGTCCGGCGAGCGAACCTGGGCCAGCCCTTCGCGCACCTGCGGCAAGCGCGTCTCCATCAGCTTCAGCAGGTGCCGCACCCGCCCCGGCTCGGCATCGGCCGCTTCCAGGCTGTAGGCGAACGGGAAGCGTCCGGCGAGGTACTGGTTGAAGTAGTCGGCGAGGTCCTTCCAGGCCTGCGCCGCCTGCTGCTGTTGCAACGACTGGCAGCGCCCGAGCGCGCCCTGGCGCAGGTCCACCAGGCGCGTCGCCAGGTCGCTGCGGCTGGACGGCAGGAGCACGCCGTTGAGAATGTCGACGCAACTGCCGATGTCCATCTGGTTGAAATCGTTACCCACCAGCTTCGCCAGCTGCGCCGCGGTGCTCGCCGGGTTGTCGGCCTTGAATTTCTGCAGTTCGGCGTTGAGCGCGCTGAAGCGCACGAACGCGTTGTAGTCGGCGGTGGCCAGGCTGGACTGCTGCGCCTGCAGCCACTCCAGCGCCGGGGCGTGGCGCTCGGCGACCGCGGCCATGGCATTGAACTGGCTGGTCAGGCTCTGCTTCAGCTCGGCGCTGTCCTGGGCGCGGAACGCCTGCAGGCCGAAATTCGGCGCGCCCGACCAGCGACTGAAATCGACCGGCTCGCGCAGCACCGCCTGCTCGTCGATGTCGCGCAGGGCCTGGCCGATATCGGCCACGGCCAGCGCGTTGAGGCTGGCCAGCAGGCGCGCGCCGGCCTGCATGTCCTGCAACTCCAGCAGCGCCGCCTGCAATGCCTGGACCTGCTTGACCTGCACGTCGAAGCGCGAGGCATTGCGGCTGGTCAGGCTGCGACTGCGCGGCCCGAGGCTCTGCCACATGGCCTCGGTCGTCGCGCTGGCGGCGGCGTGCAGGACCGAGTAGCGATAGCGCGGGTTGAGCGACGGCAGGGTGCTCTCGTAGTAGCCGCTGAAGTCGTTGAAGAAGCTCAACGCCTGGGTCACGCCGATGTCGTCGATGCTCAGCAGGGAGTGCTCCGCCAGCGTCTTGCCGGCCAGGGCCACGGAGACGAAGTCCTTGGTCTTCAGGTCATCGATGGCGCGTTTCAGGCCGAGCAGGTCATCGGCCAGCTTGAGGGTCGCCCCCTGCTTCACCAGCAGGCCGTCGCCGGCAGCCTCCGGAGGTGCGATCCATTCGCTGCGGAACTGCTGCTGCAACTGCACCGTGAGGTTCTGCAGTTCCTCCACGCGGTCTCCCAGCAGGCTGCTTTGCTGGGCGCTCTTGAGCAGGTTCTGGTAGCCAGGGACGAGATCCTGGCCGACGCCATTGCCCCAGATCAGGTTGATGCGGTTGACCTGCTGCTGCAGGTGGTTGATCAATTCGCCGACCCCCAGCAACTGGGCCGCCGTGGCATCTCGTTCCTGGCCGAGCTGCGCGAGTTCCTGGGTCAGGGCATTGCCGGTGCGTTCCAGGCTGTCGGTGAGAAAGTAGGCGTTCAGCCAGCGGGCCATCAGGTCATGGAAGTTATCCGCCGCCGTGGCGCCGACCCGGCCCAGGTCGAGGGCGGCGAGATCGGCCGGACGCTCGGCGAACAGCGTGCGGTTGTAGTAGGCCAGGCGCGCCAGGCTGCCGGCGTTGTAGCTGCTGCCCAGGGCGTCGTTGCTCAGTTGCAGGAGATCGTCGAGCGGCGTCTTGCGGTTGTCGATGGCCTGGGCGAACAGGCGATTGTGGCGCTCCAGGGTAGTGGCGCGGGCGACCAGGTCCTTCGCCGCCAGGTAGTCCTTCCACTGGCTGGGGTCGTCGCCCTCCTTCAGGCCGGGCTGGCCGTCGCTGCGGATCGCCCGCAGGTCGCTTGCCTCGCCTTCCAGCAGGCTGCGCAGCGGGCGTACCAGCAGGCGCTCGGAAACGCGGCGATACGCGCTGTCGATACGTGCATCCAGGGAGGAAAACCAGGAACTGGGAAACGCCAGCGAAGTGAAGCGCCAGCGCGGCGCCTGTGACACCAGTTGCCACCAGGCCTGGACGTTCTGCCGGACCTGGGCGGCGCGCCGAGTGTCGTCGTCGAGCGGCTGGTAGCGCTCGCTGGCGCCATGCAGCAGTTGCGACAGTTCGCCGGCGTCGCGCAGCGCGTCGCGCCAGACCCAGGTCATCAGGCCGCCCCAGAGCAGGCACAGGCACAGCGCAGCGAGGCCGATACCGCGCTGCCAGCGCTGGCGCAGCTGGAGGATGCGCGGCACCGCCTGGGCCAGGCCTTCCTCGGCAAGGATCCGCCGTGCCCACAGTTGGCTGGCGAAGCTGCTGCGCCGACGCGGCGCGTCGACCGCCGGCAGGGCTTCGTCGCTTGCCGCCCCCGCCGCCTCGCTGCCGCTCAGGTAGAGACCGCGAAAGCGCGGCGCCTCGCCCCTGGCGTTGCCCTGGAAGACCGGTTCGAGCAGCGCCTGCAACGAACCGCGGAGGCTTTCCAGGCGTGGCGGCAGGCAATACAGGTCGTTGTTCACCTGGCCGCGCAAGGTACCGAGTTCGACGATCGACTCGGTCAGGGTGACGGTGATTTCCTCCAGCGCCTGCTCGCACCAGCGCGACTGCCAGGCCGCCTCGGCGGCGAACGGCGAGGACCAGCCGAGGGCGCGCTCGCGCGCCTCCTCGGGCAGCGCCGCGAGAAGTTCCTGGAAACCCGGCAGGTCTTCCAGGCCAGTGATCACCACGTACACCGGCAGGCTCAGGCCAAGGCGCTGGGTCAGCTCCACGTAGCGACGACGGGCGGCGAGGCCGAGGGCGGCCGCCTGCTCGCCATCCTGCAACCGCGCCAGCGGAATGTTCCAGACCACCCCGTCCAGCGCGCGCCTGCCGCGCAGGCGCAGGAACAGACGCAACAGGCGCAGCCAGGCGCCGCTTTGCCGGCGCAGGCCCTCGTCGGGCAGGAACACCGACTCCGGCACCAGCAGGATCGCCCCCTCGCCGTCCGACCACCAGCGGCCGAACCAGGCCGGACGCGCCACCGGCAGCAGGCGCCAGGTGGCGCACAACTGCTCGCCCTCGGTCTCGTTGCCGAGCATCAGCAGCCAGGGCGCTTCGTAGCGGCCCTGCCAGCCCTGCTCGCGCTCCATCTGCCGGACCGCCGCGTAGAAGCTGCGGATCTCCGTACCGCCCCGGGTCCGCCACCACCAGCCCAGCGCCCCCAGCAGCAGCGCCAGCAGCAGCAGGAGGAGAACCAGCATGAACAGCGTCGCGCCGCTCATGGCGCCTGCTCCGCATCGGCCAGGTGGGTCACCGCCGCCATTTCATGCTGGATGTCGCGCCAGAACAGGTGCCCGATGCCGCTCATCAGCAGCACCAGGCCGAGCACCGCCAGGCCCAGGCGGAAACCGTCCGGCAACGCCGCGCGCACCGGCAGGCGCCGTGGCGGCGCGGCGGCAGGCTGCTCAAGGCGACGGCCGAGGTCGGCGGCGTCCGCCTCGCGCTGCCAGGCGAAGGCGAACAGCGCCTGCCGCCACTTCTCGTGCAGCGCCTCGCCGCGCGGCCCGCGCAGGCGACCGCGGAAGCCGAGGATCAGACATTGCAGGTAGACGTTGGCCAGGTCGCGACTGGCCGGGGCGCGTTCGTCGAGCAGGCGCTTGATCGCCAGCGGCAGGTATTCGCCCGCCTGGCGACTGCCGTAGAGATGCGACTCCAGCGGTTTTTCCTGCCAGGCGCCCTGTCCCGGCCAGGCGCTGAAGACCAGAGTCTCGTCGACCAGGGCGACGAAGGCATAGACCATCGCCTTGACCTGCACGCCCGCCGCGTCGCCGACGCTGGCGAAGGCGCTGCGCCACAGACGCCGGGTGATGCGGGTGGACAGTTCGAGGGCGCGCTCGACCATCCGCGGCACATCCTGGGCGTCGCGGTCGAGGGCGCCCCAGGCCTCCAGCCATTCCTGCCAGGCCTGGCGGAATGCCGTGCTGAGCGGCTGCTCCTGGTACGCCTGGGAAAAAGGCCCTGCACTCCCTTCGGGCATTGGCGGCTCCTTCCTGTCTAGGTGTTGTCGCTGCCGTCGGCGACGAACAGCACGATCTGCCAGGGACTGCTGGCGACCCCGCTGACCGGCGCGACGATGCGCAGCGGCTGGCCGGCATCGAACCAGTCGCCGGCGCCCTGCACGACGAACAAACGGGTGTCGTCGCCGACGCTGTAGGCCACCTGTTCCTGGCGATTCATCGGCTGCCGCGCCAGCCCGCTCATGCGCTGCCGGGCGAGCAACGGCAGGTGCGGATCGGAGGCGACGATGGCGCGCTCCAGCCAGTCAGCCGCCGCCTGTTCGCCGGCGCCGGCGGGCATCCGCAGGCCGACCACCAGGCGCTGACGCGGCGCCGGATCGGGCAGGCGCACGGAAAACACCTGTTCCTCCTGCTCGAACGGCAGGCAGCGGTAGCCCGCGCGGATCGACTCGATGGCGCGCTCCAGCCAGTCCAGCAGCGGCTCGTAGCCACGCCGCAGGTCGAGGAAGTCGAGCGCTTCGAAGGCCGGCACGCCGGCCAGCGGATCGAGCGCCGCCCAGGCCCCGGCCAGGCCCAGCAGGCTGCCGTGCAGGGCCAGCGGCGAGGCCGCGCGGCTTGCCAGCAGGCCTTCCACCTCCGGCAGGCGGGTCCAGAGCGCGGCGAGCTGGCGACGGACTTCCACGGCGTCGTCCTGGTTGCCCGCCTGCTGCGCCAGGCGCAGGCGCCCGCCGAGGAACAGCGCCTTCTCCCGGGCCCGCGCGCAGAGCGACTGCACGCGCCTGCCCAGGGGCGATTCCGGCAGCACCAATGGCGTCGGCGGGACGTAGGGCAGGCTGACGTAGGCGCCGCCCTCCTTCGCCACGCGCAGCAACGGCAGGCACACGGAGTCGGCCTTGCCGTCGTCGCCGACCAGCCGCAGCGACGCTCGCCAGACGGTGATCGGCTCGGGGTGCTCGCCGCTGGCCAGGTCCGGCAGCGGCGCGCCGACCCGCGATTGCAGACGGCCCTTCAGCGGCAGCAACTGACCCGCCCGCCACAGCGGACTGACCGCCAGGTGGACGTTCAGCAGCGGCCCTTCGGCGGCCGCCAGCGCTGTCTCCAGGTCGAACTCCAGCGGCGCGTCGACACCAGCCTGCACGCTCACCGGCAGGCCGTCGGGCAGGATCGCTTCGAGGTGCAGGACCCGCACCTGGCCGGCGCATAACGCCGAGGGGTCCAGTTCCAGGGCGGTCACGCCCCAGAACCAAGGGTTGCAGGCCTGTCCGGTGCGCGCCGCCAGCGCCTCGGCACGCAATCCCTGCAACTGGAAATGCTGGGGAAGCAGTTGCATCCCTTCGTGCCAGCACACCGCGTCAGGCAGAACACTCATACGACTCCCCTTCGACGTCCTACGTTGTCGTGCACGACGGTCGCTCGCCTGCCCCTTCGCTAGGGCGCGGCGGGATCGTTGACCAGTCGCATTTCCCGGGTATCCAGACGCAGCCAGACGCGCTGCTGCTGGTCGAGGCGCAAGCGGTGCGCGCCGGGTGTGTTATAGCCGGCGAAGACCAAAAGTCCAGTTGCGCGGTCGCCGCGCAAGGGGAACGACTCCGACTCGATGAACTGCCCCGGGACCAGCTCCAGGCTCCATACCGCGAACTGCTGCCGGTAGTCGCGGCGGTACTGCTCGCGATTGGCGAACCACTGGCTGGCCGGCAGTCCGGCCAGCTCCTTGAACAGCTCCGCATCCTTCACCGCGACGAAGTCCACGGCGATCGGCGAGTCGTCGTTGGCGCGCGCGGCGACATCCAGGGTCAGCCGCTGCAACTCGACCCGCGGCGCGAAGAAATACGAGCAGCCGGACAGCGCCAGGATCGCCAGCGCCAGGGAGAATTTCCGACATATGGTGAAACATCCGTGCTTCATGGGAGTCCAACGAAAATTTTATTTTGCAAATCCATAGACCTGTTCTAGCGTCTTTTGTAGTTCGTCGCCAGTGACGGACCAGAGGGATCGCCAAGGACAGGTTCTGCGCCGTTTTCCCTGTCATGCCTGTGATCCAGCAAGGGACTGCGATGATCAGGGCATCCCCCGATGCATTGCGCCCCCACCATTGCATCGGAGTCAGCCGCCATGGCCGAGAGTACGCAGCACAAGCTGGACCGGGTGCGCCCGCCGCGCGTGCAGATCACCTACGACGTCGAGATCGGCAACGCCATCGAGAAGAAGGAGCTGCCCCTGGTGGTCGGCATCCTCGCCGACCTCTCCGGCAAGCCGGATACCCCGCCGGCGAAGCTGGTCGAACGGCGTTTCGTCGACATCGACCGCGACAACTTCAACGAGATCCTCTCCTCCATCTCCCCCCGCGCCACCCTGCAGGTCGACAACACCATCAGCGGCGACGACAGCAAGCTGAACGTCGAGCTGCGCTTCAACCACATCGAGGACTTCGACCCGGTCAACCTGGTGAAGCAGGTGGTCCCGTTGCGTCGCCTGTTCGAAGCGCGCCAGCGCCTGCGCGACCTGCTGACCAAGCTCGACGGCAACGACGACCTCGACCAGCTGCTGCAGGACGTGGTGGCCAACACCGAAGGCCTGCAGGAAATCAAAGCGGCCCGCCCGGAAGCCGAAGCGGCCCCGGCCGGCGACAGCGAACCCCCGGCCGACCAGCCGGCCTGACCCTCTTCCCGGAGAAGCCGCCATGCCCAAGTCATCCGCCGCCGAACAATCCGGCGAGAGTTCGACCCAGACCCTGTCCCTGCTCGACGAGATCATTGCCAAGGGCCGCATGGCCCACGACGACAGCCAGCAGGACTACGCCCGCGACATGCTCGCGGAATTCGCCACCCAGGTCCTCGACGAGGGCATGGCCGTCGACAAGGACACCGTGGCGATGATCAACGACCGCATCAGCCAGATCGATGCGCTGATCAGCGACCAGCTCAACCAGATCATCCACCACCCCGAGTTGCAGAAGCTGGAAGCCTCCTGGCGTGGCCTGCACCAACTGGTGAGCAACACCGAGACCAGCGCGCGGCTCAAGCTGCGCCTGCTGAACGTCGGCAAGAACGAACTGCAGAACGATCTGGAGAAGGCGGTCGAGTTCGACCAGAGCGCACTGTTCAAGAAGATCTACGAAGAGGAATACGGCACCTTCGGTGGACACCCCTTCAGCCTGCTGATCGGCGACTTCACCTTCGGCCGCCATCCGCAGGACATCGGCCTGCTGGAGAAGCTGTCGAACGTCGCCGCGGCTGCCCACGCGCCATTCATCGCCGCCGCCAGCCCACGCCTGTTCGACATGAACAGCTTCACCGAACTGGCCGTGCCGCGCGACCTGACCAAGATCTTCGAGAGCCTGGAACTGATCAAGTGGCGCGCCTTCCGCGAGAGCGAGGATTCGCGCTACGTGTCCCTGGTGCTGCCGAACTTCCTCCTGCGCCTGCCCTACGGCCCGGAGACGCGACCGGTGGAAGGCATGAACTATGTCGAGGACGTCAACGGCACCGACCACTCCAAGTACCTCTGGGGCAACGCCGCCTGGGTCCTGGCGCAGCGCATCACCGAGGCCTTCGCCAAGTACGGCTGGTGCGCGGCGATCCGCGGCGCGGAAGGCGGCGGCGCGGTCGAGGGCCTGCCGGCGCACACGTTCCGCACCAGCTCCGGCGACCTGTCGCTGAAGTGCCCGACCGAGGTGGCGATCACCGACCGCCGCGAGAAGGAACTCAACGATCTCGGCTTCATTTCCCTGTGCCACAAGAAGAACAGCGACGTGGCGGTGTTCTTCGGCGGCCAGACCACCAACAAGGCCAGGCTCTACAACACCAACGAGGCCAACGCCAACGCGCGCCTGTCGGCGATGCTGCCGTACGTGCTGGCGGCATCGCGCTTCGCCCACTACCTGAAGGTGATCATGCGCGACAAGGTCGGCAGCTTCATGACCCGCGACAACGTGCAGACCTACCTGAACAACTGGATCGCCGACTACGTGCTGATCAACGACAACGCACCGCAGGAAATCAAGGCGCAGTACCCGCTGCGCGAGGCGCGGGTGGATGTCAGCGAGGTGGCCGGCAAACCGGGGGCCTACCGCGCCACGGTGTTCCTCCGGCCGCACTTCCAGCTCGAGGAACTCAGCGCGTCGATCCGCCTGGTCGCCAACCTGCCGCCGCCGGTAGCGGCGTGAGTCCGCCCCCGCCGGCAGCGCCGGCGGGGCGCCCTTCCCGTTCCAGACAGCCCCTCTCCAGGAGTCAGATGCGATGGATGCGATCATTCTCGATTTCGGCAGCGACATCAAAGGCGACAGCCTGCTCGTCGGCTACGAAAACAAGATCGAAATCATGTCCTACAGCCACAACGTGGCGATGCAGGTCACCAACGACGTCAGCAACTCGGAGCGCACCTCCGGCAAACCCCACGTCGGCGAATTCACCCTCACCAAGTTCATCGACACCTCGACCCCGACCCTCAACGAATACTGCTGCGCCGGCAAGCCGATCGCCGAGGCGACCATCACCATCGGCCGCAACGCCGCCGAGGGCAACGGGCAGATCATGCCCTTCATCGTCTACACCCTGAACAACGTGGTGCTCTCCAACGTCAGCGTCAGCGGCGGCGCCGGCGGCAAGCCGGTGGAGACCCTGTCGCTGAACTTCACCAAGATCAAGTGGGAGCTGACCGCGCAGAAGGACGACGGCACCAAGGAAGGCACGGCCGCCTCGACCTGGGACCTGGCCGCCAACCAGCTGGTCAAGTGACCGGGCGCCGACATGTCCGGAGCCCTGCCGCCGCTGTTCGAGCGCCTCAGCGCCGAGGCCGACGAACGTCCCGCGTTCGACGACCGGGCGCTGGCCGAGTCGGTCCGCGGCGAGCTGCTGCGCCTGCTCAACACACGGCGCCCGGCGCATGCGCGCAGCGGCATCCTCGCCTACGGGCTCGCCGACTGGACCGCCGTGCAACGCCTGCGCGCCGAGGACCGGCGCCAGCTGGCACGCGAGGTGCGGGCGGCGGTCGAGCATTTCGAGCCGCGCCTGCAACTGGCCGAGGTCGAGGTCGAACCTGACCCGGACAATCCGCAGCGCCTGCGTATCCAGCTCGGTGGCCGCCTGCGCAGCGGGTCGCGCCTGATGCCTGCGCTATTCGTCATCGAACAGGGCAACGATGGCCTCGAGGTGCGCCATGAGCGATTCGATTGATGCCGACCTGCTCGACTACTACCAGCGCGAGCTGACCTGGCTGCGGCATGCCGGCGGCGCCTTCGCCGAGCGCTATCCGAAGGTCGCCCGGCGCCTGCAACTGGCCCCCGGCGAATGCCCCGACCCGCACGTCGAGCGTCTGCTGGAAGGCTTCTCGCTGCTCACCGCGCGCCTGCAACGGCGCCTCGACGACGACTACGCGGAGTTCAGCGACGCCCTCCTCGAACAGCTCTACCCCCTGGCGCTGCGCCCGCTGCCGTCCTGCGCGATCGTCCAGTTCGAACCGGACCCGACCCAGGGCAACCTCGCCGAGGGCTACCGGCTGCCGCGCGATACCGCACTGTTCGTCACCACCCGCGGCGGCGACAGCGTGCATTTCCGCAGCAGCGCCGAGGCGACCCTGTGGCCGCTGGCGATCGACGAAGCGACCCTGCTCGGCGGCGAGGAGGCGCAAGCCCTGACCGGAGTCGGCGCCGCCCGCTCGGCGTTGCGCCTGAGCCTGCGCTGCCTGGGCGAGTACCGCTGGGACGAACTGTCGATCGAGCGCCTGCGCATCCACCTGGCGGCTTCGCCGATGGGCTGCGCGACCCTCTACGACCTGCTCGCCGCGCATGCCGTGCAGGTCATGGCGGGGGCGCCCGGCACGCCGCCGGCGGCGCTCTGCGGACTGCCGGAGATCGTCGGCTTCGCCGCCGACGAGGCGCTGCTGCCGGAGGAAGACGGCGGACATCCGGGCCTGCGCCTGCTCGCCGAGTACTTCGCCTTCCCCGACAAGTTCCACTTCTTCGACCTGCCGCTGTCCGGCGCACTCGCCGACGGACAGACGCTCTACCTGTACCTGGTCTTCGATCGCGCACCGACGGCACGCCTGCATTTGCAGGCGGAAGACTTCCAGCTCGGCTGCGCGCCGGCGATCAACCTCTTTCCGCGGACCTCGGAGCCGCTGCGCCCGGACGGCACCCGCAGCGAGTACCGCCTGGTCGCCGACAGTCACCGCGAGAACAGCGTGGAAATCCATAGCATCCGCGCCGTGCGCTCGGTTGCCGGGAGCACCGTGCAGCCAGTCCCGGCCTACTATGGCTGCCGCCACGACAGCCACCTCGGCACGCTCTACTGGCACGCCCGGCGCATCGCCGGGCTGACCCCGAACCGGCTGGGCAGCGACCTGCTGCTGAGCCTGGTGGATACCGGCTTCGACCCGTTGCGCGAGGCCCCGGCCTTCAGCCTGACCGCCGAGCTGCTATGCACCAATCGCTATCTGGCCGAGCGCCTGGGTGCCGGCACCGCGCTGGGCTTCGAACGGCCCGGGCCGGTCGCCGCCGCACGCCTGCGCAACGCGCCCAGCGCGCAGAGCCAGCCGCGCCTGGACGGCCAGTCGCGCTGGAGACTGGTCTCGCAGCTGACCCTCAACCACCTGTCGCTGGTGGAGGGCCCGCGCGCCCTCGAAGCCCTGCGGGAAATCCTCGCCCTGCACAACCTGCGCGACGACGCCAGCGCCCGCCGGCAGATAGAAGGCCTGCGGCAACTCGACTGCCAGCGGGTGGTGGCGCACGTCGGCGAGGATGCCTGGCGCGGCTGGCGCAATGGCCTGGAAATCCGCCTGCGACTCGATCCGCAACACTTCGTCGGCGCCAGCGGCGTGCTGTTCTCCGCCGTGCTGGCGCAGTTCTTCTCGCTGTATGCCACCGCCAACCGCTTCGTGCGCACGGTGCTGGTGGAAGCCGACAAGGAGGTGAAGACATGGCAACCCCAGGCCGGCTCGCCGCTCTCCCTCTGAGCCAACGGCTGCGCCGCACGCCGCAGCGCTTCGAACTGTTGCAGGCGCTGCTGCTGCTCGAACGCGAGCGTCCCCAGGCGTTGCCGCTGGGCACCGGCAACGCGCCGCGGGCGGAGGCCCTGCGCCTGCGCGGGCCGCTGCTGCCGCTGTTCGCCTCGAGCGAGGTGGAAAGCCTGCTCGACGACCCGCAGCAACCGGTGCTGTCCACCCCGGTGTTCGGCCTCGGCGGCCCCGACGGCCCGTTGCCCTATGCCTACCAGGAATGGCTGCAACAGCGTGCCCGGCAGAAGGACCATGCCCCCGCCGAGTTCCTCGACCTGTTCCAGCACCGCCTGCTCAGCCTGCTCTACCGGGTGCTGCGCAAGCATCGCGTGGCGCTCGGTTTCGCGGTGCCGGCGGCGACCCCGGTGCAGGCGCAGCTACGCGCCCTCAGCGGCCTGTTGCCGAAGGCCCTGCAAGAGCGCCTGGCGCTGCCGGACAGCGCGGTGCTGGCACGCACCGCGCTGTTCGCCGGCGGGCGTCGCTCCCTGGCCGGCTTCGCCGGCCTGGTGCGCCAGCACTTCGGCGTGGAGGCACGGCTGGATGCCTACCAGGGCGCCTGGAAGGAAATCCCCGCGGCCAGCCGCAGCCGGCTGCAACGCGGCGGGCGCAACCTGCGCCTGGGCCGCGACGCCATAGCCGGCACGCGCACCTGGGACGAACACGCCGGCATCGCCCTCAGCCTCGGTCCGCTGGATGCCCGCGAAGCCGCCCGCTTCTTCCCCGACGGCGACGCCCATGGCCAGTTGGCCAGCCTCGCCGCGCTGTACTTCGGCCCCGACCTGGATTGTCGCCTGAGCCTGCTGGTGAGCGGCGGCGCGCCGCTGCGCCTGGAGCGCGGTGCACCGCCCAGGCTGAGCTGGAACACCGGCCTGCGGCGCGTCGAAGACGGCCAGCGGCAGCGCATCGATCTCGACCTGCGGCAGCCGGAGGTAGCCTGAAATGGAACTCGCCGCCCTGATCGGCCGCCTCAACCCGGACTGTCGCCGCGCCCTGGAGCGCGCCGCGCAACGCTGCCTGCAACGCACCCATCATTACGTAGAGATCGAGCACCTGCTGCTGGAGCTGCTGGACATCGACGGCGGCGACTTCGCCTGCCTGCTGCCGCACTTCGGCCTGGAGCGCGACGCCCTGGTCGCCGAGATCAACCTGTCGCTGGAGCTGTTCAAGGCCGGCAATACCCGCACTCCGGCGCTGTCCGCGCACACCATCGGCCTGCTCGAGGACGCCGTGGTCCACGCCAGCGTGCTCGGCCAGGCGCAGATCCGTTCCGGCCTGCTGCTGCTCGCCCTGCTCGACCGCGAGGAGCGCCGCGCCCTGCTGCTGAACAGCGCGTCGTCGCTGCTGCGGATTCCCCACGAGGCCTTGCAGGCCAACCTGCTGGAGTGGATCCAGACCTCCCGCGAACAGCCGCCCGCGCCGAACCGCCCGGCGGCAGGCGGTGACAAGCCGGAAAGCGCCCCGGACCCGCTGCTCGACCAGTACACCCAGGACCTCACCGCCGAGGCCCGCGCCGGGCGCATCGACCCCATAGTCGGGCGCGACGGGGAGATCCGCCAGTGCGTCGACATCCTCCTGCGCCGGCGGCAGAACAACCCGATCCTGGTCGGCGCGCCGGGCGTCGGCAAGACCGCGGTGGTCGAGGGCCTGGCCCTGCGCATCGCCGCCGGCGAGGTGCCGCCGTCGTTGCAAGAGGTGATCCTGCGGGTGCTCGATCTCGGCCTGTTGCAGGCCGGCGCCAGCATGAAGGGCGAGTTCGAGCAGCGCCTCAAGGGCGTGATCGACGCCGTGCGCAACAGCGCGCAGCCGATCATCCTGTTCATCGACGAGGCGCACACGCTGATCGGCGCCGGCGGCGCGGAAGGCGGCAGCGACGCCGCCAACCTGCTCAAGCCGGCCCTGGCGCGCGGCGAGTTGCGCACCCTGGCGGCCACCACCTGGCTGGAATACAAGAAATACTTCGAGAAGGACCCGGCGCTGACCCGGCGCTTCCAGCTGGTCCAGGTCGAGGAGCCGGACGAGGCCACCGCCGTGGAGATGCTGCGCGGCGTCGCCGGCAAGCTGGAACTGCATCACGGCGTGCAGATCATGGACGCGGCCATCGTCGATGCGGTGAAGCTGTCGCACCGCTACATCTCCGGCCGCCAGTTACCGGACAAGGCGATCAGCGTGCTCGACACCGCCTGCGCGCGGGTCGCCCTCGGCCAGCACGACGTGCCGCCGCCGCTGGAAAGCCTGCGCCACCGCGAGCAGGCGCTGGAAGAGGAACTGCAACGCCTGCGCCGGGAACAGGCCACCGGCCTCGACCACAGCGCGCGTATCACCGCCCTGGAAAGCGAGTCGGGCGATAACCGCCGGACCATCCGCGAGCTGGAGACCCGCTGGGACGAGGAACGCGAAGCGGTGCGCGAACTGCTCGACACCCGCCGCGAATTGCTGGCCCTCAGCGAAAGCGCCGACGCGGCCAAACCCGACGAGGAACTGGACGGTCGCATCGACCACCTGGCCGCCGAACTGGCGCGCCTGGCGGCCGGCCTCGAAGCCATCCGCCAGGACGACCCGCTGGTTCCCGAGCAGGTGGACTCGCGTACCGTGGCCGCGGTGATCGCCGGCTGGACCGGCATCCCGGTGGGCAAGATGCTCGCCGACGAAGCCCACGCCATCCGTTCCCTGGCGCAACGAATGGGCCAGCGGGTGATGGGCCAGGAGGCCGCCCTGGGCGCCATCGCCCAGCGCATCCAGGCCTATCGCGCCGGACTCAGCGACCCGGCCAAGCCGGTCGGCGTATTCCTCCTGCCCGGCCCCACCGGCGTGGGCAAGACCGAGACCGCCTACGCCCTGGCCGACGCCCTCTACGGCGGCGAACGCAACCTGATCAGCATCAACCTCTCCGAGTACCAGGAGGCCCACACCGTCAGCCAGCTCAAGGGCGCCCCGCCCGGCTACGTCGGCTACGGCAGCGGCGGCGTGCTCACCGAAGCGGTGCGCCGCAAGCCCTATTCGGTGGTGCTGCTGGACGAGATCGAGAAAGCCCATCCGGACGTGCTGGAAGCCTTCTACAACGTGTTCGACAAGGGTGTGATGGAAGACGGCACCGGCCTGGTGGTGGACTTCAGGAACACCGTGATCCTCGCCACCAGCAACGTCGGCGCCGAACTGCTGCTGGACAGCCCGGCCGAACAGGTCGCCACCCCAGCCTTCGACGAGCGCCTGCGCAAAGTCCTGCTGCAAACCTTCCGCCCGGCGTTCCTCGCGCGCATGACCGTGGTGCCTTACCGGCCGCTGGAGGAAGCCACCCTGGAAGGCATCGTCGTGGCCAAGCTGGAAAAACTGCGGGAACGCTACAAGGCCGCTACCGGCAAACAGTTCGACTTCGACCCGGCCATCGTCAAGGCCGTGCTCGCCAAGTGCAGCGCGGCGGGCGCGCGGGATATCGAGAACGTGCTGATGGCGCAGGTGACGGGGAAGTTGGCGGAGTGGGTACTCGAATGAGCGTCCCGAGGCATCGCGGCATCCGCCCGTTTCCGATGGAGAACGTATCGGCTAGAGAACAGCGGACGAATTCATGAACTGGAACGATCTTTGCGGAATAAACACGGTAGCCGGAAAAGCCATAGACATCCCGACCCTGGTCGGTCCCGGCGTCGACCACGACCGACGTGGAAGGACCGGAATGCCCAACGGCGCGACGCTGACCGCCATGATGAACGCTGCCGACGCCCTACGTCTGACCGAGGCTCCGAGGACCAGGCGCGGTGGTGTGTCCGACGGTATTTCCTTCCACATCGCCCAATACGTGCCCGGTGGCGCGTCTCTGACCATCACCAGCCAGTTCGTCGGTCAGAAAGCCGGCTCCGCCGTGTGCTACGAGAACACACTGTTCAACGATGCCCTGGTCGGTCGCATCAACGCCATCGTTGGCAACATCATCGTGCGCCAGAGCGTCGCACCCTGTACGCGCTGCCGCGCCGGCTACCGCCAGCTCGCCCAGAACGGACCACGTACTATCGTCGTCTCCAGCGATGACGGCTACGACGGCGCCCCCGACAACACCATCTTCCTCTTCGCACCCACCGGGCTGGTGTTCTATCGACGCTGAACGCCCGCCGAACTGCCCCACCTTCGAGGACTGCCGTCATGCCCCGAACCATCGAATACTGGCGCCCCACGAACGGCCTGTATCATGCGACCCCGCCCGGAATCGCCGTGCTGACCCAGGACAGCGATTGGGAGGTGCTCAACGAAGCCACCGGCTTCTACGAGGAAAGCCCGTATCCCTCCGCCTTCAAGGGACAGGTGTATCGCGCGCTGAACTACATAAACGCTACGCCGACGGGCGCATCGCTGCTCTGGAACCTCTACACGACGAACAATTTCGTCGACATCACCCCCTCGTCGCTGGGCAACAATGTCCAGTCCACCAATCAGCCCATGGCGCTCAATCAGGTCGCCAGAGAAATCATCGTAGGAACCGGTCCCGGCCCCCAGACCCAGATCGCGCTCAATCAGACAGGCATCGCCCCGCAGGCGCAGACCCAGTGGCTGACCTATGTCATCAACAGTTCGCCGCATTGGGCCCTGGACGGCGTGCCGGGCAACGGTGGTGGCCTTTACGGCTATCTAGAGCGCGCCCGCCAGTATGCCAACCGCTGGATGCTGCTGTTCGACCACCGCTACTTCCGCTGGAGCGACAGCAATGAAGGCTATTTCAATGAGCAGAGCTACAGCGGACATTTCGGTATCTCCGCCCACAACATCGCCATCACCAACCACGAAGTGGCGGCCTGGCTTGCCGGACAGCCGCTACCCCACCGCCTCAGCGATGCCCAGCAGAACCATGCGCGGCTTGCGACCATAGTTGCCCTTAAGGACGTTTCGCCGCCTTCGGCTGGCTGTTCCGCCCATGTGAGATGGAACCCCACAGCGACCAACCCGCTGAACCGGATACGTCCTCCGGCAATCGGCCTGGCTCATGAGCTGCTGCATGCCTACTACAGTTGCCGAGGCGCACAACCCGGCTACGACGACAACCACTACTCCACGGTACTGTTCGAATACCGCTGCGTCGGCCTCGGCCCCTGGGACGAAGCACCATTATCGGAAAACGCCCTACGCAAGGAATGGTGGAGCTATGCCTGCCAGCAGGTGCCCGGAAGCGACCCAGAGAACAGGAAGGCCATCGGCAAACGCATCAGTTACATGTAGTCGTCGCCGCTGTCCCGACAGAAACGAGGGACCCAGATGCCCCGTCCCACCGATAGCACTACCAGCCTCTCCCTGACCGCCTCGGCGCTGGCAGCCCTGTTCCCGGAGCGTCTGGCCGGGGAAGAACGCCTGAACGCACTGCCCGGTTGGGAACTGCTGGGCTACAGCGCCAGCCCCTTAGCCCTCGACGGCGCAATCGCCACCCATCTCACCGCCACCCTGCACAACGACGCCGACCAGCGTCCGCTCGACGGCCTGGTCGCGGAGATCCGCCAACTCCCCGGCGATGCCAGCGCCGAGCGCTACCAGGTGCTGTTGCGCCCCTGGCTCTGGTGGCTGACGCTGGCCAGCAACAACCGGGTGTTCCAGAACCTCGCCACCAGCGACATCGTCACCCAGGTCTTCGACCAGCACGGCTTCAGCGACTACCAGTTGCAGCTCAGCGGCAGCTACCAGCCCCGCGAATACTGCGTGCAGTACGGCGAGAGCGACCTCGCCTTCGTCTCGCGGCTGCTGGAGGAAGACGGCATCTTCTGGTTCTTCACCCATGCCGCCGGCAAGCACACCCTGGTGCTGGCCGACAGCAACGACGCCTTCCCGCCGATTCCCAACGGCCCGCAAGTGGCCTACCTGGGCCAAGGAATCGGCGTGCGCGAGTTGCAGGGCGTGCGTTCGGCGCAGTACAGCCTCCAGGCGGTATCCGGGACCTACAGCGCCACCGACTACGAGTTCACCACCCCGAGCACCTCGCTGTACTCCCAAGCCGAGGCGGTCTCCGGCGCCGCCGGCGTCTACCAGCACCCCGGCGGCTACACCGCCAAGGCCCAGGGCGACAGCCTGACCAAGCAACGCATCGACGGCCTGCGCAGCCAGGAGACGCGCCTGATCGGCGAGAGCGACTGCCGCTGGCTGGTGCCCGGCCACTGGTTCACCCTCAGCGGGCATGACGACGATTCGCTGAATATCGACTGGGTGCTGACCTCGGTCACCCATGACGCCAGTCACGCGCACTACCGCAACCGCTTCGAGGCGATCCCCAAGGCCACCGCCTACCGCCCCGCGCGGGTCACGCCCAAGCCGCGCATGCACACCCAGACCGCCCTGGTGGTGGGCAAGGCCGGCGAGGAGATCTGGACCGACCAGTACGGCCGGATCAAGATCCAGTTCCCCTGGGACCGCGACGGCAAGAACGACGAGACCTCCTCCTGCTGGGTGCGCGTGGTGCTGCCCTGGAGCGGCAAGGGCTTCGGCATGCAGTTCGTGCCGCGCATCGGCCAGGAAGTGATCGTCACCTTCATCGACGGCGACCCGGACCGCCCGCTGGTCACCGGCTGCGTCTACAACGGCGACAACGCCCTGCCCTACGCGCTGCCGGACAACCAGACGCAGTCCGGGATCAAGACCAACTCGTCGAAGGGCGGCGGCGGTTTCAACGAGCTGCGTTTCGAGGACAAGAAGGACGCCGAGGAAGTCTTCCTCCAGGCGCAGAAGGACCTCAACGTCAACGTGCTCAACGACAGCACCGCCAGCATCGGCCACGACGAGACCCTGACGGTGCAGAACGCCCGCACCCGCACGGTGAAGGAAGGCGACGAGACCGTCACCCTGGAGAAAGGTAAGCGCAGCGTGACCATCCAGACCGGCAGCGACAGCCTGGATGTGAAGGACACGCGCACGGTGACGGTGGGCGCCGACCAGACCCACAGCACCGGCGGCAACTACAGCCACAAGGTCAGCGGCGACTTCGAGCTGACGGTGGACGGCAACCTGACCATCAAGGTCAGCGGCACCCTCGCCCTGCAGAGCGGCGGCAGCCTGACCCTGAAGAGCGACGCCGACCTCGCCGCCCAGGCCGGCACCTCGCTGACCAGCAAGGCCGGGACGTCGCTGACCAACCAGGCCGGCACCTCCCTCACCAACAAGGCCGGCACCAGCCTGACCAACGATGCCGGCGTCAGCCTGACCAACAAGGCCGGCGCCGAACAGACGGTGGACGGCGGCGGCATGCTGACCATCAAGGGCGGTCTGGTAAAGGTCAACTGAGGAGAAGCGCATGGCGGCATCCGGCAAGCTCGACCTGGTTCGTGGCGACAGCCATCTCGCCGGCAACCTGCTCGACGGCAGCCTGGAAGGTCCGTTGCGCATCGACGAGCACGACAGGCCGCAGGCCAGCCTCGGCTACCGGCAGGGCCAGTTGCACGGCGCCAGCACCCTGTTCCATCCCAACGGCAAGGTCTCCGCGCAACTCGCCTTCGTCGACGGCAAGCTGCACGGGCCGGCCAGTTTCCATGCCGCGGAAGGCTGGTTGCAGCGCAAGGCGCACTACCGCAACGGGCTGCTCCACGGCGAAGCGCTCACCTATTTCGCCAACGGCCAGGTGGCCGAGCGCGAGCATTACCGCGACGGCGTGCGCGACGGGGTCCACCAGCGCTTCCATGGCAATGGCCAACTGGCCTTCGACGGACGCTACCTGAACGGCCAGCTACTGGACGGCGCCCAGCCGTTCGCCGATGACGGCCGGCCGCTGGACAGCGAGGGCAGGCCCATGGCGCGCTGGCGCTGGTGGTGGATCAGGCTGGCGGAGCCCTAGGCGCGCATCGGCCAGGCGGCGCTCAGGGAATCAGCATCTGCACCTGTCCCGGCACGCTGATCTTGATCACCCCGCCCCAGGTGCAGATCAGCGTGCCGTTGGCGTCCAGCGCGGGCATCCCGCCCAGCAGCAAGGTCGGCGGACCGCCGGGGATCCACGGGCTGGCGGTGGCGGGAATGCACGGCATCGGCGTCAGTACGCCGAGGGCGGCGGCGGTGGCGGCGGCCACCACGGGGTTGGCCGGACTCTGGCAGAGGCCGAAGGTGGGAATGTTCAGCAGCGGGATGTGGTCCATGATGTTCGCCGCCGGCATCCCGCTGGTCAGGGTGCGGTTCTGCGGCAACACGTTGAGCACCGTCGGCGCCGCCCCGAAGCTGCATTGCAGGGTGGCGCCGGCGCAGACCTGCGGGCAGCCCATGCCGTCCTCCCGAGCGCGATGGCGTTGTAGCAGGATAGACCAGCCCATCGCGCTCGCCGTGGGGCTGGCTTGCTGTTTTTCTGACGAATGCCCGACATGCGTGTCGCCAGCGGCGCTAGAATTCCGCTGTCATGCGGGGCGGAGCCCCGCGACAGGGATCGACGAAAAAGGATTTTCGGCGGATCGAACGGTGCCCGCAGCGCCCTCGCCGGCCGGCCCGCGGCCGGTCGATGCAGGGGTTGCCGCACCCTGGCCGCCCCCAAGGACGGGACGACAATGCCTAGCACAAGAAGCCTCCCCGCACGGGTCATCGTCGCCGATGACTACCCCTTGTTCCGCGATGGCCTGAAACGGGTCGTTCGCCGCTACCTCCCGCGAGCCGCCGTGAGCGAAGCGGACAGCTTCGACGAGGTGCTGCGTCTGGCCTCGAGCGTCTCGCCGGAACCTCCCGCCCTCTTCCTCCTCGACCTGCTGCTCCCCGGCTTCGCCGCCTCCCAGTCCATCGAGCGCTTGCGTCGCGCCTATCGGCACAGCGCAATCGTCATCGTCTCGATGCTCGACGACCCGCGCCTGGTGGACGAGGTGCTGGCCGCCGGCGCCGACGGCTACCTCGGCAAATCCCTGGAGGCCGGGGAGATCGGCACGGCGTTGCAGACGCTCGGCAGCGGCGAACCGGTGGTGCGCCTGCGCGGCGGCGGGTCGAGCGCCGGCAGTCGGCAACGCGCCCTCCTGGACGCACTGACCCCACGGCAGCAAGCGGTACTGCGGCTGATCGCCGATGGCCTGTCGAACAAGGAAATCGGCCGCGCGCTGTCGATCTCGCCGTTCACCGTGCGCGTGCACGTTTCCTCGCTGCTGCGCGCCCTGGAAGTGAACACGCGGACGGCCGCCGCGGCGCTGGCGGCGAAGGCCGGCTTCTAGGCAGGCTCTACGCGACCGTACCCGGAGTTCCCGCGCAAGCATCCGAGAATGCCGAAACGAGAAGTCTGCCGCGATTTTCCGCGAAGTCTCCTCGCGGCGCTGAAGCCCGGCGCAGCGGACCAGTCCCATCCATGAGGGGCGCGCCTGCGCGCCGGCCTCACCGGGAGCGGCGACGCTCGTTTTCAGCAGAGGAACGGCACATGATCGACAGGGTGAAGCCGCTGATGGCGGCATGGGTTCTGATCTTCGCATCTTCTTCGTTCGCCGGCGAAACGGCGGGAAAATTGCCACGAAAGCCAGCTCTAGGGCCGGAAACCGCGGGGGCGACCCTGGTCATTCCCGGCGAGACCGACAGGCTCGCTTCGCTCTACGCCCGCGCACGGAGCGAAGGCGGCAAGGTGGTGCTCTGGGCCGGCGGCGACGCGCCGAACCAGATGGACTGGTTGAAGACGGCCTTCGAGAGCCGCTTTCCCGGCGTGATCCTGGACGTCACGGTGGACCTCTCCAAGTTCCACGACCTGCGCATCGACCAGGAACTCGCCGCCGGCACCCTGACGCCGGACGTGGCGATGCTGCAAACCACCTTCGATTTCGACAAATGGAAGGCCCGCGACGTGCTGCTGCGCTACAAGCCGGTCGGCTTCGCCCGGCAGAAGAAAGGCTACGCCGATCCCGACGGCGCCTATGTCACGGCCTACAACAACGCCTTCGTGCCGACCTACGCTTCCGTCCGGCTGCCAGCGGAGCACTATCCGACGCGCTTCGCCGATTACCTGAAGCCGGCCTTCAAGGGCAAGCTGGTGCTGACCTATCCCCATGACGACGATGCGGTGCTGTACGTCTACGACAAGCTGGAACGGCGCTACGGCAGCGGTTTCCTGCGCGCCCTGGCGGCGCAGAAGCCGAACTTCCTGCGCGGCACGGCGGCGCCGGCGGCCTCGGTGGGCACCGACTCCATCGGTTCGCTGGGCAACCTGACCGGCTATGCGACCGACAGCGATACGCCGGCCGGCTACTTCATCCCGACCGACGAGCCGTTCATCGTCTGGAACCAGCGCGCGGCGATCTTCAAGGCCGCCCGTCATCCGGCCACGGCCAAGCTGCTGCTGTCCTACCTGGGCTCGGCCGAGTTCCAGTCCAGCTACGGCGGCTGGCGCGCCCGCGCCGACGTCGGCGAAGCGCCTGGGCTGCCGCCACTGGAGTCGCTGAAGAACGTCGATGTGCACGATTTCACCCGCTGGATGGCCGATCGCCGACGGGTGGCCAGCCTGCGCAGGCACATGGCGGAAATCTTCGGCCCGGTACGCGGCGAGTCGCCGTTGCGCGACCCGGCGCTGATGAGCCTGCTGGGGCTGACGGCGAACGACATCGTCGCCCTGCCCGAACCGGACCTGCCGATCTACTGAACCGCCATGACGGCCTCGCGCACGGACGACGCGGGGTCGTCGATCCTGGAGAATTGCCAATCAGGTTTCGACGGCAAGCAGGCGGCCTGGAGCGGCTGGGAAGACGCCCACTTCTTATAAAATACTTTTAATAAACGATTTATCCTATTGATTAATAAGATAAATAAAATACTAGAATTCACTTTAAGTTGAGACGACAAGGCGGCGCATAACGCTACCCGTTGTCCGCCCTGGCCTCCGCTTGCCGCCTTCGCTGCGCAGGGCGAACGAGGCCACGCGCGTTATCCGCCGACAGGCCTCTGCCAGGGAGGGACGGCGGCACGGAAAACTCTTCCTCGACAACGACTTCCGCGTAGAACCTGATCCATCGCCTGCGCTCGCGCGAACTCACGCAGGCGACGATCAGGACCTAGGACCTAGGCCTTCCGCCACCCCTGCAACTGATTGCGGATCGGCAACTCGCGGATGCGCTTGCCGGTGGCGGCGAAGATCGCGTTGCACAGCGCCGGCGCTATCGGCGGCACGCCGGGCTCGCCGACCCCGCCCAACGGCAGGTCGCCATCCGGCTTGAGCAGATGCACCGACACCGCCTTGGGCGCCAGCGGCATGCGTGCCAGCTCGTACTGGTGGAAATTGTCCTGCTGGACCCTGCCATCCTTGAAGCTGATCTCGCCCAGCGCCGCCAGGCCCAGGCCCATCACGCAGGCGCCTTCGAGCTGCGAGCGGATGCGCTCGGGGTTGATCTGCGGACCGCAGTCGGCGGCGATGGTGGCCTTGTGCACCAGCAGCGCGCCGTCGTCCTTCACCTCCACCTCGATCACCACCGCCACGTAGGTGACGAAGCTGTAGTGCGCGGCGATTCCCCGCGCCCTGCCCCTGGGCAGCTCGCCGCCCCAGCCGGACTGGCGCGCCGCCTCCTCGATCACCCCGCGCAGGCGGCCGACATCGAGCGGGTAGCGCTCCGGCGACTCGCCGTAGTTCCAGCTGTCGCCGAGTTCGGCGGTGTCGATCCGCCGCGCCGGGCCGAGCAGCTTGAGCAGGTAGTCCTTCGGGTCCTGGCCGGCCTTCGCCGCCAGTTCGCCGACGAAGCTCTGGATGGCGAAGGCGTGGGGGATGTTGGAGACCGAGCGGAACCAGCCGACCCGGGTGTGCGCCGGGGCCTCGGGGTTCTCCAGGCGCACGTTGGGGATGGCGAACGGCAGGTTGGTCAGGCCCATGCCCAGCTCGAAGGCGCCCTGGTGCTTGCTGTCCGGGCCGAACAGTGCGGTGATGCTCGGCGCCACCGAGCGATGCAGCCAGGCCTGCGGCAGCCCGTCGGCGCCGAGCACGGCCTGCAGGCGCTCCACCGAGACCGTGTGGAAATAGGAGAAATGCAGGTCGTCCTCGCGGGTCCACTGCACGCGCAGGTGGCGACCGGGGAACGCCTTGGCCAGGATCGCCGCTTCCAGCACGAAGTCGGGCTTGGACTTGCGGCCGAAACCGCCGCCGAGCAGGGTCACGTTGACCGTGACCTTGTCGAACGGCAGTTTCAGGCGCTCGGCGATGCGCTCGCGAGTCACTTGCGGCGCCTGGGTCGGGGCCCAGACCTCGCAGGCGCCGTCCTTGTACCAGGCGGTGGAGACCGGCGGTTCCATCGGCGCCTGGGCCAGGTGCGGCAGGTAGTACTCGGCCTCGACGATATCCCCGCCCTTGGCGAACAGTGCCGCGGCATCGCCGCTGTCGCGCACCACCTTGCCCGGCTTGCGCGCGGCCTCTTCCAGTTGCTTGCGGTAGGCCACCGAGTCGTAGCCGCCGTTGACCCCGGCGTCCCACTCGACCACCAGTGCCTCGCGCCCCTTGATCGCCGCCCAGGTGTTCTGCGCCACCACGGCGACCCCGCCCAGCGGCTGGAACTCGGACGGGATCGGCCGGCCCTCGATCTCGATCACCTTGACCACCCCCGGCACCTTCAGCGCCGCGGCGGCGTCGTAGCGCTTGAGCTTGCCGCCGTAGACCGGCGGCCGGGCGACCACGGCGTAGAGCATGTCGTCGAAGCGCGCGTCGAAGCCGAAGCCGGCGCGGCCATTGACGATATCGGCGCCGTCGATGGCGCGCGCCACGTCCTTGCCGATGTAGCGGAACTGCTCGGGCTTCTTCAGCAGCAGCTTGTCGCGCGCCGGCACTTCGAGGCCCGCGGCGGCCTCGGCCAGTTCGCCGAAGGACAGCGAACGGCCGCTGGGCGCATGCAGCACCTTGTTCTGTTCGGCGCGGCACTCGCCCAGCGGAACCTTCCACTGGTTGGCCGCGGCCTGTTCGAGCATCTGTCGCGCCGCCGCGCCGCAGCGGCGCATGGGTTCGAACCAATGGCGCATGCTGCGCGAGCCATCGGTGTCCTGGTTGCCGTAGCGCGCTTCGTCGCCGGGCGCCTGGATCACCTTGACCCGGCTCCAGTCGGCCTCCAGCTCGTCGGCCACCACCATCGCCAGGCTGGTGCGCACGCCCTGGCCCATTTCCGAGCGGTTGCAGACGATGCCGACCGTGCCGTCCCGGTCGATGCTCACATAGATCTTCGGGTTGTCCACCCAGCCGTGGGGCATGGCGTCGGCGCCGAAGGCCTTCTTCTCGGCGGCCAGGGCGTCGCGCCAGCCCCAGTTGGCAGCCACCAGCAGCACGCCGGTGGCGCCGACGCCCTTGAGGAAACCGCGGCGGCTGAGATTGCCGATGACCAGATCGTCGGGGTACGAGCGCTTCATGCCTTGGCCTCCTGCAACTTGGCGGAGGCGTTGTGGATCGCCGTCTTGATCCGGTTGTAGGTGCCGCAGCGGCAGATGTTACCGGCCATGGCCGCCTCGATCTGCTCGTCGCTGGGCGCGGGGTTGCTCTTCAGCAACGCCGTGGCCGACATGATCTGCCCGCCCTGGCAGTAGCCGCACTGCGCCACGCCGATGTCCAGCCAGGCCTGCTGGACGACCTCGCCGACCTTGTCGGTGTGCAGGTGGTCGATGGTGGTGACCTTCCTGCCCTGCGCCAGGCTCACCGGCGTGATGCAGGAACGGGTGGCCTGGCCGTCGATATGGATGGTGCAGGAGCCGCACAGGCCCATGCCGCAGCCGAACTTGGTCCCGGTATAGCCGACGACGTCGCGGATGGCCCAGAGCAAGGGCATATCCTCGGTGACATCGAGCTGATGATCCTTGCCATTGAGGTTCAGGGTAATCATCGGTGCACGCCTTTTCTGGTTTCTGGTTATGGAGTCGCACGGCGACTGCGCCGCCCCCATGGGCGCGGCGAGTCTCTCATCGGACTGAAGGGAGATTATTGGCGAGAGGACTGCGGCGGATAACCTGGCAGAACTGAACGTATCGTTGAATGGAATTCAACGATACCCAAGCCGGGCGGAAATCGCCCGGGCGAGGCCGCGTTCCCGGTGGCCCGCTCCTCGCCGCTCGCCGGAAAAGCGAGCGGCTCGGCCAGGGGAAACGGCGTTAGCCGCGCCGCACACGCAGGCGCTCGGCGTGGTAGATCAACGGCCCATGCTGGTCCTCGGCACCGCTGGGGTCGTCCAGCAGCACGCCGGTGATGCGGCCCTGGCGGAACAGCAGGCGGATCGCCAGCAGGTTGGCCCTGGGGTCGCCCTTGAGATCATGGAGGGAACGCGGGGTGTCGGCATCCAGCTGACAAAACACCGATTCGAGCAAAACATCGGAAGGTTCTAACGCCATGCAGTCGTATCCGTCGAGAAGTACCGGTCACCTTGCCTTGCACTGGGTGCCGGTCAAAGCCCATCCCTGGAAAAACGCCTTTCCGCGAATTGAAACAATGCGCAACGATTTTCCTCGCGACGCAGTGTCGCCTACCGCCAGAGCCGTTGCCAAGAGCCGTACATCCCTGCGGCGCGCCCCTGCGACAACGTTGCAATACTTTCTTCACACGAGTTCCGCTACAAAGGTATCTCGCCGGAACCGAGGGTTCCTTTGTCCACCCACCCATAACCGAGAAAGCAAGCGGAGGCACCCATGAACCACACTGCATCGATCCCCGCCCTGCCCACGGCCTATGACCTGCTGAACACCCGCATCCAGCGCATCATCCACGCCCCGGCTGCGCAACAGGCCTGTCAGGCCTGCATTTCCCGATTGCCCGGCGAAGACGAGGGCGACTGGGCCCACCTGCTGGAAAGCTTCGACCGTTCCAACCAGTGGCTGCTCGACCCGCAGCGCGACGGCAGCATCGTCCTGCGCTGGAGTTCCGCCGCCTGATCCTGTTTGCCGCGCGGCCGTCGAGCCGCGCGGCTTGCGCTCTTCCCTCCCCTTCGCCGTTCGCGGCTATCGCGGATAGCTTCCCGGCAACAGGATGTCCCGGCCGACCTCGCGGATGTCGGTATGGCCGCAGAAGGCCATGGTCAGGTCCAGCTCACGAGCGATGATCTCCAGCGCCCGCGTCACTCCGGCCTGCCCCAGCGCGCCCAGCCCGTAGAGATAGGGACGGCCGATCATGGTCCCGCGCGCACCGAGGGCGATGGCCTTGAGCACGTCCTGCCCGGAACGGATGCCGCTGTCGAGCCAGACCTCGATGCGCTCGCCCACCGCCTCGACGATCGCCGGCAGCGCGCTGATGGTCGAGGGCGCACCGTCCAGCTGGCGTCCGCCATGGTTGCTGACGACCAGCGCATCGGCGCCGGAGTCGGCGGCAAGCCGCGCATCCTCGGCATCGAGAATGCCCTTGAGCACCAGCTTGCCGCCCCAGCGGCGTTTGATCCATTCGACGTCGCCCCAGTTCAGTCGCGGGTCGAACTGGCGAGCGGTCCACTCGGACAGCGAGCCCATGTCGTCGACGCCCTTGACGTGACCGACGATGTTGCCGAAACCGCGACGCCGGGTGCCGAGCATGCCCAGCGCCCAGCGCGGCTTGGTGGCGATGTTCAGCAGGTTGGCCAGGGTCGGCCGCGGCGGCGCCGAGAGACCGTTCTTCAGGTCCTTGTGGCGCTGGCCGATGATCTGCAGGTCGAGAGTCAGCACCAGCGCGTCGCAGCCGGCGGCCTTGGCGCGGTCGATCAGGCGTTCGATGAAATCGCGGTCGCGCATCACGTAGAGCTGGAACCAGAACGGCTGGCCGACTTCCGTGGCGATGTCCTCCAGGGAACAGATGCTCATGGTCGACAGGGTGTAGCGCACGCCGAACTCGGCGGCGGCGCGGGCGGCGAGGATCTCGCCGTCGGCATGCTGCATGCCGGCCAGCCCGGTGGGCGCGATGGCCACCGGCATGGCCATCTCCTGGCCGAGCATGCGGGTGCGCAGCGAGCGGTTCTCGATATTCCGCGCGACCCGCTGGCGCAGCTTGATCGCGGCGAAGTCGTCCTGGTTGGCGCGGTAGGTGCCTTCGCTCCAGGAACCGGAGTCGGCGTAGTCGTAGAACATCCGCGGCACGCGCTTGCGCGCCAGGCGGCGCAGGTCTTCGATATCGGTGATGACGCTCATGCAGTCCACTCCTTCGGGGGTGGCTGGATGGTAGAGCGCGACGTACCGCCGCAGGCGGAATAATTGTCGGCATCGGCGGAAGGAAATTCCGCCGTTTCAGTCGTCCGCCGCCGGAAGGAATTCCCTGCCCTGGACCACCGCCTCGCGGCAGATCGCCGCCAGCCAGGCGGCGAAACGCTGACTGGCCGGCGAGGCCTGGTGGCTGCGCAGGTGGTAATGGTGGGTCGGCGCCGAACGCAGCGGGAACAGCACCACCAGCCGCCCCTCGGCAAGCCAGGCGCGCGCCAGCGAGGGTCGCGCGAGGGCCACGCCCTGGCCGTTGGCGGCGGCTTCCAGGGTCATGCCCAAATCGAGCAGGCGCGGCCCGGCGCAGGGCTCCGGCCAGTCCAGCCCGGCCACGCGGAACCACGGCTGCCAGGGCTCCAGCGGCGAGCGCAGCAACGGCAGGCCGGCGAGCATGGCTGGCGTCCAGGGCCGCGGCAGGCCGAGCAGCAGCCCCGGCGCGGCCATCGGCAGCACGCGCTCCTCCAGCAGCCGCTCGCCGGCCGCCACGCCATGGCTGTCGCCGCGCACCTCGACGTCGGCCAGCGGCAGGTCCTGGCCGTCCGAAGGACTCGACAGGAGAATCTCCAGCTCGATTTCCGGACAGGCCTCGGCGAAGGACGCCAGGCGCGGAATCAGGATCTGCCGGGCGAAGGTCGGCGGCGTGCGCAGGGTCAGCCGCTGCTGGCGCTGGACCTGGCGACGATGCAGCGGAACCGCCGCGAGCTGGGCGAGGATCGGCGCGATCTGTTCGAGGTACTCGCGGCCGTGGGAGGTCAGCGCCAGCGAGCGGCCGTCGCGCTGCAACAGGCTCACCCCGAGCATCCCCTCGAGACCGGAAACCCGCTTGCTGGCGGCGCTGCCGGTGATCGACAGGAGTTCGGCGGCGCGCTCGAAGGTACCCAGCCGGGCAGCCGCTTCGAACGCCTGCAACGCTTCGATGGAAGGAAAACGGAAATCGTCGGGATTGAGCATGGGGCAGACTTTACCCGCTGCCCGAGATCAGGGATACCGCGTCAGAGCCGCTGCTCGTTGGCCGCGGCGCGGCGCTCGGGCGCCGCGGAACCGGCGGCACCGCCCCAGGAAACCTTGCCGGGGCTGTAGACATCCTGTTCGTCGAGGGTCACCAGGCCGCTTTCCACCAGGCGCCCGAGGACCTGGCGGATGCTCACCAGGGACAGCGGCGTACCGGTTTCGGAGAGACGCCGGTGCAAGGTGCGGATCGGCACCCGGCCCTGCTCCCCCGAGGCTTCCCAGAGCGCATCGATCACTTTCAGCCGGGCCAGGCTCATCTTCAGGCCGGCCTCCTTCAACATCTGTTTGACGGGCGAATGGGTCATCGTGACGCTCCTTTCGTGGACGAGTGGGTAGCGGGTCCCCGCCGAAGCCGAGCATCCCTGCTCGCTGCCTGCACGTGTTCCCTGGAACCGGGCGGCTATGGGCCGCCTCTATGGTTAAAGACGAACGAGCGCGGAAAAACCGTCAGTTTTTTTCCCATCAGATCTGATAGGCATTGCTTATCATTCGCGAATACTTAGCCGTTGCAGTTGCGGGTCGGCGTCGATCTGCCTGTCGCTGAACGGCAAGGTCTGCCATTGCTGGCGGGAAAACAGCTCGGTCTGGTCGCGGTAGTGCGGCGAGCGCGGATCGCTGGACTGGGAGAAAGCCAGCAACCCGCGAGCCTTGGGCCCTTCCTCGGGGAAGGTCACCAGCTGGATGTAGCTGGTGCCGCCGACCACCTCCAGGTGGTCGCCCTTGCGGACGCTCTGGATCGCGTTGTAGACCCCGAAATGGCCATCGCCGCCGGGAATCGCGATGCGTTCCTGGCCACGGGTGCTCACTTGCAGGTCGCCCCAGCGCGCGCCGTCGGGAATCCCGCTCTTCTCCACCTCCGCCGCCGCGTCCGCCAGCGCCTGGCGCACCTGGGTCGCCACCTGCGGCCGATCGAGGGCGATGCCTTGCGGCGTATCCAGGGGACGCTGCGCATCGAACGGTTCCTTCCACGCGCCGTCGAGTTCGGCGAAGCGTTGCATGAAGCGCTGGAAGTAGACGAAGCCGCTGCCGCTATCGAGGTTGGCGCCACGGTCCCACTGCGCCAGGGCCGCGCAGGCGCGGGCAAGGGACTTCTCGCCCTGGTTGTCGCGGCACAGGCGGAGCAGGTCCGGCAGCACCTGGTCGGCGCTGAAGACATGGTTGGCGGTGACCATTTCCTCGAGCGTCTTCGCCTCCAGCGGCTGCTTGCCCTGTAGCCGGCTCAGGGCGTAGCGCGCCCGCGGACCGATGGGTTTTTCCTGGCTGACCAGGGGCGAAAAGCCCTGCAACGGGCTCGCCGGGTTGGTCAGCCAGGCGCTGTCGTTGGAGTTCTGCACGAAGTCCCTGCGCAACAGCACCGGCAGTTGCGCCGCCGGGGTGATGCCAGCCTGGGCCGCGGCCGGGTCGCGGCTCCAGGCACAGCGGCTGTCCTGCCCCTGGAGGGCCGGCAGGCCTTCGGCGACCAGTTGCGGAATGGCGCAGGCGGGAATCAGTTCCGGCTTCAGGTAGGGCACCACCGACTGGTTCATGTACAGGGCGTTGCCCTGCTCGTCCGCGGCCAGGGTGTTGACCCAGGGGATGCCCTGTAGCGCCTCGACGCGCCGGCGCAGGTCGGCGACGTCGCTGGCCTGGTTGATCGAGTACCACTGTTGCAGTACCCGGGTGTTCTCCAGGTTGGCGTCACGCAGCGCATAGGCCTCGCTGCGGTTCCAGTCCAGCTTGCCGGGCCAGACCACCAGCGGGCCGTAGATCGACTGGTAGACCTTATGCTCGACGCGCGACAGCTTGCCGTCGGCGCCGCGCACCTCGATCGCGACGGACTTCTCCTCCAGCGGCAGCGAACGACCGTCGACCAGGTAGCGCCGCGGGTCCTTCGGATCCAGCGCCAGGCGATACAGGGTGAAGTGGCTGGAGGTATCCACCGTGTGGGTCCAGGCCAGGTGGCGGCTGAAGCCGATGTTGACCACCGGCAGGCCGGGCAGCGAGGCTCCCATCACGTCGAGCCGGCCGGGAATGGTCAGGTGCATCTGGTAGAAACGCATCGCGCCGTTCCAGGGGAAGTGCGGGTTGGCCAGGAGCATGCCCTTGCCGTCCGCCGAACGTTCGCTGCCAACGGCAATGGCGTTGCTGCCGCGCTCCAGGCGGAAGCGCTGGCGCCGCTGCTCGGCGACCTGGAACGCCTGCTCGCCGCTCAGGGCGACCTTCTCCGTGCCGGGCGGCGCGGCGGCCACCAGCGCGTCGGCGAACTGGCCGACCCCGCCTTCGACCAGCAGGCGCCGGGTCAGGCGCAGCAGGTCATCGGTCGCGATGGCCCGCAGCCAGGGCTGGCCAAGGCAACTGGTGGTCTTGCCGTCGGCCTCGCGGAGGAAGCGGTTGAAACCGGCGGCGTAGCCTTCGAGCAACTGGCGCACCGCGGGCGTCTGCGCCTGCCAGAAGGCTTGCAGCGCCTCGGGTTGGTTGAGCCAGGCGTAGAAGATGTCGGACGGCAGGTTGTCCAACTCCGCCGACGACTTGCCCTCGCTGCCGAAATAGCGCGCCCGCTCGCCGCGCGCGGTGACGATCTCCTCGGCCAGCAGGCAGGCGTTGTCGCGCGCGTAGGCGTAGCCGATGCCATAGCCCAGGCCGCGCTCATCCTTGGCCCGGATGTGCGGCACGCCATAGGCGGTCCAGCGGATATCCGCGGCCAGCCCGGTCGGCCGCGGCATATCGGCCTGGACCGGCATCATCGAACCCAACAGCATGCCGGCCAGGCCGGTCAGTACGGTACGCATCCCCATCGATGTCGTTTCTCTGCAAAGTGGTGGCCGGAACGGCCGGGACATGCAACGAAAACGCCCTGCGTGCCGGGCATCCCCTGGCGGGGAAACGGGCAACACAGGGCGTGGCGGCGTGGCGCCGGTCAGCTGGCCAGGGCGTGCTCGTGCAGGGCGCGGGCCGCAGTACCGGGCTTCAGGTGCTGGTACAGGGAGCCGGAGATTTCCTCGGCACGCACCGGCAGCACCGACAGCAGGGTGTCGCTGAGGCCGTGGCTGGCCTGGCTGAAGCCCTGCGCGTAGATCGCCACCTTGCAGCGCTCGTCGGTCTGCAGGCGGTAGTCGCGGCCGATCTCGTGGTCGCCGAGGTACTCCGCCAGCGGTTCGAGCAGTTGGCGGTGCAACTGGCGCTCATAGCCGGTGGCCAGGATCACTGCGTCGTAGGTCTCTACGCTTAGCTCGCCGCTACCGGCATCGCGCAACGCCAGCTCGATGCCCTGGGCGGTGGCGGTCGCGCGCTCCACGGTGGTCATGCAACGGAAGGCGTGGCGCGGGATGCCGGAGACTTTCTGGCGGTAGAAGACGCCGTAGATGCGCTCGATCAGGTCGGTATCCACCACCGAATAGTTGGTGTTGTGGTATTCGCGCAGCAAACGCTCGCGTTCGGCATGCTCGCGGCTGTAGATGAGATCGGTGAACTTCGGCGCGAACACTTCGTTGACGAACGGGCTATCGTCCGCCGGCTTGAGCGCCGAGGCACGCAGGATCATGTCGGCCTGCACCGACGGGTAGCTGTCGTTGAGGTCGATGAAGGCCTCCGCCGCGCTCTGCCCGCCGCCGATGATGGCGATCTTCATCGGCTTGCCGCTGCTGCAGGGCTGCTTGGCCATGTGTTCCAGGTACTGGCTGTGGTGGAACACCCGGCCGTCGCCCTTGAGCGCACGGAACACCTGCGGGATACGCGGGGTGCCGCCGGGACTGACCACCAGGGCGCGGGTGGTGCGCACCAGTTCCTCGCCGTCGGCGTTGCGCGAGATCACCCGCAGCGCCTCGACCTGGCCGGCGCTCAGCATCGGCTCGATGCGCAGGACCTCTTCGCCGTAGCGGCTCTGCTCCTGGAAGTGGCTGGCGACCCAGCGCAGGTAGTCGTTGAACTCCATCCGGCAGGGATAGAAGGTGCCCAGGTTGATGAAGTCGACCAGGCGATCGTGCTTGTGCAGGTAGTTGACGAAGGAATACGGGCTGGTGGGGTTGCGCAGGGACACCAGGTCCTTGAGGAAGGAGATCTGCAACTCGCTCTGCGACACCAGGGTGTTGCCGTGCCAGCGGTAGTCGCCCTGCTTGTCCAGGAACAGCACTTCCAGGGCGCCCTGCGCCTGGGCCCGTTCCTGGAGGGCAATCGCCAGGGCGATATTGGAAGGGCCGAAGCCGACACCGATGAGATCGTGAACCACGGCGGTTGCAGTTGCCTGAGTCATTTCCAGTTCCTCTGGATTGGCCCCCTTTCAAGCGGGAGCGATAAGTCGAGAGCAGCCCTGGAGGGCCATCTGTTGACTAGGAACGAGGACAGGGAAATGAAATTTAAGCGTTGCCGAACACGAATAGTGAAATCAGTCGGCTTCCCATTCGCGCATGCGCACCCGGCAATGCTTCATCGCGTTGACGATGTGCTTTTCCACCAGGCTGCGGGAAATATTGAGATGTTCGGCGATCTGCGAATGGGACAGGCCGTCCAGCTTGCGCAACAGGAAGGAACTGCGGCAGATGGCCGGCAACTCGGCCAGGGCGCGCTGCAGGTTGTCCAGGCGCTGCCCCTGGTCGACCACCGTCTGCGGCGAGGGACTGGCCAGGCCCTCCTCGTCATCCAGGACCTCCAGGGGTTCCGCCCGGCGCACCCGGCTGCGACGGTGCTCGTCCACCGCCAGGTTGAGCGCCGTCCGGTACAGAAAAGCCTTCGGATGCTCGATCTGCGCTTGACTGGAGCGCTCCAGAACGCGCAAATACGCGTCGTGGGCGACATCCGCCGCTGCGTGTCGATCCCCGAGCCTGGCACTGAGGAATCGCAGCAGCTCCCGATAATGGTTTTCCAAGACGACTCCTGCTCGCTGCCTCTACGGCACTGTCCTTCCAAGGGCGGGATCGCCTGCCGGCGACATTGGCAGTATGAAATCATTAAATTTATAATAATTCTCATCAAGCTTTAAAGCCTTGTTTCGCTCGCAGCGCAATCCGAAGGCATAACTGGAACCCTCGATGAAGACACCCTCTCCCGCCGACAGCGACACCCTTGTGCAGGACGCCGCGCATTGGTGCATGCGCCTGCACGCCGAGGACCTCTCCGAGGAAGAGCGTGGCGAGTTCCAGCGCTGGCTGGCAGCCGATCCCCGGCACGCCGCCGAATACGCAGAAATGGAGGAGATCTGGGCGCTCAGCGAACTGCTGCCGCGAACGCCGGCGCCCGAGCTTCGCAACCACGCCGCAACCCGCCCGTTCGGCCGTCGCCGCAGGGGCTGGAAGAGCCAGGCACGCGCCGCCGCCCTCGCCCTGCTTATGTTACCGACGGCCGGCTACCTCGGCTGGCTGCAAGGCTGGATTCCCTCCAACTACCAGCGCTACGAGGCCGAGGGCAACGTCAGGCATGCCGTTCTTCCCGACGGCAGCGAGGTCGAACTGGACCTCAATACGCAGCTGAGCTTCGCCAATTTCAAGGACATCCGCCGGGTTTCCCTGGACAGGGGTGAGGCCTACTTCCATGTCACCCACGACAGCGCGCACCCCTTCGTGGTCAAGGCCGGCAACGGCTCGATCACCGTCACCGGCACCCGCTTCAACGTCTGGAAGTACCAGGACAACGTGGTAGTCACCGTCACCGAGGGCTCGGTGAAGGTCCGCAGCGAAGGCTCGGGCAACGACAGCAGCCTGACTCCCGGCATGCAGGCCAGCTACTATCCGGGCCTGCTGCAACCGTTGGTCGAGGCCGTGGATACCCGCCAGACGCTAGCCTGGCGCGAGGGCCGCCTGGTACTCGACGACCTGCCCCTGTCCAAGGCCCTGCCGCTGATCAACCGCTACCTCGACGCTCCGCTGGTCCTGGGCGACAGGAGCGCTGCGAAACTGCGCATTGGCGGGATCTACAGCACCCGCGACATCCGCAGCCTGGTCGACGCCCTGCCGAAAGTCCTGCCCGTGGACCTGGAACATCGCGAGGACGGCAGCATCCGCATCAGCAGCCGTTACGCCCAGCTCTGAACCCAGGTTAAATTTAGCCGCCCTGGCCTCGTATATCTGGCAGTGCCCAGCCTGCCGATCCAGCGGCGGCGGTCTCTCCACGCACCGGCCGGATTCCCGAATGAGACGAACCCGTAGTACTCGTCGCGCACTGCTCGTCGCAGTCTGCCTCAGCCCCCTGATCGCCCTGGCCGCCTGGCAGGCCTATCCGTTCCGCAGCAACAGCTTCGATACCGTGAGCGTCAGCCGCGGCAGCATCGAGAGCAGCGTCTCGGCGCTCGGCACCCTGCAACCGCGGCGCTACGTCGACGTCGGCGCCCAGGCCTCCGGGCAGATCCGCAAGTTGCACGTCGAGGCCGGGGACGATGTGACGGAAGGCCAGTTGCTGGTCGAGATCGACCCCTCCACCCAGCAGGCCAAGGTCGATGCCGGCCGCTATTCGATCGAGATGCTCAAGGCCCAGCTGGCCGAGCAACGTGCCCAGTACACCCTCGCCCGCCAGCAGTACCAGCGCCAGCAGCGGCTGGCCGCCGGCGGCGCGACGCGTACCGAGGACGTGCAGAGCGCCCAGGCGCAGATGCTCGCCACCCAGGCGCGGATCGAGATGTACCAGGCGCAGATCCGCCAGGCCCAGGCCTCGTTGCGCAGCGACGAAGCCGAACTCGGCTATACCCGCATCTACGCGCCGATGTCCGGCACGGTGGTGGCGGTCGATGCGCGCGAAGGCCAGACCCTCAATGCCCAGCAGCAGACCCCGTTGATCCTGAGGATCGCCAAATTGTCGCCGATGACCGTCTGGGCCCAGGTTTCGGAAGCCGACATCGGCCGGGTCAAGCCTGGCATGCCGGCCTACTTCACGACCCTCAGCGGCGAAGGCCGGCGCTGGACCGGCAAGGTCCGGCAGATCCTCCCGGTGCCACCCAAGCCGCTGGACCAGAGCAACCAGGGCGGCGGCAGCCCCACCAGCGGCAGCGGCGGGCAGAGCGGCAGCGGCCGGGTGGTGCTGTATACCGTGCTGGTCGACGTGGACAACGGCGACCACCAATTGATGGCGGAAATGACCGCCCAGGTGTTCTTCGTCGCCGCCACCGCGGAAAACATCCTCACCGCGCCGGTCGCCGCCATTCATGACGACGGCAAGGGCGGCCAGGTCGCCTGGGTGGTCGGCAGCAACGGCAAGCCGCAGAGCCGCCAGATCAGGACCGGCATCAGCGACCGCCTGCGGGTACAGGTGCTTGCCGGCCTGGAGGAAGGCGACCGCCTGCTGATGGCCGCTCCCGACGGCAGCGACAGCTGATGGAAAACGCCACGCACCCCGTCCCCCTGATCGAACTGCGCGACATCCGCAAGCGCTACGGCGGCAATGGCACCCCGGAAGTCGAGGTACTCAAGGGCGTATCGCTGTCGATCCACGCCGGCGAGTTCGTCGCCATCGTCGGCGCCTCCGGCTCCGGCAAGTCGACCCTGATGAACATCCTCGGCTGCCTCGACCGGCCCAGCTCCGGCAGCTACCACTTCGCCGGCCACGACGTCGCCGAACTGGACAGCGACGAGCAGGCCTGGCTGCGCCGCGAGGCATTCGGCTTCGTGTTCCAGGGCTATCACCTGATCCCCTCCGCCTCGGCCCAGGAAAACGTCGAGATGCCGGCGATCTACGCCGGCACCCCGGCGAGCGAGCGGCACACCCGCGCGCGGGCCCTGCTCGAACGCCTGGGCCTGGCCGAGCGCACCGCCAACCGTCCGCACCAGTTGTCCGGCGGCCAGCAGCAGCGGGTGTCGATCGCCCGCGCGCTGATGAACGGCGGCCATATCATCCTCGCCGACGAACCCACCGGCGCCCTCGACAGCCACAGCGGCGCGGAAGTCATGGCGCTGCTCGACGAGCTGGCCAGCCAGGGCCACGTGGTGATCCTGATCACCCACGATCGCGACGTCGCCGCCCGCGCCAAGCGCATCATCGAGGTGCGCGACGGCGAGATCGTCAGCGACAGCGCCAACGACGAGCGCCCGGCGCAACCGAGCGCCGGCGTCGAGCGCCACCTGCAGGCCGACGATCTCAGCCAGCGCCTCGCCGAGGGCAGCAGCGAACCCTCGGGGGCCTGGCGCGCCGAACTGCTGGAGGCGGTGCGCGCCGCCTGGCGGGTGATGTGGATCAATCGGTTCCGCACCGCGCTGACCCTGCTCGGGATCATCATCGGCGTCGCCTCGGTGGTGGTCATGCTCGCCGTCGGCGAGGGCAGCAAGCGCCAGGTGATGGCGCAGATGGGCGCGTTCGGCTCGAACATCATCTATCTCAGCGGCTACTCGCCGAACCCGCGCGCGCCGATGGGCATCGTCAGCAGCGACGACGTCGCCGCCATCGCCACCCTGCCCCAGGTGAAGAAGGTCATGCCGGTGAACGGCGGCGAGCTGGTGGTGCGCTACGGCAACATCGACTACCACGCCTACGTCGGCGGCAACAACACCGACTTCCCGGAAATCCTCAACTGGCCGGTGGCCGAGGGCAGCTACTTCACCGAGCGCGACGAAGACGCCGCCACCACGGTCGCGGTGATCGGCTACAAGGTGCGCAAGAAGCTGTTCGGCAGCGCCAACCCGATCGGCCGCTACATCCTCATCGAGAACGTGCCGTTCCAGGTCATCGGCGTGCTCGCCGAGAAAGGCTCCAGCTCCGGCGACAAGGATGCCGACAACCGCATCGCCATCCCCTACTCCGCTGCCAGCATCCGCCTGTTCGGCACGCGCAACCCCGAGTACGTGATCATCGCCGCCGCCGACGCCCAGCGCGTGCACCAGGCCGAACGCGCCATCGACCAGTTGATGCTGCGCCTGCACCGCGGCCAGCGCGACTACGAGCTGACCAACAACGCGGCGATGATCCAGGCCGAGGCGAAGACCCAGAACACCCTGTCGCTGATGCTCGGCTCGATCGCCGCGATCTCCCTGCTGGTAGGCGGGATCGGCGTGATGAACATCATGCTCATGACCGTGCGCGAACGCACCCGCGAGATCGGCATCCGCATGGCCACCGGCGCCCGCCAGGGCGATATCCTCCGCCAGTTCCTCACCGAGGCGGCGATGCTCTCGGTGGTCGGCGGCCTGGCCGGGATCGCCCTGGCCCTGTGCATCGGCGGCGTGCTGCTGCTCGGCCAGGTCGCGGTGGCCTTTTCCCTGTCGGCCATCGTCGGCGCCTTCAGTTGCGCGCTGGTCACCGGCCTGGTGTTCGGCTTCATGCCGGCGCGCAAGGCCGCCCAGCTGGACCCGGTGGCCGCCCTGGCCAGCCAATGACGGATATGTCCATGAAGAATCTCTCCCTGATTTCCGCCTGCCTGCTGCTCGGCGCCTGCGGCAGCACGCCGGCGCCCCTCGACAGCGGCCTGGCCGCGCCCCCTCAGTGGCGCTACCTGGCGGCCGGGCGCAGCGATGCCAGCGAGATCCGCCAGTGGTGGAAGGCCTTCGGCGCGCCGGAACTGGACAGCCTGCTGCAACGCGCCCTGCTGAACAGCCAGGACCTCGGCGCAGCGGTGGCCCGCGTGCGCCAGGCCCAGGCCTCGGCGGTGATCGCCGGCGCGCCGTTGCTGCCGGAGCTGAATGCGACGCTCGGCGCCAGCCGGCAGAAACTCCTGCGCGACTCGGGCTACAGCGGTACCGACGCGACCTCCGACAACGATGCCGTCGACTCCTTCTCCGCCGGCCTCAGCGCCAGCTACGAAGTGGACTTCTGGGGCGGTCGCCGGGCTGCCTACCGCAGTGCCCTGGAAAGCCTCAAGGCCAGCGAGTACGACCGCGCAACGGTAGAGCTGACCCTGCTCTCCGGCGTCGCCAACAGCTACCTGCAGGTATTGGCGCTGCGCGAACAGCAGCGCATCGCCAGGCTCAACCTGGACAACGCCGAGCACGTCCTGCGCCTGGTGGAGACCCGCCATGCCGCGGGCTCGGCCACCGCCCTGGAGGTCGCCCAGCAGAGCAGCCTGGTCGCCAGCCAGCGCAAGCAGCTGCCGCTGCTCGAGCAGCAGGCCCATGAGGCGCTGATTACCCTGGCCACCCTGATCGGCGAGCCGGTGCAGGCGCTACAGGTGGCCGAGCGGCCTTTCGACAGCCTGCGCTGGCCGGAGACCGGAGCGGGCCTGCCGAGCGAACTGCTCGGCCGCCGTCCCGATATCGCCAACGCCGAAGCGCAACTGGCCGCGGCCCAGGCCGACGTGCAGGTGGCGCGCGCGGCGCTGTTCCCCAAGCTGACCCTGAGCGCCTCGCTGTCGTCCGGCGCCAACCGCGCCGCCGACACTTTCCGCAACCCCTATTACAACCTGGGCGCCAACCTGCTCGCCCCGATCTTCAACCACGGCCGCCTGCGCGCCGAGCGCGACCGCAGCCTGGCGCGCCAGGAAGAACTGCTGGAAACCTACCGCAAGGCGATCCTCACCGCCTTTGCCGACACCGAACGCTCGCTGAACAGCATCGACGGCCTCGACCGCCAGTTGCACTGGCAGCAGCAGGAGCTGGAGCAGGCGCAGCGCGCCTTCGATCTCTCCGACAGCCGCTACCAGGCCGGCGCGGAAACCCTGCTGACGGTCCTCGAAACGCAACGCACGCTGTACGCGGCGCAGGATGCCGCCGTGCAACTGCGACTGGCCCGCCTGCAGGCCTCGGTCGGCCTGTACAAGGCCCTCGGCGGCGGCTGGCAGAGCGACCGCCAGGGTCTCGCGCGGAAAGACTGAGGCCCGCGTTGCGCGGGCCTCCTCCATCCTTACTCGCTCTTTCGCCGTTCAGCGCCTGAGCTGGTCGCGCGCCAGCTTCAGGTTGCGCGCGTACCAGGGCCGCCGCGGCGCACGCTTGAGCCAGCCGCTCAACTGGTCTTCTTCGCTGAAGATGATGCGTACCGCCAGCTTCATGGTTTCCACGTCCAGCTCCACCGAATTGCTGCTCGCCTGCAGATCCGACAGGCCGCAACCATGGGTCGCCGGGCCGAGCCAAGGGTCGTCCACCTCCACCCAGCGCCCAGCCGCAAACCAGGGAATACCCTGCACCTCTCGACGCCGAACTTCGCCGGGATGGAAACGCTCGTGGGCACGGTACCAATCCTCGATACGGTCGTCGATCCAGCCATGGAAGGACCAGAACACGGGATTCACATGGGACGAGAACGGATCGCCGAGGAAATCGTTCTCCGGGCGGAACCAGCGCGGCGAGAAATCCGACGGGACGCGGTCGCCCATGACCGGCGACCCGTTGGATGGGTCGCGGGTCACGGTCGCCCAGCGCATATGCAACCAATCGTGCATACCCAGCTCCATCTCCGAGCCGAACTGTCCCAGGGTCAACTTCGCCAGATATTCCGGATCCTGGTACTGCGACTCCCAGGCCAGGAAATTGGAATGGTACGCTTCTGCGCTTTTCAACCCACGCAGCCATTCGCTGTATTCGTCGTCCCCGACCGCTACCCAGGCCGGCGGCACGGAGAAACCATCTGGATTGTCGAAGTAGCGGATGAAGCCGGGACGATCGAATTCCAGCGGAACCGCGGGGCGCGGCAAACGCTTCCAGGATGGCAGGTCTTGCATGGATCGTGCGGTATGCAGCATATGCCGATGCATGAAAAGGAAGTCGATACCAGAAGCGTTGCGATCCTTTCTTGGCCCCCGCGCATCGCGCTCCCGGTCCAGCGGGCCAGGCTGCCAGCCCACCCCACGCAACGCATTGCGCTGCTTCTCCGACAGTTGATGCCACTTGTCCCGCGAGGCGTGCCATAGCTGGTGGAACAACCGGTGCTGCGGCGACACTAACCATCCCAGCAATTTCTCGTTGAGAGCGATGCGTTCGCGAGCTGGCGGAAAGTGTCGCTTGACCGCTACGAAGCGGAAATCTTCCTCCGGCAGCCCCGGAGAACGATCCAGGCGCAAGATATGCCCGCTCAGCGTGCCGTCCCCGGCATTGGCGAAATTATCCCAGACTTCATCAAATACTGCGGAGCAGTCATGGGTCGGCGCCATCGACGCCGAAGCCTGGTCGACCAGGCGCCAGCGAATTCGCGCCGAACTGGCTCCAACGAGGTCGCCGCTCACACGGAACCTGGGCTCATCGCTCGACAGCAGTCGTGTAGGAGTATCGAGATAGCCAATCAGGCCACGCCCCTTGGGAGCGACATCCAGCACCATTTGCAAGCCTTCCGCCGGCAGGCCGGGCAAGCCAGCATCAGCACCGACCAGACGCAGGTCCCACACCCCACGCAAGCGACCACCCAGGCGCATACCCGCGGTATCGGCCAGATCGAGCACGGCCTCGTCGGCCGTGGGCGGTTCCTCTTCTTCGCGGGCCAAGTGACGGCGGGTGTAGTAAGCCACCGGCAACGCCGCCGCTCCGGTCAGCGCCAAGCCGGCCATGAAACCTCGTCGAGAAACCGTCATCGTCCTACCTGTGTCAACCGCGAAGCCCGCTTTATCCAGCTAGAACGTTCCGTCCGTCGGCAAATTTACTGGCACGCCACCAAGCCTCGACACCATGGTCGAGAGGGGCCATGGCTAAATTTTCCCTCTCCCGCCTCGTTCCTCCCTGACAGGTGGGCCCGCTTCGACAGGCAACCGCCGGCGCTCCTCGATCTCGACCCTGACTGAGATGGCAATGACCAGACCACGTACAAGCAAGGCCCTCTACTTAGGCTTACCGATCCTCTTCATTACTCTCGTCGGCGCAGGCCTGCTGGCCTGGAAAGCTTTCGGGCCGAGCAGCGCCAGCTACCCACGCAAAGTCATGAAGCATGCAGAGGAATTGCAGGACCGCATCCTCTCCTTCGACAGCAAGATCACCGTTCCCCTGGATTTCGGTACGACCGGCAACGAAGTGGACAAAGACGGCCCCGGCCAGCTTGATCTGATCAAGGCTGGCCGGGGCCGCCTTTCGGGCGCCGCCCTGGCGATCTTCGGCTGGCCAGAAATGTGGAGCGGGCCCAATTCCCCCCACAAACCGACCCTGGGGTTCGTCGAAGAGGCTCGCCACCAGCAGGAAACCCGCTACAAGATCCTCACCGGCATGGTTCGCGATTTTCCCAACCGGATCGCTATCGCCTACTCGCCCGAAGACTTCCGACGGCTGGCCATGGAAGGCAAGTTCGCCGTAGTCATGAGCATGCTCAATGCCTATCCGCTTGGCGACGACCTTTCCCAACTGGACCGCTGGGCAGCCCGAGGCGTCCGAATGTTCGGCTTCAACTATGTCGGCAACAACAGTTGGTCCGATGCAGCTCGCCCCCTGCCGTTCTTCAACGACTCGCCGGACCCGCTGGGCGGCCTTTCGCCGCTGGGCAAGCAGGCGGTACAACGACTCAACGATCTGGGTGTGATCATCGACGTCTCGCAGATGTCGGGCAAGGCGCTGGAACAGGTAGCCGCGCTCAGTCGCGCGCCCATCGTCGCGTCACACTCGGCCCCACGAGCCCTGGTGGATATCAGACACAATCTCAGCGACCGGCAGATGCAACTGATCAAGGACAGCGGCGGTGTAATCCAGGTAGTTGGTTTCCCCGCCTATCTGCGCCCACTCAGCAAACCCACCCTGGAAAAGCTCAATGCGTTGCGTATCCGCTTCGATCTGCCCCCCCTGGAAAGCCTGGACTATGCCCTGATGCCGGGCGATCCGATCATCGCTATCTGGCCGGAGTCGAAGTTCGGTGAATACGCCAGCACGCTTTATGGAATCCTCGAAGAAGAACCAAAGGCAGGCCTCAAGGAACTGGTCGACGCCATCGACTACACGGTGAAGAAGGTAGGCATCGACCATGTCGGCATCGCCTCGGACTTCAACGACGGCGGCGGGCTGGATGGCTGGAAGGATGTCAGCGAGAACCGCAACGTCACCGCCGAGCTGATCATCCGCGGCTATTCCGACGCCGACATCGCCAAGCTATGGGGAGGTAACTTCCTGCGCGTCTGGGGCGAGGTACAGAAGCGCGCCAAGCCCATCTCCTCCCCCATCCAGCCGTAACGGATCTCTTCATGACCGACCGTCGCACCTTCCTCAAGCAGGCCGGTATCATCGCCGCCGGCCTGCCACTGCTTTCTTCGGCCCGACTCACCCAGGCAGCCACCGAGTCGAACAGCGACAAGTGGCAGGCTCTGCGCCAGCTCTTCGACCTCGATCCGCGGTACCTGCATTTCGCCAACTTCCTGCTTGCCTCTCATCCGCGCCCGGTACAGCAGGCCATCGACCGGTTGCGTCTGCGCTTCAATGAAAACCCGGGCGAAACCGTCGACTGGCATCGCGAGGAAATCTGGAAATACGAGGACGAGGCTCGCGCCTGGGCAGGTCGCTACTTCGCCGTGCAACCTGGCCAGGTGGCGCTCACCGGCAGCACCACCGACGGCCTGGCGGCGATCTACGGCGGCCTGCTGGTGCAGCCGGGCAAGGAGATCTTGACCTCCTCCCACGAGCACTACTCCACCTACACCACCCTGGAATACCGGCACAAGCGCATGGGTACCCAGGTCCGCGAGTTTCCGCTGTTCAAGGACCCGCACCGGGTTTCCGCCGACGAGATCCTGTCCAGCATCGCCGCTCAGATCCGCCCGCAGACCCGGGTGCTGGGCATGACCTGGGTGCAGTCGGGCAGCGGCGTGAAGCTGCCGATCCGCGAGATCGGCAAGCTGGTGCGCGAACTCAACCAGAAGCGCGACGAACAGGACCGGATCATCTACGTGGTCGACGGCGTGCATGGTTTCGGCGTGGAAGACGTCAGCTTCGCCGACTTCGACTGCGACTACTTCATCGCCGGCACCCACAAGTGGCTGTTCGGTCCGCGTGGCACCGGGGTCATCATCGCCCGCTCGGAACAGCTCCAGGAGCACCTGGTGCCGAGCATCCCGACCTTCTCCCGCGCCGACAACTTCGGCACCCTGATGACCCCTGGCGGCTACCACGCCTTCGAACATCGCCTGGCCCTGGGCACGGCCTTCGAGCTGCACCTGCAGTTGGGCAAGGCCGAGGTCCAGGCGCGTATCCACCAGCTCAACGCCTACCTCAAGCAGCGCCTGGGCGAGCATCCCAAGGTCCGCCTGGTCACGCCGACCAGCCCCGAGCTGTCTTCGGGCTTCACCTTCTTCCGCGTCGAAGGCCGCGATTGCGAGGCGGTCGCCAAACACCTGATGGCGCACCGGGTAATCAGCGACGCCGTGGATCGCGATGTCGGCCCGGTGGTGCGCCTGGCGCCGAGCCTGCTGAACGACGAGGCGGAGATCGACCGGGTGCTGGAAATCCTCGCCCCGCAACTCGCCTGACCCCTTTCGCCACTCAACGAGAACCGCCATGCACGCATTACCGCCCCTGGCCCTGGCCGCACTGATCGTCGCCACCGCCCCAGCCTTCGCCGACGAAGCGAAGAAACCCGGCACGGTGTTCAAGGATTGCAAGGACTGCCCGGAGATGGTCGTACTGCCCGCCGGCAGCTTCACCATGGGCACCCCGGACGACGAGGTCGGCCGCCAGCCCGACGAGGGCCCGCTGCACGACGTGACCTTCGCCAAGCCGTTCGCCATCAGCCGCTACCAGGTCACCGCCGGCGAACTGGACGCCTACCTGAAGGCCACCGGCGTCAAGCTGGCCGACGGCGATACCCGCCCCGGCCGCGAATGCATCGCCGGCAAGCCGCGCTACCAGCAAGGCCCTCGCCAGCCGGCGGTATGCGTCGACTACAACGACGTGAAGAACTACGCCGCCTGGCTGTCAAAGAAGACCGGCAAACACTACCGCATGCTCAGCGAGGCCGAGCGCGAGTACGGCGCCCGCGCCGGCAGCGCCGGCCCCTTCCCCTTCCCGTTCGACGAAGGCAAGGAATACAGCATCGCCAAGCACGCCAACACCTACGGCGCCAGCGATGGCTACAACTTCACCTCGCCGGTGGGCAGCTTCCCGCCCAACGCCTTCGGCGTCTACGACATGCACGGCAACGTCTACGAGTGGGTCGCCGATTGCTGGCACGACCACTACAACGGCGCGCCGAGCGACGGCAGCGCGTGGATGGAGGACAAGTGCGAGCTGGTGCAGATCCGCGGCAACGACTGGGGCGAGCCGCCGATCTTCTCGCGCTCGGGCAATCGCAACAATGCCTACCCCGACACCCGCGGAGACTGGATCGGCTTTCGCGTCGCCCGCGAACTCTGATGGAAAAGGCCGGGACGCTCTCGCTCCCGGCCTTCGCTCAACGCTACGGCAACTCCCGGTCAGCCTTTTTCCGCCAGCAGCGCCAGGCCCTCATGCAGCGCCGGGAACAGACTGTTGTTGAAGTTGTTCCAGCGTAGTTCGAGGATGGTATCCTCGGGCGATATCTCGGTCTTCAACACATCGTGGAATACCTCGCCGGAATCGATGCCATTGTCCACATAGTGGAAGGATGCCCCGGTCCAGTACAGCGGCTCGACCGCGACCTTTTCCAGGGTCGACCAATCCACCACCTTCTCGCCACGCGCTCCATAGAGGGCATCCAGGGTCGCATAGGCACCACGACGCTCGTAAGGCGAGTCCTCGCGCGTCACGCCAGGATGGATATTCATGATCCGTCGTGCGAACGGAGCGCCTGGGCGCACCAGCTCATCGAGGATTACCAGGAGCCCGTCCAATACCACTACATCGGCGCCCAGCTCCACCAGGGTGTCATGCAGGCGTCGCTCGAAATCGCTCTTGCCGGCCACGTGCTCGGGCGTACCCCGTGGGTACCGACGGTAGGTGGACGGCACGCTGAGCAAGAGGTCGTTCAGGGTCTTGCCTTGCACCTGCAGGTCTGCCGGATAGAACCATTGCTGCCCGGGACGATAGGCGAAACCGTAGTCCCTGATTTTTTCCTGGTCGCGCGGCAACCCCGCATCGTCGTCATAGATCACGCCGACCAACTCGTATGCCTCTCCCAGCGACGTCTGGTTCAATCCCTCGACGAGAGACTCCAGCACCGACTTCATGTAGCGCTCTTCGCCCTTGTAGGGGACATACTGACCGGCCTTGTCCGCTGCAGCATTGCGCAGCGACCAGATGTAGGCGAGTTTCCGTTTCTTCATATGGTTCATTCCTGGGAGTGGATCGGCGTCGTGCATGGGAATACACATCGTGTACGCGGCACTCGCCGGGACTTCGAGCGCCCCGGTTGCATGCTCTCCATGAGAGCAACGAACGACCCCCGGCCGAATTTATCGGCAACTGCCGGACGGGCCAGAGCAACTTAAACATTTCCCCCGCCACTTCGTCTTCCAGCTAGGAGAAGTATCCCACGGCGCATGGCACGCCCTTTCCAGCATGCGCCCCACAGTTGCACGGCCTAAATCGGACGACCTCCTTCTCGTCTCACTGGATCAAGACGAGGTCAACGACGCGACTACCCATCGACCTCCATTTCTCCGTAGGCATCCGAGAAGGCCCCATGACCCGAACAGCTGAAAGCCTTGCCCATGAAACCCTGACTCTCCTCAAGCCGTTCTGGCCGCACGTCCTGCTTTCGGTACTGCTGGGAATCGCCGGCGGCCTCAGCGTCACGGCCCTGCTGGCCACCATCAACACTGCAATGAATACAGAAGGCGGCCCGAACCTGCACGTGGCCCTGCTTTTCGCCCTCCTGTGCGTCATGACCCTGGTCTGCTCGACCCTGTCGAAACTGCTGACGAATTATGTTGGCCAGCGCGTGGTCGCCACCCTGCGTCGAGACTTGGCCGCCAGGATTCTCGCCGCGCCGATCGAACAACTGGAACGCTATCGTGCGCATCGCCTGATCCCGGTACTGCTCAACGACGTCGGCGCACTCAGCGTCTTCGCTCTGAGCGTATCGCCCATGCTCATCGCCTTCACTGTGACCATCGGCTGCCTGAGTTACCTGGCCTTGCTATCCTGGCAGATCCTGCTGGTCACGGTGCTGACAGTGGTGCTCGGTAGTGGCGCCCAATATCTGGCCCACCGTCGCGGCACGCATAGCCTACAGGCAGCTCGCGACGGCGAGGACGAACTGCAGAAGCACTACCAAGCCATTTCCGCCGGAGCCAAGGAACTGCGCATACAGCGCGAACGCCGCATCGATTTGCTGGAGAGGCAGATCCATGGCACGACAGAAGACATCTGTAAGGCCAACGTACGCTCCGCCGCCATATTCATAAGCGCCGAGACCTTCGGCTCGATGCTGTTCTTCGCGGTGATCGGAATGGCGATCGCCTTCCTGGCACTCTGGCCCGCTGCCGAAAGAACCGTGTTGGGAGGATTCGTGCTGGTCATGCTGTACATGAAGGCTCCCCTGGAACAACTGGTCATCAACATTCCCAACCTGAGTCGCGCCAAGATCGCACTACGCCGTATCGGCGAACTGGCAGGACAGTTCTCCTCCTCCGAGCCACACCTTCTGGAAAGCACTCCCGCTCCGGCGGACATGAGCCTGGAGCGAATCGAACTGCGCCAGGTGCGCTACGACTACCCACAATCCGAAGGCGGTCAGTCTTTCCATCTCGGCCCTCTCGACCTGACCATTCGCCGGGGCGAAATCGTCTTCGTCGTCGGGGAGAACGGCTGCGGCAAAACCACGTTGATCAAGCTGCTCCTGGGTCTATACACCCCACAGCAGGGCGAAATCCGCCTGAACGGCAAGACTGTGGACGACGCGCGACGAGACGACTACCGCCAATTGTTCGCCACCGTCCTCACCGACTACTACCTGTTCGACGAATTGCTTCGCGGCCGCACCGAATTGCCAGCGGAAGCCCACAAATACCTGGAGCGCCTGGACATCGCACACAAGGTGGGTATCCGCAATGGCAGCTTCACCACCACCGACCTCTCCACTGGTCAACGCAAACGCCTAGCGCTGATCAACGCCTGGCTGGACGACCGCCCAGTGCTGGTATTCGACGAATGGGCGGCCGACCAGGACCCCGCATTCCGCCGCGTGTTCTACACCGAGTTGCTGCCCGAACTGAAACGCCAGGGCCGCACGCTCATCGTCATATCCCACGACGACCGTTACTTCGACATCGCCGACAAATTGGTACATATGCACGCCGGCCAGATTGTGGAACCCGCGCTGCACCCCGCCTGATAGACATCAGCCTGACGGGACACCATGGCGTCCCGTCCGCCCTTCCCGCCTCGCGGTGAGGCAGCAGCGAAGCTCACCCCGACAAACCGCCTTTCCACACGTCGTATCGCCCGCTCAGCCAGCCCGTCTCTGCGTCTCTCGACTCCCTCTCTTCTACTGCGAAGCGTGCTGAAGACATCGCCGCCGCCCAGTCGCCCAGTCGCCCAGTCGCCCAACATTAGCTGCGCGCCTCTATCTTTGTGCCTGCACTGCCGGCAATGACGCACCGTCGTGCTCGTCACGGACCAGCCGACGAGAATCGCCAACAACCCTGCTGGCCGTCACCCGGATTCCGAACGGATAGAAAAAAGCCGGCCCGAAGGCCGGCATTCGTACAGTTCCCGTTCCGGCAGGCCCGATGACCGGCCGTCAGCAGCTCAGTAGCTATAGGTAAGCGTGAACAGCACGTTGCGCGGATCGCCGAAGTAGTTGTGGCCATAGTCGACGGACTTGAAGTAGCGCCTGTCGAAAATGTTGTTGACGTTCATCGCACCGGTCAGCTCTTCGGTGAAGCGATAAGCCAGGCGACTGTTCCATACCGCGAAGCCGCTCTGCTCCCGTCCGTAGTAGCCGAACCCGGCCGACCGGCTCTGTGCATTGACGCCGCCGCCGACGGATACCCGCGACCAATTGCCCGGCAACCGGTAGTCGACCCAGGAGCGGAATATGTGCTTCGGTGTATTGACGCTGGCGCCAACGTCATCCGCTTCGCTGGGCACCTCGCCCTGGTAACGCAGCAGGTTGAGGGTGTAGGCGGCATATACCTGCACGTTGTCGAACAACTCGCCGCTGAGCTCGGTCTCGAAGCCGCGGCTGATAGCCTTGCCGCCGCCGTGGTAGCAGGTACCGCCGCAGTTGGCTTCCTGAACGTCATCGGGCAGGTTGGCGTCCTGGATCGGGATGTTGTCCTGTTCCATGCGGAACAGCGCGAAGGTGGCATTCAAGCGGCCATCGTTGAGGATGCCTTTCAGACCGGTCTCGACGCTTTTCCCGCTTTTCGGTCCCAGGATGCTGCCGCTCGCGGTACGCACCGACTGCGGAAGGAAGATCTTGGTGAAGCTGGCATACGCACTCCACTCCGGATTGAGGTCGTAGATGATGCCGGCATAGGGAATGGCCTTCGCCGACTCCTTGGCCACCGCCTTCGAATAACCCCAAGGCCCATTGGAGGTATAAGCCTTCTGGTAGGACGAAATGCGAGTCCCGAGCACTACGGACAGGTCGTCGGTCAGATAGTATTGCCCCATGCCGTAGACGCCTTTCTGGATCGAAGCGTAGCCATCGTCGCTGCGCCTGACGGAATAGATGTCGTCATCGGATGGTTTGTTGGTATTGACCGGCGAGTTGAAGATATCCCAGTTGGGTACGTAGCGCTGCCTCCAGCCGAAGGTATCGCTGCTGTCCAGGTCCGAATAGTTCGCCCCGAATGTAAGGTTCAGCTGGCGATCGGCAACCTTGGTACGACCATTGACATAGACATCCCCGCCCCAGTGCTCGGAAAAGAAGTCGAAGACGTAGGCATCTCCCCGCAGAGTACTGGTATTGTCCGGATTGATGCTGCCGGCCATCAGCAGGTACTTGTAGTCGTTCTTCTCGCGCGCATTGACCACCGTGGCATTCAACGACCAGTCTTCGTTGAACTGGTGGGCAATATCGAAGTAGAAGGTCTCTTGGATCTTGTCCCAGTAGGACCAGTCGCCGCCGAGGAAAGTCGAGCGACTGAAATGCGGCATCGAACCATCGGTATAGTTGGGCAAGCCGTTGACATCGATGTTGGCGTCGATCCGCTCGCGACTGAAGCCGAAGCCGAGGCGTGTAGCTTCCGTAAGATCGTAATCGAGCGCGGCATAGATGGTCTGGCGGTCATCGCCTACGTGGTCGACGAACGAGTTCTTGGTGTCGTAGTCGAGAACTAGGCGCCCTCGCAGTCTTCCCTGTTCGTCGATCGGGCCGGAGATATCGGCCTGGGTACCATAGTGATCCCAGGAGCCGGCCTTGGCAGTCAGCCGGACCTGGTTCTCCGCCGTCGGTCGCTTGCGCACGAAGTTGACCGAGCCCGAGGGATTGCCGCCGCCCTCCAGCAGACCTTGCGCACCCCGGAGAATCTCTACCCGATCGAAGATCGCGGTCTGCCCGCTGAAGTCCGAACCACGGGCATAGGATTGGCGCTCCAGGGGTACACCGTCGTACTGGAAGTTTTCGATGAAGAAACCGCGAGAGTAGTACTGCTCGCCGGTACCGAACATCGGGATGGAGGTAACGCCCGGCGCGTTGGCCAGGACATCGGATACGGTGGACATGTTCTGGTCCTGCATCCGTTTCTGGGTGACCACCGTCACCGATTGGGGAATTTCCTTGATGCTCTTGTTGCCCTTGCCGATCGACACCGCAGGCGAGGCATAGGAGCCGCTGTTCTCAGTAGTGGGATTCAGCGCCAGGCCTGAAACCACCATTGAATCCAGGGATATCACCGAAGAGGAGTCCTGCAGGCGCAGGATCAGGGTTTTGCCCTGCAGTTCGAAACCGATACCGTTGGCCCCATCCAGCAGTTGGCTGATCGCCTGTTCCAATTCGAGTTTGCCGCTGACACTGCGGCTACGCAGACCACTCAGGTCGCTCGGGTTGTAGAGCACCTGCAGACCCGCCTGGCGGCCAAGCGCCTGAAGCGCCGCGTCGAGCCGCTGGGCGGGAACGTTGAATTCGTACTCCTGCGCGACCGCCTGGGCGCTCACCAGCAGAAGGGCCAGGCCAAGCCTGGACATCTTGTTTGCCCCCAAACTTCCTAAAGCCCTTGCCAGAGGGGAAACCGCATGTGCTGTTGGCATGTTTTTCTCCATATATTTCGTATGGATAAATATTTAAGAATACTTATCAATTACAAAGACGTCTCAGCAGGAAAAACCGGAAAAAAAACTCAACTGTCGTATTTCGTTACCCCGGACATACCCGGGCCGGGTTTACCTGTAGGTAAAACCCGGCCCGGCCCTCGTTTGTCGACGCGCTACGTACGTTGCTTCAAAGACCGCTCGCTAGCCTCGTCAAGCTCCTGCAACAGGCGCTCGTCCTGCATGATCGTGTCGTGCTCGGCCTGGCAGAAGGTTTCTCGCGCCAAGGTGAAAGACATCTGCGCCTGGAACTGCCGCGCCTCCGCCTCGCGCCCTTCGACCCACCAGCAATGAACCCCGGCAACGAGCCCTGCGAGTTCGGCGGCATCCCAGCAGAGCTTGCGCAAGGTCGCCACGGTTTCGAACACACCAATCAGCTCATCCGCCGTGAGGCCATGGCGAACAGGTTTCTCCGCCACCTGAGCACGGATATGACTGGCTACGACAGAGGCATCCACCGACGCCTCGGCCGGAAGCCGGGAGCGCGTCCCCAGGAATATCTCCAAGAACTCATCGAGGACCTGGCCCAGCTCCTGATCGCTTCTTCCCCTGCCGTCGACCAGCGGTGCATCCGCGAGGCCGAGGAAGACGACCTCCTCGCCCTGCTTCTCCAGTTCCCGCGCCACGAAGAGGCTGATGACTGCGCCCAGCGACCAGCCCATCAGGCTGTAAGGACCCTGAGGTTGTCTTTGCCTGATCAGTCCGGCGTACTGCCTGGCCAGCTCCCGCATCGCCAGGCCTTCGGGGCGATAACCGGAGAGCAACGGCGACTGGATACCGATAACCGTGCGTCGTCCCTCCATCCGCCGCGCAAACGGCAGGTAGTCGAAGGCCGTGCCGAAGATTCCGTGAATGCAGAACAACGGCGGCACCTGCTCAAGCCCCCTGTTCAAGCTCACCAGCGGACTCCCTGCATGTGACCGCGACTCCAGCAACGCGGCGATGGTTGGCTTGTGCATCAGGTCGCGCAGGCTGATCTCCAAGCCCGGAGCACGCCACAGCCTGATTCTCCCCACCAGTTGGACGGCCAGGATCGAATCGCCGCCAAGCTCGAAGAAGTTGTCGTGCAAACCGACCCGCTCGACACCGAGTACCTCTCTCCAGAGCCGCGCCAGGTCTTTTTCCGCTTCGGTCTGCGGGGGCGCGTATGCCTGCGTCTGTGCGCCGGCATCCGGCTTCGGCAAGGCCTTGCGGTCGATCTTGCCGTTGGGCGTCAGCGGCAACCGTTCGAGCGCCACCAATTGCGCAGGCACCATGTATTCCGGCAGGCAGCCCTTCAGTGCATTCCTCAGCACATCGCGCCAATCTGGTGCCAGTTCTGACGTGATGGGCACTACGTAGCCAACCAGTTGCGCGCCATGGGCTCCCTCCTGTGCCAGCACCACAGCCTCGCGCACGAGGCCCTGCTCCTGCAGGCGCGCCTCGATCTCGCCCAGTTCGATGCGGAACCCGCGGATCTTCACCTGATGGTCGACACGGCCGAGATAGTCGATAACGCCATCGGAGCGGCGGCTGGCCAAATCTCCGGTGCGGTAGAGGCGTCCGCCGTGTGCATCGAACGGGTTGGGCACGAAGCGTTCTGCTGTCAGGGCGGGACGTGCGAAATAGCCCCTGGCCAGACCGTCCCCGCCGATCAGCAGTTCACCGCCGCCCCCCGCCGGCATGGGTTCGAGTTCGTCATCCAGGACGTGTAGCGCGGTGTTGCCGATGGGTCCGCCAAGATGGATGACCTCGCTGTCGAGCACACGCTGGCAGGACGACCAGATGGTGGTCTCGGTGGGACCGTAGACGTTCCATAAGGAGTCCACGTGCGCGAGCAGACGTCGTGCCAGGCCTCCGCCCAGCGCCTCACCACCACAGAGCGCCTTGCGGCCACGCAGGACCTCGGCGCGCTCCGGAGCGCCGTCCAGCAGCATCCTCCAAGTCGCCGGCGTCGCCTGGATAATGCTGACCTCAGCCTCTTCGATGAGGGCCAGCAGCGCCTGCGGATCCTTGCTCTGCTGAGCCTTAGGCATGACGATACAGGCACCGCGGGTCAGGCCCAGGTATAGCTCCAGGCCAGCGATATCGAAGGACAGAGAGGTCAATTGCAGCAGCCGGTCGGAAGAGGTGCACCCCGGCTCCCGCGCCATGCTGGCGAGGAAGTTGAGCAGCGAACGATGTTCGATCTGGACACCTTTCGGCCTGCCGGTCGAGCCTGACGTGTAGATCACATAGGCCAGGTTTTCCGCAGCCAGGGGACGCAGCGGGTCATTCGAGGGATAACCATCCAGCCAGCCAGTCCGATCCAGGTCGAGGGCGGCCACGCCCTTCGCCAAGGGCAACCCAGGGGACAGCCAGGACTGGCTCAGTACCAGCCGTACGCCGCTGTCTTCCAGCATGTAGGCAAGCCGCTCGCGAGGATAGTCGGGATCCAGGGGCACATAGGCGGCACCTGCCTTGAGCACCGCCAGTAGGCCGACAAGCATGTCCGGCCCGCGCTCCATGGCGATTCCCACCAGACTCTCTGTCCCCACTCCCTCAGCGAGCAGGTAGTGCGCGAGGCGGTTGGCGCGTCGGTTGAGTTCACCGTAGGTCAGTAGCTCACCGTCGAAGAGCACCGCAGGCGCGTCCGCGAAGCGCCCTGCCTGCGCCTCGAACAGTGTATGCAGGCAAAGACCGCGAGGATATTCCGCATCCATGTCGCAGCCAAGCGCCAGGTAACGCTGCCGTTCGTCCTCGTCCAACATCCGCAGTTCGCCAAGGCGGATTTCCGGCGCCCGGCACATAGCCTCTAGCAAGTTGCGCCAGTGCGACGCCAACCGCTCAACCGTCTCGGAATCCAGATAACGGCGATCGTAGCTGTACTGTACCTGGAGGGTCTCCCCCAGACCGACCGACAAGGTCAGCGGATAGTTCGTCTGCTCCCGGTTCTCTACCTCACCGAAGCGCAGCCCCGACGGGGCTCCCTGCTCCAGTGCCTCCGATACCGGATAGTTCTCGAATACCAGCAGGCTGTCGAACAATCCCTCGCCGCCCTGCCCGGCCCAGCGCTGCACTTCGTACAGCGGCGTATGCTCATACTCGCGCAGGCCCAGGTTGCAGTCCTGCACCTGGCTGATCCAATCGACAACACTCAGGTCCGCCCTCGGGCTAGCGATCACCGGCAGAGTATTGATGAACAATCCCACCTGTTGCTCGATGCCGGGCAACTCCATCGGTCGCCCCGCCACCGTGGCGCCGAAACACACCGTGTCCTGCCCGGTGTAACGCTGCAACAGCAACAGCCAGGCCGATTGCACCAAGGTGTTCAAGGTCACCCGCTGGGTGCGGGCAAATGCCTCGAAATGCTGGGTGGAAACCGGATCGAAGGCGTGGACGAAATGGCCATGTCCGCTCGCTGGCAACAGTTCGCAACGTATAGCCTGTGCCAGGCGAGTTGGCGCATCGAGCTCGGCGAGCCGCTCTTTCCAGTAGCGCTCGGCGCTTTCCCGGTCCTGTCGCTGTAGCCAGGCGATGTAGTCGCGGTACCGGCCGGCCTGAGGAGCAGGCTGACGCCCCGAGTAGCGTTCAAGTACTTCGCCGAGCAGCAGGGAGCCGCTCCAGCCATCCATCAGGATGTGGTGATTGGTGTAGATCAGGCGATGCCGGTGGTCGGCCACTCGTACCGAGACCCAACGCAGGAGCGGCGCCTGTTGCAAATCGAACGTCCGCAGCCGCTCCTGGTCTGCCAGGTCCTCCAGGGCTGACTCGAGGTCGGTGCGCCCGCGCCAGTCGTGCTCGGCAAAAGGAAGCGAAACGCTTTTGTGCACCACCTGCAACGGCCGACCCAGCTCTCCCTCCCAGACGAAGCCGCTGCGCAGGACATCGTGCGCCTCCAGGGTCGCTTCCCAGGCCAGGCGGAAGCGGGCGACGTCCAGCCCTTCCACTTCCACCTGCATCTGGTTGATGTAATCGCCAGCGCCCTCTTCGTACAAAGAGTGGAACAACATACCCTGCTGCATGGGAGACAACGGGTAGAGGTCGGCGATCGAGCCGACGGGCAATGGCAGGCTATCCAGGCGTGCCTGGTCGATATCCGCCAGAGGAAAGTCCGAAGGCGTCAGCCCACGATTCCGCTCTTCGCAACAGTGCGCAACCAATGCCTGGAGTTCTGACAAGTATTCGTCCGCAAGCCGCTGGATAGTGGCTTCTTCGAACACTTCCCGACTGAACGTCCATTGCAGACTCAATTCGCCGTCATAGACCTGCCCGCTCAGAGCCAGCAGGCCGTCGAGAACTGCCTCGTCGCTACGCTCGGCACCGCTTCCCTCCCGCGCGGGCACGAACAACCCCTGCTCCTGGTCGAAGCTGCCGTCGAACTGGCCTAGATAGTTGAAGACCAATTGGCCCTCCGGCAGGCACCCGAGCGTTGTCCGAGCTTCATCGTCGCCGAGATAGCGCAGCAGGCCATAGCCGATACCCTTGTTCGGCACGGCCCGTATCTGCTCCTTGATGGTCTTGATCGAGTCGACCAGATCGATTCGTGGACTGAGCCGCAATGGGTAGAGGCTGGTGAACCAGCCAACGGTACGGCTCAGGTCGATATCCTCGAAAAGATCTTCGCGACCATGTCCTTCAAGACGCACCAGCACCTCGGCCTCACCGCTCCAGCGGCAGACCACCCGGGCCAGGGCCGTCAACAGCAGATCATTGATCTGCGTGCGATAGGCCGCCGGAGCCTGCTGCAACAGACGGCGGGTCCACTCTCGCTCCAGCCGCCCGCCAACGTAGGCGGCATGCTTCAGCTGACGTCTCCCATGAGGGTTGTCGCAGGGCAGGTTATCCGACAAGCCCTGAAGCTGTGCCTGCCAGTAGGCAAGCTCCGATTTGAGTGCCGGCCCCCGGGCATGTTCCTGCACACGCTCGGCCCAGACCTTGAATGAACTGGTCTTCGCCGGCAGGTGCGGCATCTCTCCGGTCGCCAATGCCTGATAGGCCTGCTGCAGGTCTTCCAGCAATATCCGCCAGGACACCCCATCCACCACCAGGTGGTGTACGACCAGCAGCAGTCGCTGGCTGCCGTCCGGCAGGGCCGCAAGCAACGCCCGCAACAGGGGGCCATGACGCAAATCCAGGCTGCGCTGGCAGGCCTCGATCACCTCCTCCAGTTCTTCCGTAGCATCCAGCGTACGTTCCCACAACAACTCTTCGCTCGCTTCCTGTGGCAGGAACTCCGCCTGCCAGCCCCTTTCGCCAGGCATGTAACGCAAGCGCAGGGCATCATGCTGTTCGACCAGCGCCGCCAGGGCCCCCTGCAGCGCCTGAGGGTCGAGCGCCTCGCTGGGTTCCAGCAGCAAAGACTGGTTCCAGTGATGGCGCTCGGGGACATCCTCCTCGAAGAAACGTTGCTGGATCGGCATCAGTGGCATCGAGCCGAGAACAGGCCCCTGATCGACAAGCTGCCCCGTATCGAACCGCACAGCCCCTGCCAGTCCCTGTATCGTCTGGTACTGGAACAGATCCTTGGGAGTAAAGCGGATTCCCGCCTGGCGCGCCCGGCTAACCAGTTGCAGCGAGATGATCGAATCCCCGCCGAGCTCGAAGAAGTTGTCGGCCATCCCGACCCGCTCCAGCTTCAGCACATCCGCCCAGATCGCTGCCAATGTGCGCTCCAGCTCCGTCGCCGGCGCCACATACTGTTGCTGGCTGTCACTGGCGTCCGGCGCCGGCAGCGCCTTGCGGTCCAGCTTGCCGTTGGGCGTCAGCGGCAACGCCGACAGGAACACCCACTGCGTCGGCACCATGTATTCCGGCAGGCTCGCCTTGAGCGCCGACTTCAGCACTTCACGCAGGGCGCCGCGCTTCTCGTCCTCCAGCGCACCGACATCCTGCGGCACCACGTAGCCCACCAGTTGCTTGCCGCTCGCGCCATCGCGGGCCAGAACCACCGCTTCGCGCACGCACTCCTGCTCCAGCAGGCGCGCCTCGATCTCACCCAGCTCGATGCGGAAACCCCGGATCTTCACCTGGTGGTCGACACGCCCCAGGTAGTCCACCAGCCCATCGGCACGTGCCCGGGTCAGGTCGCCGCTGCGATAGACCCGCTCGCCGTTGCCGTACGGATCCGGGACGAAACGCTCGGCCGTCAGCGCCGGCCGGTCCAGGTAACCCCGCGCCACACCTTCTCCACCCAGGTAGAGCTCACCGGCCAGACCCAGCGGCAGCAGGTCCAGGTCCGCGCCCAGTACATAGGCCCTGCGACGTCCCAGCAAGGTACCGATAGGTGCGTAAGCCGCACCGCACGGATCCTGCGGACA
>NZ_JBZWBG010000022.1:0-130136 GCF_058680555.1 Pseudomonas sp. YA1
CGAACAGCAGGCCGTTGAGCTGCTGGTAGAACAGTTGCAGCTTCTGCGTACGCAGGCCGGCGTTGATCTGTTCCACCAGCAGGCCGAGCCATACCGAGCGGCGCTCGTCCTGGCGCTGGAACAGCTTCAGCGGGCGGATGCCGCGCACCGTCTCGAGGAAGTGGCTCTGCTGGCGCGCGGCGTGGACGATCTGCTCCTCGGTGGCGTTGCGCAACGGCCGGTACCAGATCCAGCGGCCGAGGGCGTAGAGGCTCATGGCGGCGATGGCGATGGCCGCCAGCGGCGGACTGTAGAGCAGCATCATGCCGAGGGTGGCGACGGTCATCAGGCCGTCCAGCACCGCCGAGAGGAAGGCCGCGGTGAGGGTCTGCTGGATGCTGTTCACCGCGCCGAAGCGCGACACCACGTCGCCCAGGTGGCGCTTCTCGAAATACTGCGCGGGCAGCCGCAGCAGGTGGCTGAAGACGTTGGCCTGCCACTGCACGCCGAGCAGGGTGCTCATGTGCATCATCACCCAGGCGCGCACCCCGCTGACCGCCTGCTGCATCAGCAGCAACAGGCCGAAGCCGATGGCCAGGGTGCTGAGCAGGTCACGGTCTTCGCTGACGATGACGTTGTCGATGGTCCATTGCAGGAAGAACGGACTGATCAGCGAGAACACTTCCAGCGCGCCGGCGAGCAGCAGCACCTGGGCCAGCGAGCGGTACAGCCCGGTGACCTTGCCGAGCATGCCCAGCAGCTTGATCCGCGACGGCGCCTCCTGTTTCTCGAAGCCGCTCTCCGGCCAGAGTTCCAGGGCTACCCCGGTGAAGCTCCGCGAGACTTCCTCCAGGCCCAGCCGGCGCTGGCCGTGGGCGGGGTCGTGGAGCACCGCGCCGCGCCCGTCGACCGCCTTGAGCACGACGAAGTGGTTGAAGTTCCAGTGCAGCACGCAGGGCAGCTTGAGCTTGCCGAGGTCGCCGAGGTCGAGCTTCACCGCGCGGGTGCCCAGGCCGAGGCGGTGGGCGGTCTGGATCAGTTGCTTGAGGGAGATGCCCTTGAGCGATACGGAGAAGCGCCGGCGCAGTTCCATCAGGCCGGTGTGGTGGCCGTGGTAGCCGGCGATCATCGCCAGGCAGGCCAGGCCGCATTCGGTGGCTTCGGTCTGCAGCACCAGCGGCAGGCGGCGGCCCAGGCGCAGGGCGAGAGCGTCGAGAAAGGCCATGGGTCGTTCCTAGAGTTTGCCGGTCAGGCTGTAGAGCGGTTCCAGCACCCATTCGTAGAGGCGCCGGGTGTCCTGGAGGATGTCGGCGTCCAGCAGCATGCCGCTCTGCAGCGGACGCGGCTGGCCGTAGGCGGTCACCGCCTGGTCGTCGAGGCTTACCCGCAGCCGGTACAGCTGTTCGCCATCCTGGCCGAGCCCCGGTACGCCGCCGACCATGCTGGAAAGCTCGGCGTAGGAGACGCTGGCGCGGGAGATCGACTGCACCTTGCCGTGGTACTGGCCGAACTTCTGGTACGGATAGGCCTGGTAGCGGATCAGCACCGCGTCGCCCGGTCGGATGAAACCGATGGACTTGCTCGGTGCGTAGAGTTCGGCCTGCAACGGGGTGTCGGCGGGAACGATGCTCAGCAGCGGACGCGAGCTGTCGACGGTCTGCCCGGCTTCGGCGAGCACGGCGGTGGCGATGCCGCTCTCCGGCGCGGTGACCAGCAAGGTGCGCTTGGCTTCGCTTTCGGCCAGGTCCTGCTCCACCGCGCTGAGCTGGCGGCGGGTTTCCGCGAGCTGGTTGGCCTGGCGCGCGGAAAGCCCGGCGAGTTCGTTGCGGCGCTCGGTCAACTGCTGCCGCAGCGACGTGCGTTCGCGCTCCAGGCCTTGCAGGGTCTGGCGCTGGCCGAGCAGCTCGGCCTGGCGCTGCTGCAACTGGTCCATGGAGATGTAGCCCTTGTCCATCAGCCCCTGGTAGCGCGCGGCGGCGTCGCTGGCCAGCGCCAGCAGGCGTTGCTGGCTGTCGGTCTGGGCGGCGAGGGTGGTGAGTTCGCGCTGCAGGCTGGCGACCTTGCTGGTCAGGCTGTCGCGCTCGTCGTCTTGCAGGCGGCGAAGCTTTTCCAGTTCGTCGCGCAGGGAGTCGCGGCGTTGTTCCAGGCGCCTGCTGATACCGGCCTGCACCGGGCCGGCATCGCTGCCGTAGCGTTCGCTGGAAAGCACCATCAGGCGCTCGCCGCGTCGTACCGCCTGGCCTTCCTGGACGAACTTGCGCAGCACGATGCCGGCCTGCGGCGCGTGCACCTTGACCTGGCCGCTGGCGGGCACCAATTGGCCGCTGACGGTGCTGCGCTTGGTGTAGCTGCCGAACAGGAAGAAGCCCACCACCAGCAGCGCCATCGCCGCGGCCAGCAGGGTGAGAAAAGTGAAGGAGACCGGGCGGATCAGCACGATCTCGCCCAGGCCGCCGGCATGCTGGGCGTCGAGGGCTTCCTGGCGAAACATGGTGGCTGGATCCTGGATTCGAATAATACTTGCATGACACTCCGACACCCTTGCGAAAGTTCAAACGCATGAAGTGCCGGAGTGCGACTTTTCTAATTAGATGGTGGTGCGGCCTACATCACCGGGACCGAAGTTTTCCCGGTATTGGCCCAAGTAACCGACAGCCGTCTCTGCGTTGGTGAAGAGACCGACCGTGCCCCCGGCAATAGCGCCCATTGCGGTTGGCACGATCAGGCCGACCAACTGGGAAAGAGCGCCGAAGCCGAAGCCGCCGGCACCGCCCCATTTCCCGCCGATTGCCATGCCCGTCGCGGCGCCGTCGACGGCGCCTACGATCATGCCGGAAAGAGTTCCACCCGAAACGCAGGTGACTTCAATGTCATTGAGTTCTTTCATTTCATATATCTCCTTTAGGCTTCCCGTGAGTCTGGAAAGCCATTCGATGGTACTAATCCGAAAGAGTGGGATGAACTGCCAGGATTAGCGGTTTTTCATGGGCTCGATAATTCGTTTGACAATGAGTTTCAATATTCGGCGGATGAGGGTTTGCCACTCCGGGTAAACTTTGCGAATGATTAAGGCCGGTTCGTGCGACACCTCGATAAGACCTGTTGAACAAGTCAACGCCGTATCGAGGGCTCATTCATATCGGCTCCGGCCAACCGCTCTTCGTCCGAGTCAGTACGGCCTCGCATAGCGGCATTTCATGGCATCAGCCGGTCGAGCAGCGGCGAGCTGAACAGCCGATGCGGATCGGCTTCGTTCAACTGGCGCACCGCGCTGTCCCAATCGTTGTCTGCGACCAGGCCCTGGCGTAGCGACTGCGCCACCAACTGGTCGACCACCGTCGGCTCGTCCCAGGCGGCGGCGGGGCTGTAGCCCCAGCCCTTGCTCCACTCCACCCGCAGCGAGGCGTAGTCGCCGCTGAAGTGGTCGAACAGCCAGGCCTCGAACTCGTGGTAGAAGGCATTGGCCTGCGGGGTACCGGGCAGGCTGAGGATGTCCAGCCAGATCGCCGTGTCCCACTCCGGTTGGTCGGGGCGCGGACGGATCGCCGACAGGCTGGGCACCTGGGCGCCGGGAACGATCGACTCGCCGGGCTGGTCGAGCCCGCTGACGCGAATCTCCACCGGGCCGTTCATGGGGTAGTGGCCGTTGGCGCGGTAGGCGGCGACCATCGTCTGGTACTGCAGGTAGAACTCGTTGATCACCCGCTGCACGTCGCGACGCCGGGTCAGCACCGCGTAGCCGTTGGCGGTGACGCGCAGCGTGCTGGGCTTGATGTACAGCAGCAGGTCCTTGCTCCAGCCCCACAGGTCGTAGCCCAGGGTCAGCGCCATGCCGCCCACTACCAGGTCGTACTGCAGCTTGCCGAGCAGCGGGGTGAGTTCCGGGTGGCCGGTGTTGATCGCCGCCAGCAGGTCGGACAGCGCCTTGGGAATGTTGTCGGAGAAGGGGTAGTTGAACGGGCCGTTGACCGCGCGGGCGCCGAACGGGCAGCGCGGGGTCGGCGTCCAGACCTTCAGCCAGGGCTTGTCGGTGAAGGGGAACCAGATGGCCTCGGCGCGTCCGCTTTTCTGCAGGAAGCTGTCGAAGGTCCTTCCGCCGCTGCCGGCCGCGGCGAACATCTCGCTCGCCGGGATGTTCACGTAGCTCTGGCAGCGCATGCGCTTGTTGACCCCGGCCTGGAGGGTCGCCTCGACGATGAAGGCGCGTCCGAGGTGGACGAGGAACGGCGCGCAGGCCGGATCGTCGCGGCGGAAGGTCTTCAGCACGTATTGTCCGGCGGCGCCGTCCCAGACCACCGCGGTCAGCGCCACGATGCTGTTGCTCAGGGAGCCGTAGCTCTGCCCCGGCAGGCGGCTTTCGCCCTGCGCCGGGATGCCGGTGCCGTGGCCGTCGATGGCGAGCACCCCGCCGAGGGTCAGGTCGCCCGGCGCCGGCGTGGCGACGAAGCCGAGCTTGACCCGCTCCAGTTGTTTCAGCAGGGCTTCCATGGTGACGCCGGTCTGCGCGCTGAACAGGCCGAACTCGCCCTGGGCGTCGATCCGTACGCGGGTCAGGTAACGGCTGGTTTCCACCAGCACGATGCGGCTCTCGCAGTTCTCGCCGCCTTTCAGCAGCAGCGGGGACCAGTTGTGACCCATGCCGCGCGGGCGCACCTTGAAGCCGTTCTGCCAGGCCCAGTTGACCACCGCGAGAACCTCTTCGTTGGTGCGCGGGGCGCAGCTCCAGAGGTCGTCGGCGGCGATTTCCCCCGACCAGTTGCGGAACGCCCGCCGATAAAGTTCGAGGCCGGCCGGAAAGCCTGCCGGCGCCGGACAACTGCTGGCGGCGGCTTCGGCGGGCTGGATGACGAAGGCCGGGGTCCAGCCGGCCACCAGGCCGACCGCGCCGAGCGTGGCACTCTTGCCGAGGAAGCTGCGGCGCGACAGGCCGCCGGATTCCTGGTCGGGATCGCCGACGAAGGCGTCGGCGTGCTGGATGAGGTCGTGCATGGCGGTTCTCCTGATCGGGGCGCTGGTCGCCCCTTCCCGGTTGCCGGGTCCTAGGTCGCCGCCGGGGGCGTCCGGGTCTCCGGCGACGGGGGAGGCCCGCTCCGCGACGGGAGCGGGCCGAGGTCCTGGGATCAGGTCCACTCGGTGTCGTAGTGGTAATCGATACGGCTGGTGTCGCCGCCGAGCAGGCCGCCGACCGCGGCGACGCCCTTGAACACGCCGTAGCCGAGGGTGTCGGCCAGTTGATGGATGGGGGTCAGGCCGACGGCGTTGAACACCTTGCCGACCGAAGAGATGACCGACGTGTTGAGCAGGTCGTTGGACACCTTGACCACATCGACGATGGCATCGCCGACGAAGCTGAAGAGTCCGGCGCCCGATACCTGGTCGATTTCATCGAAGCTCAGTTCCTGAAGTGTGGCGAGTTGCATGGCGCTATTCCTTCATCAATCAAGTTTTGAGCGATAGCCGGCCCTCTCGCATAAACATCGGTTTGCGAAGATAGAGTGACTATCGGTTGCCAGCCGCTCTGGAAAAGTACTTTGCCGGCTGGTCGCTGAAAATTACTGATCTGCCGGCGAGAGTGTCAATCTGGGAAGTTGATAGGGTGAACTTGGAATATCCATGTTAGGCAAATGACGCCGATATTTTGTCAGTGGAACTGGTCGATGTTTTTTCGAATGCCGCGATAAGCATCTGGATATTGCTGATCCATTGATATTCGTGGGTGCTGGGAAGCGGTTCGCTATTTTTACGAGATGATGCGCCAATCCAGAAAAGTATCGAATTATTGCTTTCGGAAAAAATTCAACTGCCTTGCTGATAGGTTTCTTCCGGTCGAGTTATTGAAGTACACGTCCGGTCGGGCGTTGTTTTTCAAAGTAGAGAAACCGGCGTCATAAATTTGTGCGGATAACTGGCGGGTAAACTTTCCCAGGCTGCGCTTCTGTTGCGAGGAAGTGCCTCGGTTCGTGTCGAGGCGCTTTCCAGCCTTGACAGCCCGGCACAGGCGCGTAGAGTGCCGCGCATGAATCGTGCAGCCCTGACCTTCAAGCGCTATTACGCCTATCTGCTCCCTCATTGAGGCGGTAGATGCGTCGCTGCATTCCCGAACCGCCCGAGGCGGCGGTCCGGTGAACTCCCTCCCAACCTGTCTCCTCGGGCATCCACCGTGCCAAAGGAGATACCCGTGTCCGTCCCGACCCATCAGCAAGACCTGATCGCCCTGCTCGAAGAGCGTGGCTTCGTCCACCAGTGCACCGACCGCGACGGCCTCGCCGCGCACCTGGCCGCCGGTCCGGCAACCGCCTACCTGGGCTTTGACGCCACCGCCGACAGCCTGCACGTCGGCCACTTGCAGGGCCTGATGCTGATGCGCTGGCTACAGAAGGCCGGGCACCGCCCGTTGCTGCTGATCGGTGGCGCGACCACCCGGATCGGCGATCCGAGCTTCCGCGATTCGAGCCGGCCGATCCTTACCGAGGCGCAGATCCAGGCCAACATCGACGGCATCGCTCGGGTTTTCTCGCGCTACGTCGAACTGCACGACGACAGCCTGGTGAACAACGCCGAATGGCTGGACGGCGTCGGCTACCTGGAGTTCCTCGACCGGGTCGGCCGGCACTTCTCGATCAACCGCCTGCTGACCTTCGACGCCATCAGGCAGCGCCTGGACCGCGAGCATTCGCTGTCGTTCCTCGAGTTCGGCTACACCCTGCTGCAGGCCTACGACTTCGTCGAACTGTCGCGCCGGCGCGGCTGCACCCTGCAACTCGGCGGCGCCGACCAGTGGGCGAACATCATCAACGGCGTGGAGCTGTCGCGACGCCAGGGCGGCGCCCAACTGTTCGGCCTGACCATGCCGCTGCTGGCCACCAGCGACGGGCGCAAGATGGGCAAGTCGGCGCAGGGTGCGGTATGGCTCAACGCCGAGCGCCTGGCGCCGTTCGACTTCTGGCAGTTCTGGCGCAACTGCGACGATCGCGACGTCGGTCGCTTCCTCGCCCTGTTCAGCGAACTGCCGATGGATGAGGTGCGCCGCCTGGGCGCCTTGCAGGGCGCCGAGCTGAACGAAGCGAAGGTGGTCCTGGCCAATGCCGCCACCGCCCTGGCGCACGGCGAGCACGCCGCGCGATCCGCCGCCGATGCCGCGCGCGGGGTGTTCGCCGACGGTACGCGGGACAGCGGCTTGCCGGTGATGAAGCTATCCCGCGCGCGCCTGGCGCAGGGACTGTCGCTGACCGACCTGCTGCTGGAACACGCGATCCAGCCCTCCCGCAGCGCGGTCCGCCGCCTCGCCGCCGGCGGCGGCCTGCGCCTGGACGGCACGCCGGTCAGCGATCCGGACGCGCCGCTGGCGGGCGAGGTCGACGGGCTGCGCCTGAGCCTGGGCAAGAAGCAGCATTTGCAACTGCGACTCGAGGATTGAGGTGCCTGCGGCCCCAAGGGGCCGCGCTTCACCAGAGCTTCAGCGTGTAATTGACGATGAAGCGGTTCTCGTCCAGGTCCGCACCGTAGCGGCTGCGGTAGGTGATGTTGCGCCATTTCAAGGCGACGCTCTTCAGCGGTCCGCTCTGGATCACGTAGGACAGGTCGGTGTTGCGCTCCCATTCGCTGTCGTCGGCGCGGCCGGCGCCGCGGTCGATGTCGCGGCCCTGTACATAGCGGGTCATGAGGTTCAGGCCGGGCAGGCCGAGGCCGGCGAAGTCGTAGTCGTAGCGCAGTTGCCAGGATTTCTCCTGCGGTCGGGTGAAGGTCTGGTAGGCCATCAGGTTGGCCACGTAGGGCGTGGTGTAGCCGTTGAGCACCGGAAAGGCGTCGTTGCCGATCATCTTCTGGACACCGATGCCGAAGGCGTGGGCGCCGGCGCGCAGGGTGAGCATGGCGTTGAGGTTGCGATTGTCCACCGGCCCGGAGATCGCCGCGCCGTCTTCGCCGCTGTCGAAGTAGCGTAGGTCGCTGCGCAGCGACAGCCCTTCGCCCAGCGGCAGGGTGTGCAGCAGGCCGAGATAGTGCTGCTGGTAGATGTCCTTGAGCTGGCCGTAGTAATAGCTGGCGCTGAGCCGAGGGGTGAAGGCGTAGGTCGCGCCGGCGAGATTGAACTCGTCGCTGGCGTGGGCCTTGTCGCGGCCCATGATGTACATGTCGTCGCTGCCGGCCGACTCGCGGGTGCGCGACTTCCACAATTGCCCCGCGGTGAGGGTGAGACCCTCGATCTCGCTGGAGGTCAGCAGCGCGCCGTCGAAGGTCTGCGGCAACAGGCGCACGTCGTCGCGAAACGCCACCGGCAGTTGCGGCATGAGGATGCCGACCTGTAGATGGGTCTGCGAATAGCGCAGCTTGGCGGTCAGGCCGAGGTGACTGTAGTCGTCCACCGGCTCCTTCGAATTCGCTCCGAACGGCAGCGTGCCATCGTTGCTACGCCCGCGTCCCGAGTCGAGCTTGACGCCGAGCAGCCCGGTAGCGTCCAGGCCGAAGCCGAGCGGACCGTCGGTGAAACCGGATTGCAGGCGCAGGACGAAGCCCTGCGACCAGTTGCCGGCCTGCGATTGGGGCGCATCGTGTTGGCGGTAGTCGCGCAACTGGTAGAAGTTGCGGAGGTCGAGGTGGGCGCTGCTGTCCGCGAGGAATTCCGCTTGCGCGGCGAGGGGCAGGAGGCCGAGGCCAAGCGCATAGCTGCGCCAGGCGCACGGGCGGGGGCATGCCGTGATCATCGATTCTTCCCTTGGTTGTTGTTCTTGTAGGTATGGGTGACGCCGATTGCACGGTGAGTTTTAGCATATTGTTAACTTGTTAATGAAGTATTGGCGATCCTCCCGGAAGCTTCGCTAGCTTCTGTCCCTTTCCATGCTTGCCGATCATGGAGGGTACGGCGCTGGAGAGCGAAACCGACCTGGAATCTTTCGCCTTCTGCGCATTTGGTTAATCTGTTAACGTTGTCGGCCCGCGAAAGGAGCCAGGCCCCGCGCGCTGCCAGGGTGAACGAGGTCGCGTCGTGGGGATTTCCCGGACGGCGAACTTGCATCCGCGTGCACGGCGGTGTCGTCTGGACCGAAAGGCGAAGAAGAGGAGGGCGAGCGTGCCTGCGAGTGCATCGAAGATTCAGCTCGGAAGCGGCGAACGACGCCTGTTGCTGCTGTTGTCGGCGCTGGTGGCGTTCGGCCCGCTGTCGATCGACATGTATCTGCCGAGCCTGCCGGCGATCGCCGCCGATCTCGGCGCCAGCGATGCCCAGGTGCAGCGGAGCATCAGCGGCTTCCTGGTCGGCTTCTGCGTCGGCATGCTGTTCTACGGCCCCTTGTCCGACCGTTTCGGCCGGCGCCCGGTGCTGCTGGCCGGTATCGCCTTGTACCTGTTCAGCAGCCTGGCCTGCGCGCTGGCCGACAGCGCGGGGCAACTGGTCCTGCTGAGGGTGCTCCAGGCCCTCGGCGGCGGCGCCGCGTCGGTGCTGGCGCGGGCCATGGTGCGCGACCTCTATCCGTTGGGCGAGGCCGCCCGGATGCTGGCATTGATGCACATGGTGACCATGCTGGCACCGCTGGCCGCGCCGCTGCTCGGCGGCTACCTGATGCTCTGGGCCGGCTGGCGCGCGTTGTTCGTGGTCCTGGCGCTGTTCGCCGGGCTCTGCCTGCTGGCGGTCTGGCGGGTCGCCGAAAGCCACCCGCCGGAGCGCCGCGGCGGCAGCCTGGCCCAGGCCTTTCTCGCCTATGGGCGGCTGCTCGGCGACCGTCGCGCGCTGGGCTACGTGCTGTGCATGGGGCTGGCGTTCGCCGGGATGTTCGCCTACATCAGCGCCGCGCCCTTCGTGTTCATCGAGCATTTCGGCGTGCGCGCGGAGCGCTTCGGCTGGTTCTTCGGCCTGAACATCCTCGGCGTGATGCTCGCCACCTGGTGCAGCGCGCGCCTGGTGCGCCGCCACGGTCCGCGGCCGCTGCTGCGGGCCGGCAGCCTGCTGGCCTGCGTGTCCGGGCTGTTCCTCCTCGGCTATGCGGCGCTCGGCGAGCGGGGCGGGTTGTGGGCGCTGGTGCCCGGGCTGCTGTGCTTCGTCAGCGTCACCGGCCTGCTCGGCGCCAACTGCATCGCCAGCCTGCTGGCGTTGTATCCCGGACAGGCCGGGGCGGCTTCGGCGGTGGCGGTGTCCGGGCAGTTCGGCCTCGGCTGCCTGGCCAGCCTGGCGGTCGGCTGGCTGGCGCTGCCCGGCGTGCTGCCGATGGCGCTGGTGATGGCCGTCTGCGGCGTCGGCAGCCTGCTCGCACTGGGCTTGGCCCTGCACGGCGGAAACCGTTGATTTCCTTCTGCATACCCGCATGCAGCCTGTGTTTTTTCCGCTACTCTTCTGCACTTTCGAAACCAGTCATCCAAGCTCGGACCCTATGTCAACGCCAAGACCCTCCCTGACCCTGACCCTGTTGCAGGCTCGCGAAGCCGCGATGAGTTTCTTCCGTCCCTCCCTCAACCAGCACGGCCTCACCGAGCAGCAGTGGCGGGTGATCCGCATCCTGCGCCAGCAGGGCGAGATGGAGAGCTACCAGTTGGCCAACCAGGCCTGCATCCTGCGTCCGAGCATGACCGGCGTGCTGGCGCGCCTGGAGCGCGACGGCATCGTCCGGCGCTGGAAGGCGCCCAAGGACCAGCGGCGGGTCTACGTGAACCTGACGGAGAAGGGCCAGCAGTGCTTCGTCTCCATGAGCGGCGACATGGAGAAGAACTACCAGCGCATCCAGGAGCGGTTCGGCGAGGAAAAGCTCGCGCAGTTGCTGGAACTGCTCAACGAGCTGAAGAAGATAAAGCCCTGAAGCGACTGGCCGGCGTCATGCCGGCCAATTCTTGTCCCAGTGCCGGCAGTCGCCCTGGCAGCGACCGGGACAGCCGCAGCCGGTGCGGCTCCTGCCGGTTTCCCGCTCGACCCGGCGGGCCACCTCCTCGTCGTCGGCGAACGGCAGCATGCTCGCCTGGTCCAGGGTCTTGGCGTGGCGCAGGCTCCAATGCACGCCGAAGAACAGCACGGCGACCGCCAGCAGCTCCAGCAGGATCTCGCTCCAGCTGAATTCCATGATGATTCTCCTCGTCGGCTGTCGAGCCTTGCCCGCAGCGTGGCGGGCGAGGCTCGGGAAGGGAAGGGACGCGCTGTCGCGGCTCAGGCCATGCGGGCCGCCGCGAGGATTCCTTCCGGGCGCGCCTGGCGTACCGTGCGCCAGGTGTTGTAGCTCATCAGCAGCATGCCGGTGAGGAAGAACCCGCCACCGACCAGGCGCACGATGAAGCCCGGATGGCTGGCCACCAGCGACTCGACGAAGGAGTAGGTCAGCGTGCCGTCCTCGTTGACCGCGCGCCACATCAGGCCCTGGGTGATGCCGTTGACCCACAGCGAGGCGATGTACAGCACGGTGCCGATGGTGGCCAGCCAGAAGTGCGCGTTGATCAGGCCGACGCTGTGCATCTTCTCGACCCCGTAGACCTTGGGAATCAGGTGGTAGAGCGAGCCGATGGTGATCATCGCGACCCAGCCGAGGGCGCCGGCGTGGACATGGCCGATGGTCCAGTCGGTGTAGTGGGAAAGGGCGTTGACGGTCTTGATCGCCATCATCGGGCCTTCGAAGGTGGACATGCCGTAGAACGCCAGGGACACCACCAGGAAGCGCAGGATCGGGTCGTCGCGCAGCTTATGCCAGGCCCCGGAGAGGGTCATCATGCCGTTGATCATGCCGCCCCAGCTCGGCGCCAGGAGGATCAGCGACATCACCATGCCCAGCGACTGCGCCCAGTCCGGCAGCGCGGTGTAGTGCAGGTGGTGCGGGCCGGCCCAGATGTACAGGGTGATCAGCGCCCAGAAGTGGACGATGGACAGCCGGTAGGAGTAGACCGGGCGCCCGGCCTGCTTGGGCACGAAGTAGTACATCATGCCGAGGAAGCCGGTGGTCAGGAAGAAGCCCACGGCGTTGTGCCCGTACCACCACTGGACCATGGCATCGGTGGCGCCGGAGTACATCGAGTAGGACTTGAACCAGCTCACCGGCAGCGACATGTGGTTGACGATGTGCAGCATCGCGGTGGTCAGGATGAACGAGCCGAAGAACCAGTTGCCGACATAGATGTGCTTGACCTTGCGCTTGATCAGGGTGCCGAAGAACACCACCGCGTAGGCGACCCAGACGATCGCCAGCCAGATCGCGCCGGTGAACTCGATCTCGGCGTATTCCTTGGTGGTGGTGTTGCCCAGCGGCAGGCTGACCAGCAGGATCACCGCCACCGCCTGCCAGCCCCAGAAGGTGAAGGCGGCCAGGGTGTCGGAGAACAGGCGTACCTGGCAGGTGCGCTGCACCGTGTAGTAGCTGGTGGCGAACAGCGCGCAGCCGCCGAAGGCGAAGATCACCAGGTTGGTATGCAGCGGCCGCAGGCGGCCGAAGCTGGTCCAGGGCAGGTCGAAGTTCATCTGGGGCCAGACCAGTTGCGAGGCGATCAGTACGCCCAACCCCATGCCGATCACGCCCCATACCACGGTCATGATGGCGAACTGGCGAACCACCTTGTAGTTGTAGGCAGGTTCCGTCGTTGCTTTGTTCATCTGTACAGTCCCGAAAGAAATGAACAGCCGGCGACCGCCGTCGAGGGGGGAGACGGGGCGCCAGCCGGAGCCTGCAATCTAAGGGCTGGGGCGGGGGTAAAACAGCTTCAGGTCGATATGGAATTTGGGTATCAGATGGGGCAGGGGAAGGCGTTCGTGCAGGGCGGCGGCGCATACCGGGATGGGGGACGCGAGCCGATCATGGCGGATGACCGCGCGCGGTTATCCGCCCTACTCCGGAGTGGCTTTCCGTGTGCGGGGCGTCATCCCGCCAGCGACTGGGCGATCCGCCCGAGGGTCTCCATCGCCTTCTCCTGCCGCGCGCTCCACGGGTGCCCGTAGTTGAGCCGGGCGCAATGGGCGAAGCGGCGGGTGGCGGAGAAGATCGGCCCCGGGGCGAGGCTGATGCCCTGGGCCAGGGCCAGTTGGAACAGGCGCAGCGAGTCGACCGCCTCGGGCAACTCCAGCCAGAGGAAGTAGCCGCCGCTGGGACGGCTGACCCGGGTCTGCTCGGGGAAGTAACGCGCCACCGCCGCGAGCATGGCGTTCTGCTGGGTCTCCAGGGCGTAGCGCAGCTTGCGCAAGTGGCGGTCGTAGCCGCCGTGCTGGAGATAGTCGGCGATGGCCGCCTGGGCCGGGATCGACGCCGACAGGCTGGTCATCAGCTTCAGTCGCTCGATCTGCTCGGCGTAGCGTCCGCCGGCCACCCAGCCGACCCGGTAGCCCGGCGCCAGGCTCTTGGAGAAGGAACTGCAGTGCATCACCAGGCCTTCCTGGTCGTAGGCCTTGACCGGTTTCGGCGCCTGCTGGCCGAAGTACAGTTCGGCGTACACGTCGTCCTCGATCATCGGCACCTGGTGGCGCGCCAGCAGCTCGGCGAGGGCGCGTTTCTTCTCGTCGTCCATGCTCGCGCCCATCGGGTTCTGGAAGTTGCTCATGAACCAGCAGGCCTTGATCTGCAGGCGCTCCAGGCTGTCGGCGAGCACTTCCAGGTCGATGCCTTCGCGCGGATGCACGGGGATTTCCACCGCCTTCAGCTTCAACCGTTCCAGCACCTGCAGGGTGGCGTAGAACGCCGGCGCCTCGATGGCCACCAGGTCGCCGGGACGGGTGACCACCTGCAGGCAGAGGTTGAGTGCCTCCAGCGCGCCGTTGCTGATGACCAGTTCTTCCACCGGCAGCAGCAGGCCGCCGACCATGTAGCGCAGGGCGATCTGCCGGCGCAGGCCATGGTTGCCCGGCGTCATGTCGGCGACCACCGACTGCGGATCCATGTCGCGCACCGCATGGGCCATCGAGCGCGCCAGGCGCGGCAGGGGAAACAGTTGCGGGCTGGGGAACGCCGAGCCGAAGGGCACGGTGTCCGGGTCCTTGATCGAACTGAGTACGGAGAACACCAGCTCGCTGACGTCGACCTCGGTGGCGTCGGCCTGGCGCGGGCTGATCTCCGGTTCCGGCAGCGGCCGCTGCACGTGCTGGCAGACGAAGTAGCCGGAGCGTGCGCGGGCCATGATCAGCCCACGGCTTTCCAGCAGGTAGTAGGCCTGGAACACGGTGGAAGCGCTGACCCCGTAGGTACGGCTGGCGTGCCGTACCGAGGGCACCTTCTGCCCGGGGGCGAGGACGCCGGTGCGGATCAGCTCGGCAATCTCGTCGGCGAATTTCTCGTAGCGCTTCATCTTGTCCTGGCCGCTGTCCTGGCTGGCCGTGGGCACGGCCGCTGGCGCCCACTCTATGCGCGCCGGGACCGTGTTGTCATGCCTCATCGCGGCCTCCTCAGCGCGCCGGCGAAACGAAGGTGCTGGTGCTGCCGACCGCCAGGCTCGGGTCGTCGATGCCGCGCAGGCTGAACGCCAGCGGTTGCGAGCCGGCCCTGGCGCGTTCGGCGATAGAGGCCACCGACACCGGGAAGTCGAGGATCTCGCCGGGCTTCAGGCTCAGGGTGTGCTCGCCCTGCAGGCGGAACTCCGGTGCGTCGTCGAGTTGCAGGCGATAGCGCTGCGGCTGCTGGGTCTTGTTGATGACCTTGAGGGTGTAGATGTTCTCGATCTGCCCGGCGGCGTTCTCGCGGAACAGCCCACGGTCGCGGGTCACGTCCAGCGAGGCCAGCGGGCGGGCATCCAGGGCGACGACGAAGGCGCCGATCATCGCCAGCATCACCGCCGCGTAGCCGACCAGGCGTGGACGCAGGAAACGGGTCTGGCCACCTTCCAGGGCGCGTTCCGAGGTGTAGCGCACCAGGCCGCGTTCATAGCCCATCTTGTCCATGATCGAGTCGCAGGCGTCGACGCAGGCGGCGCAGCCGATGCAGGCGATCTGCAGGCCGTCGCGGATGTCGATGCCGGTGGGGCAGACCTGCACGCACTGCTGGCAATCGATGCAGTCGCCGAGCCCCTGGGCGCGCGGATCGCTGCCTTTCTTGCGGGCGCCGCGGGATTCGCCGCGGGCGGCGTCGTAGGACACGATCAGGGTGTCCTTGTCGAACATCACGCTCTGGAAGCGCGAGTAGGGGCACATGTGGATGCACACCTGCTCGCGCAGCCAGCCGGCGTTGACATAGGTGGCGGCGGTGAAGAACAGCACCCAGAACAGGCTTTCCAGGTCCAGCTGGAAGCTGAACAGGTCGGCCACCAGCGGTCGCACCGGAGTGAAGTAGCCGATGAAGGTGACCGCCGTGACCAGGCTCACACCCAGCCACAGCGCGTGCTTGGCCGTCTTGCGCAAGAGCTTGGCGGCGCTCGCCGGACCCTGGTCGAGCTTGATCCGCGCGTTGCGGTCGCCCTCGGTGACCTTCTCGCACCACATGAACACCCAGGTCCATACGCTCTGCGGGCAGGTATAGCCGCACCAGACGCGGCCGGCGAACACGGTGATGAAGAACAGGCCGAAGGCGGCGATGATAAGCAGCGCCGAGAGCAGGATGAAGTCCTGCGGCCAGAAGGTCGCGCCGAAAATGTAGAACTTGCGCTCGGGCAGGTCCCAGAGCACCGCCTGGCGGCCGTTCCAGTTCAGCCACAGGGTGCCGAAGAACAGCAGGAACAGCAGGCCGCCGCCGAGGCGGCGGAAGTTGCGGAACAGACCGGTGAAGCTGCGGGTGTAGATCGGGCCGTTCACCGCCGACGGCAGCTTGCCGGGCGCGGGCGGCTGTTTCGACGGAGCGGCCGGTACGGCGGGCTCGACCTGGATCGCGGGAATTCTTTCGCTCATTTTTCGTAGGCCCATCAGGCTGGAGAGGCGGTTGCGACTATAGGAACCGGCTGATGGGCGAAACAGCGGCAGATCGAGCGGGAAAAACCGTATCAGATGCCTCCGGAAAGCAGCGGCCCAGCATTGCCGCGGGTTACCGGTCGACCTCCGGCAGTACAGATATGCACCCCGTGGCAACCGGTCGCAGGCGGCGCGAATTCGCCGCCGTCGGCCATCTGATGTGTTTTTTTCGGCGGAATCTGCCGCTGTTTCGCTGTCTGTACGCGGGCGATAGTGGGTGCCAGTGAACACCGGCCCATCCTGTCGCCAGAAACAGGGGCGCAGCCGGTCCCCGGTTTCTTCGCCACCCACCCTGCCCGTCATCGGTGGAGAAACCCTGTCGATGAGGGCTTTGCGATGTACCAGTACGATGAATACGACCAGGCGCTGGTGAGCGAGCGGGTGGCGCAGTTCCGCGACCAGATCGCCCGCCGCCTCGACGGCGAACTGAGCGAGGAGGAGTTCCTCCCGCTGCGCCTGCAGAACGGCCTGTACCTGCAGAAGCACGCCTACATGCTGCGCGTGGCGATTCCCTACGGCACCCTGTCGGCGCCGCAACTGCGCGCCTTGGCGCACGTCGCCCGGCACTACGACCGCGGCTACGGGCACTTCACCACGCGGCAGAACATCCAGTTCAACTGGATCGAACTGGAGCAGGTCGGCGACATCCTCGAACACCTCGCCGGCGCGCAGATGCATGCGATCCAGACCTCCGGCAACTGCGTGCGCAACATCACCACCGAAGCCTTCGCCGGGGTCGCCGCGGACGAGTGGACCGACCCCCGGCCGCTGGCCGAGATCCTGCGCCAGTGGTCGACGGTGAACCCGGAGTTCCTGTTCCTCCCGCGCAAGTTCAAGATCGCCCTCAGTTCGGCGGTGGAAGACCGCGCCGCGGTGCAGATGCACGACATCGGCCTGTACCTTTACCGCCACCCCGACGCCGGCGGGTTGCGCCTGCGGGTCCTGGTCGGCGGTGGCCTGGGACGCACGCCGATGCTCGGCCAGGTGATCCGCGACGACCTGCCCTGGCAGCACCTGCTGTCCTACGTCGAGGCGATCCTGCGGGTCTACAACCGCCACGGCCGGCGCGACAACAAGTACAAGGCGCGGATCAAGATCCTGGTCAAGGCGCTGGGCATCGAGGCTTTCGCCCGCGAGGTGGAGGAAGAGTGGCAGCACCTGCGCGACGGCCCGGCGCAACTGACTGCCGAGGAGTGCCAGCGGGTCGCCGAGCGCTTCGTATTGCCGCGCTACCTGCCGCCGGCCGGTGGCGAGCTGGCCTACGGCAGCGCCCGTGCAGCCGATCCGGCCTTCGCCCGCTGGGCCTCGCGCAACGTCCAGGCGCACAAGGTGCCGGGCTACGCCTCGGTGGTGCTGTCGACCAAGCCCGGCGCCAGCGCGCCGCCGGGCGACGTCACCGCGGAGCAGATGGAACGCGTCGCCGACTGGGCCGAGCGCTACGGTTTCGGCGAGATCCGCGTGGCCCACGAACAGAACCTGGTGCTCCCCGACGTGCGCCTGGAGAACCTCCACGCGCTGTGGCACGAGGCCTGCGCAGCCGGCCTCGGCACGCCTAACCAGGGCCTGCTCAGCGACATCATCGCCTGTCCCGGCGGCGACTACTGCGCGCTGGCCAACGCCAAGTCGATCCCCATCGCCCAGGGCATCCAGCAGCGCTTCGAGGACCTCGACCACCTGCACGACATCGGCGAGCTGAGCCTGAACATCTCCGGCTGCATGAACGCCTGCGGCCACCACCACATCGGCAACATCGGCATCCTCGGCGTCGACAAGAACGGCAGCGAGTGGTACCAGGTCACCCTCGGCGGCGCCCAGGGCAAGGACAGCGCGCTGGGCAAGGTGATCGGGCCATCGTTCAGCGCCGCCGAGGTGCCGGCGGTGATCGAACGGATCGTCGAAACCTTCACCGACCTGCGGGTCGGCCCGGAACGTTTCATCGACACCTTCAACCGGGTCGGCCTGGAGCCGTTCAAGGCCCGGGTCTACGCCAGGATGGAGGAACCGGCATGAACAACCTGATCCGTTTGCGCGATGGCGTCGCCGAGGTCTGCCGCGACGATCCCTGGCAACTCCTGCGCGAGTTGCCCGACGCGTTGCCGCCGGGGCCGTTGCTGCTGCCTCTGGCGGCCTGGCTGGAGCGCCGCGGCGAGGCCGGAGCCGCCGCGCCCTGGCTGGCGCCGGACGATGAGGTGGAGGCCTTGCTGCCGCACTTCGCCGAGCTGCCGCTGATCGCCGTCGACTTCCCCAGCTTCCGCGACGGTCGTGGCTACAGCCTGGCCTACCTGCTGCGCGTGCGCCTGGGCTGGAGCGGCGAGTTGCGCGCAGTGGGCGACGTGTTGCGCGACCAGCTCAGCCATATGCGCCAGTGCGGCTTCGATGCCTTCGCGGTGCGCGAGGACAAGAACGTCGAGGACGCGCTCAAGGGGCTGGCGGGCTTGAGCGTGCTCTACGGCCGCTCGGCGATCGAGCCGCGACCGTTGTTCCGCCGACGCTAGGCATACGCCCCCGGACCGACGCCGCTACCTGCCGCAACGCCGACCTGGCCCCTCTCCCGCTGCGGGAGCGGGGCGCGCCCCTCAGCCGTAGACCGAGGAACTGGCGGACGGCGCCGGCGCGCCGCCCTTGAAGCGCCCCGCCAGCTCGCGCAGCGAACGCATCAGCAGGCTGGTGTCCACGCCCACCGCGACGAACGCGCAGCCCAGCTCCAGGTAGCGCCGCGCCAGCGCCTCGTCGGCGGAGAGGATGCCGGCGGCCTTGCCGGCCGCGCGGATGCGGCGGATGGCGTCCTCGATGGCCGCCTGCACCTCGGGATGGCCGGGATTGCCGCGATGGCCCATGGCTGCGCTGAGATCGGCCGGACCGATGAACACGCCGTCGACGCCCTCGACGGCGGCGATCGCGTCGAGGTTGGCCAGGCCCTCCAGGTTTTCCACCTGGACCAGCAGGCACATCTGCTCGTCGGCGTGGTCCAGGTATTCCGCCACGCTGTTCCAGCGCGAAGCCCGGGCCAGCGCGCTGCCGACCCCGCGCACGCCCGCCGGCGGATAGCGCACGGCGCGCACCAGGCCTTCGGCCTGGGCGGCGCTGTCGACCATCGGTACCAGCAGGGTCTGTGCGCCGATGTCGAGCAATTGCTTGATCAGCGCGGTGTCGCCCTGCACCGGGCGGATCACCGGCTGGCCGGGGTAGGGCGCCAGCGCCTGTAACTGGCCGAGCAGGCTGCGCAGGTCGTTGGGCGCGTGCTCGCCGTCCAGCAGCAGCCAGTCGAAGCCGGCGTTGGCGGCCAGCTCCGCGCAGTAGGGATCGGCGAGGCCGAGCCACAGGCCGATCTGCGCCTCGCCGCTGCGCAGGCGTTGCTTGAAGCGATTGACGGGCAGGTCCATGGAAATGCCTCCTCAGACGAAACGGCAGGAGATGCTGCCGAGCAGATCGTAGTCGACGTGGAAGGTGTCCCCCGGCGCGGCCGCCACCGGGCGGGTGAAGGAGCCGCCGAGGATCACCTGGCCGGCCTCCAGGCAGACGCCGTAGGGCGCCAGCTTGTTGGCCAGCCAGGCGACGCCCTTGGCCGGGTGGTTGAGCACCGCGGCGGAGACGCCAGACTCCTCGATCACGCCATTGCGGTAGAGGATCGCCGGTACCCGTCGCAGGTCGATATCGCCTGGCCGCACGGCCCGGCCGCCCATCACCACGCCGGCGTTGGCGGCGTTGTCGGAGATGGTGTCGAAGACCTTGCGCGTGACTTTCGTTTGCGGGTCGACCTGCTGGATGCGCGCATCGATGATCTCCAGCGCCGGGATCACCCACTCGGTGGCCTCGAGCACGTCGAACAGGGTGCAGCCTGGTCCCTTCAGCGGCTTGCCGAGGATGAACGCCAGCTCCACCTCGACCCGCGGCACGATGAAGCGCTGGAAGGGGATGTCGCTGCCTTCCTCGAAGAACATGTCGTCGAGCAAGGCGCCGTAGTCCGGCTCGCTGATGTTCGACGAGACCTGCATGGCGCGCGAGGTCAGGCCGATCTTGTGGCCCTTGAGCACGCGCCCGTCGGCGATCTTGCGCTCGACCCAGGCGCGCTGGATGGCGTAGGCGTCCTCGATGGCGATGTCCGGGTAGTCGAGGGAGAACTGCCTTACCTGCTGGCGCGAGCGTTCGGCGGCGTCGAGGCGGTTGGCGGCTTCCTGGATCAGACGGGGATCGAGCATGGTCGGGGTCTCTCGGTTCAGCGTGGGTTGACCACGGCGGCGGGGGTCCGCAGGACCAGGCCGGCGCCGAGGGCGATGAGGATGGCCAGCAGGTACAGGGCCAGGCTGGCGCTCTGGGTGGTGTCGCGCATCCAGCCGATCAGGTAGGGCGCGAGAAAGGCGGCGATGCTGCCGAAGGAACTGATCAGGGCGATTCCGGCGGCCAGGGTGGCGCTGGAAAGGAAGGCTGGCGGCAGTTGCCAGAACATCGGCAGGGCGGCGCTGGCGCCCATCCCGGCGATCACCAGGCCGCCCATCACCAGCCAGGCGCTGGTCGGCGCCAGGGCCGCCAGGCTGAGCCCGGCGGCGGCCATCAGCAACGGAATGCCGAGGTGCCAGCGGCGCTCGCGCAAGCGGTCGGAAGAGCGGCCGATGAAGATCATGAAGGCGCAGCCGGCGAGGTAGGGCACCGCGCTGAGCATGCCGATGCGGCTGTCCTGGGCGATGCCGGCGCCGTGGATCAGGCTCGGCATCCAGAACGCGATGGTGTTCACCGCCAGCATCACCGCGAAGTAGATCGCCACCAGCAGCCACACCTGCGGATTGCTGAAGATGCCGGAGAAGGAGGTGATGGTCTTGCGCTGCTCCTCGCCGGCCAGTTCCTCGCGCAGCAGGTGCTTCTGTTCGTCGCTGAGCCACGCCACCCGTTCGAAGCTTTCCGGCAGCGAGCACCAGACCACCACGCCGAGCAGCACCACCGGCAGGCCCTCGAGCAGGAACATCCATTGCCAGCCGCGCAGTCCCAGGGCGTCATGGAAACCTTCGAGGATCCAGCCCGACAGCGGCCCGCCGATCACTCCGGCCATGGGCACGGCGATGGCGAACAGGGCGGTGATCTGCCCACGCCGGCGCGCCGGGAACCAGCGATTCAGGTAGACCAGGATGCCGGGGAAGAAGCCGGCCTCGGCGATCCCGAGGAGAAAGCGCAGCAGGTAGAAGCCGCGTGCGCTTTCCACCATCAGCATGGCGCTGGAGAGGAGACCCCAGACCACCATGAGGCAGGCGATCCAGCGCCGTGGACCGACCCGTTCCAGCATCAGGTTGCTGGGCATGCCGAACAGCGCGTAGGCGATGAAGAACAGGCCGGCGCCGAGGCCGTAGACGGTGTCGCTGAAGTGCAGGTCGGCGCTCATCTGCAACTTGGCGAAGCCGATGTTGATGCGGTCCAGGTGGGCGAAGGCGTAACACACCAGCAGCAACGGCATCAGCCGCCAGGTGACGCGGCCGTGGGTGCTGTCGCTGAGGGGCAGGGTGGTGCTGTTCAGGGTGCTGGCTGTGCTCATGGTCTTGTACTTTTTGTGAGCGCCCGGACGTCCCGGCGACCTGTCGGTGGCCGGGAGGCGAGCTGGGTGAGTGCAGCGTTGCGGCGGGCCGGTCAGCCCGCCGGGTGGTTCAGGAATTCATGCACGTTGTTGCGCTTGTAGTTCAGCTCCGCGTGCAGTTCGGTGAGTTCGAAGGACAGCGCCAGCAGGCGTCGCGCCTGGAGGTCGGCGAAGTGCGCGGTGATCACCTCGAAAAGTGCCTCGGCGACCTGCCGGCGAGTATCCAGGTCGCGACCGGCGCCGACCTTCAGGGTCATGTGGACGAAGGCGTAGTCGTGCTTGCCGTCGGCCATGCGCCAGGTGTCCAGGCGCACGCCGCGGCTGCGGATGCCGCCGAGCGGGAAAACGCCGCTGGCGCCAAGGCAGGCGTGGACCTTCTCGAACAGGCCGGGCAGGTCGGCTTCGGCTTCGATGTTGTCGGTGTATTCGGCGATGAAGTGCGGCATGGCGGCGTCCTCAGAGGCGGCTGGCGCAACTGGCGCCGGCCGGGTTGCCGGCCTGGGCGGCGGGGATCGCCGAGCCGTCCTGGGCGGTGACCGGGAATACCGCGTTGATCTGCCCGGTGCCGGAGGAGCCGAAGTAGGGCGTCACCACCTCCGCCTTGCCGTCGTAGGCCGACCAGCCGAGGGCGCCGAGGAGCATCGCGGTGTCGTGCATGAAGCCTTCGCCATGGCCCTTGGAGGCGTACTCCGGGAGCATCCCGCAGAATTCCGCCCAGCGGCCTTCCTGCCACATCTGCACGACTTCATGGTCGAGGACCTCGAGGAACGGGCTCCAGATGCGGTCGGAGAAGTCCGGCGCCTGGCCGTTCTGGGCGAAGCGGTGGGACAGCGAGCCGCTGGCGAGGAACGCCACCGTGCCGTCGTAGTGCTCTTCCACCGCCTTGCGCATGGCCCAGCCCAGGCGCGCGCTGTCGTTCAGGTAATGCACGGTGCACAGGGCGGAGACCGAGACCACCTTGAAGTGGCGGTCCTGGTTCATGTAGCGCATCGGTACCAGGGTGCCGTACTCCGGGCCGAGGGTGGTGGCGTCGTGGGCCAGGGTCTCCACGCCGAGCGCGTTGCAGCCTTCGGCGAGGATGCGGCCCAGCTCCGGGTTGCCGGGGAAGCCGTACTCCATGTTGGCGATGAAGTGCGGCAGCTCGTTGCTGGTGTAGAGCCCCTCGAAGTGCGGCGCGCAGTTGATGTGGTAGCCGGCGTTGACCAGCCAGTGGGTGTCGAACACCACGATGGTGTCGACCCCCAGTTCGCGGCAGCGCCGGCCGATCTCGCGGTGCCCGTCGATCGCCGGCTGGCGGCAGCCGTGGCGCGGGCCGGGCAGCTCGGACAGGTACAGCGAGGGTACGTGGGTGATCTTGGCAGCCAGAGCGACTTTGCCCATGACGATTCTCCTGGTGGCCCGTTGGGCCTGGCAGCGGGCGCGGCCGTTGGCGGCTGGCCCGGATTCTTCTGATTGTGTCTGCACGCCGGCGCTGCTGGCGGCCTCGGGCGGCCGCTCTGCAAGAGCGCGCCCTACACGCCCCAGCGGGGGATGTGATGGCTGCCCATGGATATACACACGTTCTTGATCTCGGCGAATACCTCGAAGCTGTATTCCCCGCCTTCGCGTCCGGTGCCCGAGGCCTTCACCCCGCCGAACGGCTGGCGCAGGTCGCGCACGTTCTGGCTGTTGATGAAGACCATCCCGGCCTCGATGCCGCGTGCCAGGCGATGGGCCTTGCCGATGTCCTGGGTCCAGATGTAGGAGGCCAGGCCGTATTCCACGTCGTTGGCCAGGCGCAGCGCCTCGGCTTCGTCCTTGAACGGGATCAGGCAGACCACCGGGCCGAAGATCTCCTCCTGGGCGATGCGCATGCGGTTGTCCACGTCGGCGAACACCGTGGGCTGGATGAACTGCCCCTTGCTCAGGTGCGCCGGCAGGCCGGCCGGACGCTCCAGGCCGCCGGCCACCAGGGTGGCGCCTTCCTCGAGGCCGATGCGGATGTAGCCGGTGACCTTGTCGTAGTGGGCCTGGGTGATCATCGAGCCGACCTGGGTCTTCGGGTCCTGCGGATCGCCGACGATCAGGCGCCTGGCGCGCGCGGCGAACTCGGCGACGAACTGTGGGTAGACGCTTTCCTGGACGAAGATGCGACTGCCGGCGGTGCAGCGCTCGCCGTTCAGCGAGAAGATGGTGAACAGCGCGGCGTCCAGCGCCCGCTCGAGGTCGGCGTCTTCGAAGACCAGCACCGGCGACTTGCCGCCCAGCTCCATCGAGTACTTCTTGATCCCGGCCGCCTCCATGATTCGTCGCCCGGTGGCGGTGCCGCCGGTGAAGGACACCGCGCGCACGTCGCGGTGGCGGACCAGCGCGTCGCCGGCGCTGGCGCCGTAGCCCTGGACCACGTTGAACACCCCCGGCGGAATGCCCGCCTCGTGCACCAAGCGGCCCAGCTCGTTGGCGGTCAGCGGCGACAGCTCGGACATCTTCAGCACCGCCGTGTTGCCCAGCGCCAGGCACGGCGCGGTCTTCCAGGTGGCGGTCATGAACGGTACGTTCCACGGCGAGACCAGCCCGCAGACGCCGACCGGCTGGTACAGGGTGTAGTTGAGCATCTGGTCGTCGACCGGATAGCTGTGCCCGTTCATCCGTGTGCAGACTTCGGCGAAGAACTCGAAGTTGTGCGAGGCGCGCGGGATCAGCACGTTCTTCGTCTGGTGGATCGGCAGGCCGGTGTCGAGGGTCTCCAGTTCCGCCAGGTGCGGCACGTTCCGGTCGATCAGCTCGCCGAGCCGGCGCATCAGGCGCGCGCGCTCCTTGGCCGGGGTATTGGCCCATTTCGGGAAGGCTTCCCGGGCCGCCGCCACCGCCGCGTCGATTTCCTCCGCGCCGCCGCTGGCGACCTCGCCGATCAGCTCGCCGGTGGCCGGGTTGTAGTTCTCGAAGACGTCCTTGCTTTCGACCTCGCGGCCATTGATCCAGTGTTTGATCATTCTGCGTGCTCCTGTGCGCGGGCGCGGAAGAATTCGGCCTCGCTGACGATTCGGTTGACCAGGCGACCGACGCCTTCCACCTCCACCACCACTTCGTCGCCGGGGACCACGTCGGACAGGCCTTCCGGGGTGCCGGTGGCGATCATGTCGCCCGGCTGCAGGGTCATGAAGCTGGAGAAGTATTCGATCAGGTAGGGAATGTCGAAGATCATGTCCGCGGTGCTGCCTTCCTGGCGCAGCTCGCCGTTGACCCAGGTGCGCAGGGTCAGCCGGTTCGGCTCGGGAACCTCGGCCGCGTCGACGATCCACGGCCCCACCGGGGTGGTGGCGTCGCGGTTCTTCACCCGCAGGTTGGGCCGGTAGTAGTTCTCCAGGTAGTCGCGGATCGCGTAGTCGTTGCACACCGTGTAGCCGGCCAGGTAGCCGAGGGCGTCCTCGCGGCGGACGTTGCGCGCCGGCTTGCCGATCACTGCCACCAGTTCGCACTCGTAGTGCATGTAGTCGACGTTGTCCGGACGCCAGCTGACCTGGCGGTGGCCGGTGTAGGTGCCCGGCGACTTGATGAACGCCAGTGGTTCGCTGGGCGCCTTGAACGACAGTTCGGCGGCATGGTCGGCGTAGTTCAGGCCGAGGGCGAACATGCTCCCGGTGGCCGGCGGCAGCCACTCCACCCGGTCCTCGGCGAGCAGGGTGCCGTCGGCCAGGCGGACGGCGTTGGCGTCTTCCACGGTGACCTGGTGAACCCGGCCCTGGTAGCGGATGCGTGCGTGTTTCATGGTCGGTTCCTCATTCCGCGACGATGCTGTTGGCGAGGCGGCCGAGGCCGTCGATCTCGACCTCGACGCGGTCGCCGGGATGCACGTCGACGCGCCCTTCCGGGGTGCCGGTGATCAGCACGTCGCCGGCGTGCAGGGTCATGAACTCGCTGATCTCGGCGATCAGCCGCGGGATGTCGCGCACCAGGTTGGCGGTGTTGTTGCGCTGGCGCAGTTCGCCGTTGACGTACAGCTTCAGCTCCAGCGCATGGGGATCGGCGATCTCCTGCGTCGGCACCAGTTGCGGACCGAACGGGCAGAAGCCGTCGCGGCACTTGGCTTTCACCGCCGGGCGGTAGTAGCTGTCTTCCGGCAGGCTGAACTCGTTGACGATCACGTAGCCGGCGACATGCGCCATGGCCTCTTCCTCCTTCACCCGGCTGGCGTCGCGAGCGATCACCACGCCCAGCGCCGGACCCGGTTGCAGGCGCTCGACGCCGCGCGGGAAGAGCACCGGGGCGTCGTGCTCGTTGCGGGTATTCGGTGTCTTGATGAACAACACCGGCTTCACCGGCGGCTTCTGGTAGGGCGGCTGCTGGAACTCCGGCAGGCGGCTGTCGAGCAGGCCCTTGTAGTTCAGCGCGACGCCGAACAGGGTGCCGGCGGCGACGTCATTCAGTGCGCGGCTCATTGTGGTGGTGTCTCCTGGCGCGATAAGCGAACGGCGAGGGGGCCGTCCTGGCGAAAACTCGTTAATGTGTTAACGTTATATTTAACATGTTAATGATCGTCAACCCCGGTTGCTGCGCCATTCGTCCCGGGGAGGTGGCAAGAGGCGCCGTCTGCGGTATACGGATGCCCGCGACGGCTTGCGTGCGCAGCCGGGAAGAACAACAAAGAGAAGATCGCCATGCCAGAGCGCCAGCCGATCCCCAACATCAACATCGGGCAGGTCTACGACCAGCGCTATGCCGACGCCGAGGTGCACTACGATGCGCTGGGCAACCTGGCCGGATTCTTCGGTCGTAACATGCCGGCGCACCGGCACGACCGTTTCTTCCAGGTGCACTACGTGAAGAACGGCGCGGTGCGGGTCTATCTCGACGAGCGCCAGTACCTGGAGTCGGGGCCGATGTTCTTCCTCACCCCGCCGACCGTACCGCACGCCTTCGTCACCGAGGCGGACGCCGATGGCCATGTGCTGACCGTGCGCCAGCAACTGGTGTGGAGCCTCACCGAGGCCGAGCCGGGCCTGGCGCCCGGCCCGCAGGTGGCGCCGGCCTGCGTGGCGCTGGGCAACCTGGAGGGCGGCGCGGCCGAGGAGGCGGCGCGCCTGGAGCTGCTCTTCGAGCAGTTGCGCAGCGAGTCGATGGCCAGCCGTCCCGGCCGCCAGCAGACGCTGCTGGCGCTGACCCGGCTGGTCATGATCAGCCTGCTGCGTCTCTCGGCCAATTCGGTGGCTGCGCGGCCGATGCGCCACGAAGACCTGCAGATCTTCCAGCGCTTCAACGCGCTGATCGAGGAGCGCTATGCCGAGCACTGGCCGCTATCGCTCTACGCCAGCCGGATCGGCGTCACCGAGGCGCGCCTCAACGACGTCTGCCGGCGCATCGCCGACCTGCCGTCGAAGCGCCTGGTGTACGAACGGCTTATGCAGGAGTCCAAGCGCCTGCTGCTGTTCACCGGCGGCTCGGTGAACGAGATCTGCTACCAGCTCGGCTTCAAGGACCCGGCCTACTTCAGTCGTTTCTTCGTGCGTTACGCGGGGCTCACCCCCAGCGCTTACCGCCAGCGACAGGCCGACGGGGAGTCCCGTCGCTGAGCGGGTGGGCGGGTATACTCGCGCTCCCACTCGAACAGGAAGCGTTTCTCCATGCATGATGCAGCCACCTCCATGCCGCCGCAGGCTCCCTCAACCTGGGCCGACTACCTTGCCGGCTACCGCTGGCGAGGGCAGGGCGAAGGATGTTCCGCGGCCACTGTCCACCGCCTGGAGGCTGCGCGGCGGCCGACCCTGTTCGTCAAGCAGGAAGTGCTGTCCGCACATGCCGAGCTGCCCGCCGAAATCGCCCGCCTGCGCTGGCTGCACGGTGCCGGCATCGACTGCCCGCAGGTGCTGAACGAAACCCAGAGCGACGGCCGGCAATGGCTGCTGATGAGCGCCGTGCCGGGGGACACGCTGTCCGCGCTGGCGCAGCGCGGCGAGCTGGAGCCCGAGCGCCTGGTGCGCCTGGTGGCCGCCGCCCTGCGCCGGCTGCACGATCTCGATCCGGCCGCCTGTCCCTTCGACCATCGCCTGGAACGGCGCCTGGACACCGTGCGCCAGCGGGCCGAGGCCGGGCTGGTGGACGAGGCGGACTTCGACGACGACCATCGAGGTCGCAGCGCCACGGAGCTGTACCGCCTGCTGCTCGACCGGCGTCCGGCGGTCGAAGACCTGGTGGTCGCCCATGGCGACGCCTGCCTGCCAAATCTGCTGGCGGAGGGGCGGCGCTTCAGCGGCTTCATCGATTGCGGGCGGCTCGGCGTCGCCGACCGGCACCAGGACCTGGCCCTGGCCGCGCGGGACATCGAGGCCGAACTCGGCGCGGCCTGGGCCGAGGCCTTCCTCGTCGAATACGGCGGCGATATCGACGGCGAACGGCTGGCGTACTTCAGGCTATTGGACGAGTTCTTCTAGAGTAGGGCCGGTTCGGATCCGGACTGGATTCGGCCTGCCGTTGCACGAAAACGAGGTACAACGGCATCGGCCACTATCGCCAACGCCACCGCGCGCCCTCGCTCGTTCCGCGGAGTCGCCGGTTCAGTTCAGCCGGTACTGCGCCAGTTCCTTCGCCGAAAGCACGCGCATCCGTTTGGGATCGGTGCTTTGCATGGCCTGTACCAAGGTGCTGGGGATATCCATTTCGCGGAAGTAGGCGGCGGAGTCGTAGCGCATGCCGTTGGCCGAGCGCGAGTGCAGCGAGTCGCCGTGGGCGTAGTAGGGACGGTGCAGGCCGACGTAGCCGCGTACGGTCTTGCGCTTGCCGGCCGCCAGCAGGTAGACGCAGGTGCCCTGGCAGACGCTGCTCGACGGCACCAGCGCGTCGAAGCCGGATTCGCGCAGCAGGCGGCCCATGCGGATCGCCTCCGGCACGCTGCCGCCGATGCTGTTCAGCAGGAGCAGCTTGCGCGAGTAGGTTCCCGGATTGTTGCGCAAACCCTTGAGCAGCGTTTCGTAGTCGCCCGGCGCGATCTCCTCCGAGACGCGGACCGTCAGCACCCGCCCCATGCTCTTGTGTTGCAGCGAATGCACTTCGACCCTGGCCAGTGCGGGAGTCGCGCAGAACACGGCGAGGCAGGCGAGGACGGTCCGGAGGCGGAGGCGGGGCATGGAACGGGGCGATCCTGTCAGACGGCGATGGCTGCCGAAGATACCTGCAAGCGTTGCATTGTGCACGGTCCTCGTCGTCAGGACGAGGAGCCGGTCTCCGCCTGGCGCACCGGCAGGCGCAGGCAGAAGGTGATGACGTCGTCGCGGCAGTCCACGTCGATACGCCCCTGGTGGGCCTGGGCGATGGCCTGGGAGATGTACAGGCCGATACCGAGGCCGTTGCGGTTGCGCTGGTTGTCCGCCGACTCGCGCTTGAACGGTTCGAACAGGTTGGCCAGCTGCGCTTCGGAGAGGCCGCTGGTTTCGTTGAGCACGCTCAGGCACACCTCGTCGCCCTGGCGGGTCAGGGTGACCAGCACCGGCCGGCCGGGCAGGCCGTGATGACGGGCGTTGCTCAGCAGGTTGGCGGCGACCTGGGCGTAGCGGTCCGGGTCGACCACGGCACGAACCTGCGGGTCGATGGCGATCTCGATCACCAGGCCGGGATAGGCGACGTCGGTTTCGCAGACGATCTGCTGCACCAGTTGCGAGACGTCGGTGTCGACCGGGTTCACGGTGAGGCCGATGCCCGATTGCAGGCGGCTCATGTCGAGGATCTGGCTGACCAGCCGTTCCATGCGGCTGCTGGACGCGGAAATGTGTTGGCGCAGTTCGGTGGTGCGGGTGTCGCTGGAGGACAGCAGGGCCGCCGCCATGGAGATCGACTGCAACGGGTTGCGCAGGTCGTGGCCGAGCACCGCGATCAGGCGCTGGCGCATGCGGTCGACCTCGGCCGCATGGTTGAGGCACAGTTCCATCAGGTCCAGGCGCAGCTTTTCGGCGATCGCCAGGTCGGTTTCGCTCCAGGGCGTGGAGTGGCCGCGGACCACTTCCTCCCAGGCCTCGAACGAGCCGCGCGGGGTCAGCCGCGGGCCGGAGGGGCCGATGGTCAACAGCTTTTCCGGCTTGCCGCCCCAGCGGATGCGGTGCACTTCCTCGTGGCGGAACCAGAAGATCCAGCCCGATTCCTGGCGGTGGAAACGGATCGCCAGCACACCGCAGCAGTCGCCGCCGTCCGGAGAGTCCTCGCTGGGCTGCGGCCAGTTGTCGGTGTGGTAGATGTCCCGTTCCGGGTCGCGCTGCAGGCGTTGCAGGACATTCCCGGCCTGGCGCTCGAAGTCGCCGCGGATGCTCAGGGTGCGGCCGCCGAGCATGACCAGGGCGCCGTCGCAGGGAATCAGTGCGGCGATGCCATCGTCCGGGTGGGCCAGTGCGCCGAACAGGTCGTCGGCGTCCCGCGCGCGGCGAGCCAGGGCCAGCCTGCGCTCGGTGGACACGCGCAGCAGTTCGGCGATACGCCCCTGCTCCAGGCGCTCGACGATGGCGCTGCAGACCTGGGAGAAGATCTGGAACGACATGCGCACCGGGTAGGGAATCAGTTTGGGCGACATGTGATGGCAGGAGAACAGTCCCCAGAGCTTGCCGCCGACCACGATGGAGATGCTCATCGAGGCGCGCACGCCCATGTTGGTCAGGTATTCGCAGTGGATCGGCGAAACGCTGCGCAGCACGCTGTAGCTGAGATCGAACGATTCGTTGGTCTCCGGGTTCAGCGCGGGAAACACGCGCATCGGCGTATAGGCCACGTCGGCGATCAGCCTGATCGGGTTCTGGATGTACAGGCGACGCGCCTGGGCCGGGATGTCCGAGGCCGGGTAGCGTTGCCCCAGGTAGCTTTCGAGGTCTTCGCGACGGCTCTCGGCGACCACCTCGCCGGAGTCGTCATGACGGAAACGGTAGGCCATCACCCGGTCGTAGCCGGTCATCCGGCGCAGTTCGTCGGTGACGTTGCTGAGCAGGCTGGCGGTGTCGTTGTGCAACTGGACCTGGGCGATGATGCGCTGGGCGTTGAGGGTGAAGGAGGTGATCGACAGCGTGTCCGCGGTGCGGATCTCGAACTCCAGGTAGAACACTTCCTTGTAGCTGTGGCCGATCACGTCGAACAGGTGTTCGCCGATCCGCGTCTCGACGCTGTTCGACCATGGGCCGTTGCCGGTCAGTCCCTCTTCGAGCATGCGCAGGACCTCCGGCCCCACCTGCTCCTGCGTCAGGTAGGAACCCGGCGAGGCGACGAAACCCAGTAGCGCCTGGATGTTCTCGCTTGCCGCGAGGACCATGCCGTCCGCGCGCAGGGCGATCAGCGCCCCGTGCGGCTGGATCGCGCCAGGCACGTGGATGGGTTCGTCCTCGCAGTTCGCCAGGGTAACCGGGGTGATGCTCGTCATCTATCGTCCAGCCTGGTCTCCAGGCAGTCAGGCTTCGTCGAGAACCCATCGACGAAACGAAAGGAATGTAGCCTGTGCCGCATCCTGCGCAAGGCCGATGGCTTCGGGGCTGTCGATCTGCCGGGCGAGCTGTTCGAGAAACTCCTGCCAGCGCACCCCGGTTGCCTGGCCGTAGCCCCGCAACCACTGTAGCGGCAGACCGGGCAGGCGTGGAGCTAGTCGTTTGTAGAGATACGCGCCGCCCAGCGTCGCGCCTTCCACCACGTAGGCCACCCCGAAGACCTCCGCGGCCCGTGTCGCATTCGGCAGGTCGGCGCAGCGCGGTAGCGCCTCCACCTGCGCGCGGCTCATGCCGCCGGCCAGCAGGTCGCTTTCCAGCCAGGCGCTCTTGACCAGCCGCGCGTCGGCCCGCAGCGCCGCCGGCCAGCCGCTGCGGTTGTCGCGCAGCGCGCGCTCCAGAGGCTCCAGCCAGCCAAGGATGCGTCCGGCATGGTCGAGGTAGGCGCGGTCGTCGAGATCGTCGTCGCCCAACGGCGAACGGCGGTCCAGTTCTGCGTGCAGGTCACGGGTGGCGTCGCGGAGTGCGGCGAGGGCTGGCGATGGAGATGGGGACATGAGGTCAGGGCCAGCGATTCGAGGCATGAACGGAAAAGAGTAGCAGGAAGCCGTACGCCCGGCTCGGAATAAATGGGCATCCCCGCGCGCGGCGCAGGGATGCCGGAGCGGGCGCGCTCAGGCCGCCTCGGTCTGCACCACCCGGTAGCAGGGGACGTAGGCCGCGCCGCCGGGCAGCTTCATCCGGTGCTGCTTGACGAAGGCCTGCAGCAGGCGGTCCAGCGGCAGCATCACCGCCGGGTCGCCGTGGATCTCGTAGGGCCCGTATTGCTCGATCATGCGGATGCCGTTGTCCTTGACGTTGCCGGCGACGATCCCGGAAAACGCGCGGCGCAGGTTGGCCGCCAGTTCGTGGGGCGGCAGGCTGCGGCTGAGCTGGAGGCTGGCCATGTTCTCGTGGGTCGGCTCGAACGGGCGCTGGAAGCTTTCATCGATCTTCAGCATCCAGTTGAAGTGGAAGGCGTCGTTGCGCTCGCGGCGGAACTGCTTCACTTCCTTCAGGCCCTGGGCCATCTGCTTGGCCACCTCGGCCGGGTCGTCGATGACGATCCGGTAGTGGCGCTGCGCCGCATGGCCGAGGGTCGCCCCGACGAATTCATGGAGCTGCTGCAGGTAGGCTTCGGCGCTGCGGGGACCGGTGAGGATGACCGGGAAGGGCAGGTCCTGGTTGTCCGGGTGCATGAGGATGCCCAGCAGGTAGAGGAACTCCTCCGCGGTCCCGGCGCCGCCGGGGAAGATGATGACCCCGTGGCCGACGCGGACGAAGGCTTCCAGGCGCTTCTCGATGTCCGGCAGGATCACCAGTTCGTTGACGATCGGGTTCGGCGCCTCGGCGGCGATGATCCCCGGCTCGGTCAGGCCCAGGTAGCGGCCGCCGACGATGCGCTGCTTGGCGTGGCTGATGGTGGCGCCCTTCATCGGCCCCTTCATCACCCCCGGTCCGCAGCCGGTGCAGACATCCAGGCTGCGCAGGCCGAGTTCGTGGCCGACCCTCTTGGTGTACTTGTATTCCTCGCTGCTGATCGAGTGGCCGCCCCAGCACACGACGATCTTCGGCTCGACGCCGGGGCGCAGCGTACGGGCGTTGCGCAGCAGCTGGAAGACGTAGTCGGTGAGGCCCTGGGAGCTGTCCAGGTCGACGTGCTGGCTGTCCAGCCCGCTCTGGGTGTAGACGATGTCGCGCAGGGCGCTGAACAGCATCTCGCGGGTGCTGGCGATCATCTCGCCATCGACGAAGGCGTCGGCCGGCGCGTTGATCAGCTCCAGGCGCACGCCTCGGTCCTGCTGGTGGATACGCACCTCGAAGTCCTTGTAGGCGTCGAGGATGGTCTTGGCGTTGTCGCTGTGGGCGCCGGTATTGAGGATCGCCAGGGCGCACTGGCGGAACAGTTGGTAGGTCTTGCCGTTGGCGGTTTCGCTCAGTTGTTGCACTTCGCGTTGGGAGAGGGTTTCCAGCGTGCCTTTCGGACTGACCGAGGCGTTGATCACAGGGCGATGAGACATGTGCGATTCCATGCAGGGGACGCGGCGGCGTAGAAGAACCGCCGCATCCGGATAAGGGAGCGCCGGGCAGGTTGCGTGCCGGGGGAGAGGGCGATCAGCCGTCGGAGTGGGGCGACGAGGCAACCGTGCGCTGGGGCTTGGCTCCAGGGTCTTGGTTAAATGTAATAGCGAGAACCTGACTGATCTGACAAGGAAAATCTCGAATTTATCTGTCGCCGGCCTGGCACCGGGGAAATCCTGCCACTAGCCATGGGCGAAAAAATCCGGCATCGGCTGGGATAATCGACTCTTCTCCTGATATCGTTGCGTTTCCGCCGGATGCTCGGCCAGTCGAAGGGAGGAACGAAGCATGTCGTATGAACAGTCCAGCAGCGTACCTAGCGACTTTCTTTCCTCCTTTTTCCAAGAGCCTGTCATCCATGATCGAACTCAGAACCATCACCCGCGACGACTGGGAAACCTGCATTGACCTGAAGGTCGCCCGCCACCAGGCGCACTTCGTCGCTTCCAACCTCTATTCGCTGGCCCAGAGCTGCTTCCTGCCGGGGTTCCGCGCGGTCGGCATCCACCACGGCGGGCGCATGGTCGGCTTCGCCCTCTACGGCCCCGACGCCGACGACGGCCACTACTGGCTCTACCGCCTGATGATCGACCGCCGCTACCAGGGCAAGGGGCATGGCCGCGCCGCCCTGCAACGGATCATCGCCAGCGTGCGCCGGACGAGGCGGCGCAGCGATCGCCTGATGGTCGCCTACGCCGTCGACAACGACGTGGCCCGCCAGCTTTATCGGGACGCCGGCTTCGTCGAACAGGGCCTCGCGCCTTGGGGCGAGACGATGGCCTGCCTGATGCTGCCGGAGCCGTCCCATCGCTCCGGGAAGGTCGCCGGAGCGCCGGGCGGGCGTGCAGCGCACGGCGTCCCGGCGTAGAATCGCGGGATTCGGCAGTTCCCTCCAATACCTATAACGACCATCCAACGCACATCGCCGCCCCGGACCCTTGCGTCCGGGGCGTTTTCCGTCGTGCGTGGCGAGGGTCGCGGGACCTGCCCGTCCGCCCCCTGCTCCGGAACCGAACGCCCCATGGACAGCACCTCCGAAACCCGCAGCGGCAGCTGGCTGAGCGTGATCGCCCTGGCCCTGGCCGCCTTCATCTTCAACACCACGGAGTTCGTCCCGGTCGGCCTGCTCAGCGACATCGGCCACAGCTTCGAGATGCCCACCTCGCAGGTCGGCCTGATGTTGACCATCTATGCCTGGGTGGTGTCGCTGGCCTCGTTGCCGATGATGCTGCTGACCCGCAATATCGAGCGGCGCAAGCTGCTGGTCGGGGTATTCCTGCTGTTCATCGCCAGCCACGTGCTGTCCGGGCTGGCCTGGAGCTTCCAGGTGCTGATGCTCAGCCGGATCGGCATTGCCTTCGCCCACGCGGTGTTCTGGGCCATCACCGCTTCGCTGGCGGTGCGCGTGGCGCCGCCGGGACAGCAGGCCAAGGCGCTAGGGCTGCTGGCCACCGGCACCACCCTGGCGATGGTCCTGGGCATCCCGCTGGGGCGGGTGGTCGGCGAGGCCCTGGGCTGGCGTACCACCTTCATGGCCATCGCCGGACTCTCGGTGCTGACCTTGCTCTACCTGGCGCGCTCCCTGCCGCTGCTGCCAAGCCAGAACTCCGGTTCCCTGCGCAGCCTGCCGATGCTGTTCCGACGCCCGGCGCTGGTTTGCCTGTACGTGCTGACCGTGGTGGTGATCAGCGCCCAGTTCACCGCCTACAGCTACATCGAGCCCTTCGCCAAGCAGGTGGCGCAGATGAGCGGCGAGGCGACCACCCTGCTGTTGCTGTTGTTCGGCGGCGCCGGGATCTTCGGTTCGATCCTCTTCAGCCGCTACAGCGAGGCTTTCCCGCGAGGCTTCCTGCTGGCCGCGATCCTCGCCTTGGGCAGCAGCCTGGCGCTGCTGTTGCCGCTGTCCGCGCAGCCGACCTGGCTGATGGCGCTCAGCCTGCTCTGGGGCATGTCGATCATGTGCTTCGGCCTGGCCCAGCAGTCCCGCGTCCTGCGCCTCGCCTCGGACGCCACCGACGTGGCCATGGCGCTGTTCTCCGGCCTGTACAACGTCGGCATCGGCGCCGGCGCGCTGCTCGGCAGCGTGGTCAGCGAACGCATGGGCCTGGCCTCGATCGGCAACGTCGGCGCCGCGCTGGCGCTGGCCGGCCTGCTGCTCGCCCTGTTCGCCGCACTGCGCTACGCGGAGGCGCTGAAAAGCACGTCGTTGTGAGCGGTCATACCTGGGGTCGGATGATTCGGCGGAGGAATCCGCCCGCTTGATCTAGTCTTCTGGGACGAAAAGGCGCAGGGAGTGCGGGATTGCCCCGCGCCGGGCCGGCGCAGGGACGGAATATCGGGTGAACGTACAACAGAGCAAGTTCAGGCTGAGCCGCTGGGCGGGCGCGACACTGGCGCTCGGACTGCTGCTGTCCGGGCTGGGCGCCTGGGGGCTGGCGCTGGTCAACGAGCAACAGGCGCGGATGGCGCTGGAACGCGAGGCGGAACTGCTGGCCGAGGCGGTGACCCGCCGCGTGGAACTCTACCAGTATGGCTTGCGTGGGGTGCGCGGTGCCTTGCTGACGGCGGGCGAGGCGCACATCGACCGCGAACTGTTCCGCCGCTACAGCCTGACCCGTGACATCGACCGCGAGTTTCCCGGCGCCCGCGGCTTCGGCTTCATCCGCCGGGTGGCGGCCGCCGACGAGGCCGGGTTCCTGCGCCAGGCGCGGGCCGACGGCCAGCCGGAGTTTCGCATCCAGCAACTGACTCCGCACGATGGCGAGCGCTATGTCATCCAGTACATCGAGCCGGTGGCGCGCAACGGCCAGGCGTTGGGCCTGGACATCGCCTCGGAAGCCAATCGCCGGGAGGCCGCCCGCGCCGCCCTGGAGACCGGGCAGGTGCGCCTGACGGGGCCGATCACCCTGGTCCAGGCCAGCGGCTTGCGCCAGCAATCGTTCCTCATCCTGATGCCGATCTACCGCAGCGGCATCACTCCACCGCCGGGGCCCCAGCGCGAACTCGAAGGCTTCGGCTGGAGCTATGCGCCGCTGCTGACCGGCGAGGTGCTGGCCGGGTTGCCCATCGACAACGCGGCGATCCACCTCGAACTCAGCGACGTCACCGGCGACGGCGCTGCCGTGCCCTTCTTCGTCAACGGCGCCGCGGCGCCGGCTCAACGCCTGTTCGGCCACATACTGCGGCGGGAGATCTACGGTCGGCACTGGCAGATGGCGTTCAGCGCACTGCCGCTGTTCGTCCAGCGCCTGCACCAGCCTTCGCCGCGCATCCTGTTCCTGGCCGGCAGCCTGGTCAGCCTGTTGCTGGCGGCGCTGGTCAACGCCAGCGCCCTCGGCCGCCTGCGCCGGCGTCGGGAGGCGGCGACCCAGGCGCGGCTGGCGGCGATCGTCGGCAATTCGGCGGACGGCATCATCGGCGTCGGCCTCGACGGCGTCATCAGCGACTGGAATCGCGGGGCCGAGGCGTTGTTCGGCTACCGCGAGGAGCAGGCGGTCGGGCGGCGGGTGGTGGACCTGCTGGTGCCGCCATCCAAGGAGAACGAGGAACTCGACATCCTCGCCCGCATCGCCCGTAAAGAACAGGTGGTCAGCTTCGATACCGTGCGCCGGCACCAGGACGGCCACCTGCTCGATGTGGCGGTGACCGTCTCGCCGATCCTCGGTCCGGACGGCGGCGTGGTCGGCGCCTCGAAGACCGTACGCGACATCTCCGCGAAGAAGGCCGCCGAGGCCCGCATCCGCGAACTCAATACCGGCCTGGAGCACCAGATCGCCGAGCGTACCGCCGAACTGCGTCGGTTGAACGTACTGCTCGGCAGCGTGCTGCAGGCGGCGTCCGAGGTGTCGATCATCACCCTCGACCGCGACGGCATCATCAGCGGCTTCAATCTCGGTGCCGAGCGGATGCTCGGCTACCGCGCCGACGAGGTGGTCGGCAAGGCCTCGCCGACCCTGCTGCACAGCGAGCGGGAGTTGCTCGCCCGCGGCCAGGAGCTGGGCGAGGAGGGTTTCCGCGTGCTGGTGGCGCGGGCCGAACAGGAGGGCGCCGAGACCCGCGAATGGACCTATCTACGCAAGGACGGCTCGCCGCTCAGCGTGACGCTTTCGGTTACCGTCCTGCGCGACGAGGCTGGGGCGATCAACGGCTACCTGGGCATCGCCGTCGATGTCACCGAATGGCGCAACGCCGAGCGCGAGATGGCCGCGGCGCGCGACCAGTTGCAAATGGCCGCCGACGTGGCGCGCCTGGGCATCTGGCGCTGGAACCTGGCCGACGACAGCCTGCAGTGGAACGAGCGCATGTGCGAGCTGTATGGCCAGCCGCTGGCGTTGCGCGACGGCGGCCTGGTCTACGAGCATTGGCGCAGCCGCCTGCATCCGGAAGACCTCGAGCGCACCGAGGCCAGCCTGCGCGCGGCGGTGGAGGGGCGCGGCAACTACGATGTGATCTTCCGCGTGGTGCTGCCCGACGGCGGCATCCGCTTCATCCAGGCCGGCGCGCAGGTCGAGCGCGACGCCGACGGCAACCCGCTGCAGGTCACCGGGATCAATATCGATATCACCAGCGACCAGCAACTGCAGGCGCGCCTGCGCGAGGCCAAGGAGCAGGCGGACGCCGCCAGCGCGGCGAAGTCGTCGTTCCTGGCGAACATGAGCCACGAGATCCGCACGCCGATGAATGCCGTGCTGGGCATGCTGCAACTGGCCCGGCAGACCGATCTCAACGAACGCCAGCGCGACTACCTGGACAAGGCCAGCTCGGCGGCAACCTCGTTGCTCGGCCTGCTCAACGACATCCTCGACTACTCGAAGATCGAGGCCGGCAAACTGGTCCTGGAAATGCTCCCCTTTGAGCTGGAGCCGCTGATGCAGGACCTGGCCGTGGTGCTCTCCGGCAACCAGGGCGACAAGGACGTCGAGGTGATCTTCGACATCGATCCCGAGCTGCCCAGCGCGGTGGTCGGCGACCGCCTGCGCCTGCAGCAGATCCTCATCAACCTGGCCGGCAACGCACTGAAGTTCACCGCCCGCGGGCACGTCCTGGTGAGCTTGCGGCGTCTGGCGCACGACGCCCACCTGGTGCGCCTGCGGGTGCTGGTGGCGGACACCGGCATCGGCATCAGCGCGGAACAGCAGCAGCGCATCTTCGAAGGTTTCACCCAGGCCGAGGCGTCCACCTCGCGACGCTTCGGCGGCACCGGCCTCGGCCTGTTCATATGCAAACGCCTGGTCGACCTGATGGGCGGTGAATTGCGGGTCGAGAGCGCGCCGGGCAGCGGTAGCCGGTTCTGGTTCGACCTGGACCTCGACGTCGCCCACGACCAACCGCTGCGTGCGGCCTGCCCCGGGGCCGGAGAACCGCTGCGGCTGCTGGTGGCGGACGACAACCTGGTGGCCGGCGAGCTGCTCGAACGCACGGTCGGCGCCCTCGGCTGGCGCGCCGACTGCGTCGGCAGCGGCAGCGAGGCGGTGGCGCGGGTCCAGGCGGCGATGGCCGAGGGCCGTCGCTACGACGTGGTGCTGATGGATTGGCGCATGCCCGATCTCGACGGCCTCAGCGCGGCGCAACTGATCCGCCAGTTGCAGGGCGACCTGCCGCCGCCCATGGTGATCATGATCACCGCCTATGGCCGCGAGGTGCTGGCCGATGCGCGCGACCACAGCGCGCCGCCCTTCGTCGATTTTCTCACCAAGCCGGTCACGCCCAAGCAACTGGCCGACTCGGTGCTGCATGCCCTGCACGGTGAACAGGGCGCCCCGGCCAACCCGCCGCCGCGCCCGGTGGAGCGCACCCAGCGGTTGCGGGGCGTGCGTCTGCTGGTAGTGGAGGACAACGCGCTGAACCGCCAGGTCGCCGCCGAGCTGTTGAGCAGCGAGGGCGCCCGGGTGGCCCTCGCCGACGGCGGGCTGGCGGGCGTTCAGCAGGTGCTGGAGGCGAGCGTGCCGTTCGACGCGGTGCTGATGGACATGCAGATGCCGGATATCGATGGTCTCGAGGCGACCCGGCGAATCCGCGCCGACGGGCGCTTCGCCGGGCTGCCGATCCTGGCCATGACCGCCAACGCCTCGCTGGCCGACCGCGAAGCCTGCCTGGCGGCGGGCATGAACGACCATGTGGCGAAGCCGATCGACAAGGAGCGCCTGGTGCTTTGTCTGCTCGGTCATCTCGGCAGGAGCGGCGACAGGGGGGCGCCGGCAACGACAGCGGACGCGGGCGAACTGGTCGAGGCGCGGGGCGATATCGTCGGGCGTTTCGGCGGCAGCCTGGAGCTGATCGTCCAGGTGCTGCGGCGCTTCGTTCCGGATATGCAGGACCTCTTCGCCCAGCTCGAACGCCAGCTCGGCGAGGGCGATGTCCAGGGCAGCGCCGCGACCCTGCATACCATCAAGGGCAGCGCGTCCACCGTTGGCGCCAGCGCCCTGGCCGGCCGTGCCAGCGAGCTGGAGCAGGCCCTGCGCCGCGCCGATCCGCGGCGCGGCATGGAAATCCTCGCCGGCATCCGCCTCGACGAACTGCGCACCCTGTGCGATGCCTGCCTGCTCCGCCTGCAGGCGATGTTCGGCGACGTGCAGGCGGAGTCGGCGAGCTGAACCCCGGCGCGGTGGCCTGTCCCGCCAAGAATTCAGGCGGACCCGGGGCTCGCCTGCATCCGCTGCGGCCTGTAGGGCGAATAACGCCATGGGCGTTATCCGCCGATACTCCTGAAGCCCGCCCAGGTCTTGAGCGACATCCTCTTCCTGTCGTTCAGTGCCTTCAGGCGTCGCGCAGCAGGTCGTGGGCGTTGAGCAGGGCGTAGGCGACTTCCGGGCGCTTCTCCAGGCCGCGGCGGATGGCGGCGGGAATCGCCTGGCGGGTCTTGCGGCAGAGCCCCGGCTGCTCCTCGAAGCGCATGCGGATGCCGCGCATGCTGCGCACCTCGCCGAAGGCCGGGGCGATCCGCAGGCGGATGCCCAGTTGTTCCTCCATGCGCCGCAGCAGGTGTTCCAGGTCTTCCAGGCTGCGCAGGGCTTCCAGGCGAGCGGCCAGGCGCTGCTCTTCCTGGCGGGTCAGGAGGAGGATGCGACGGTCCGCGCCGGGCGCCTCCAGGCGCTCGCGTTCGCAGACGCAGGCGCCGGGCGGGCAGGGCTGGCGGAGGGGCGGGGAAGCGCTCATGGCACCATCATAGCCAGGACCGGCGTCCCGCGCCGCTACGCTCCGTCGCCCTCGCGAGCGCGCTTCAGCGCTTCAGCGGCACCTTGGCCTGCTGCTCCAGGCCGCTGAGGATGGCGTAGGCGATCTTCACCCGCTCGGCATTGGGATAGTTGCGGTTGGCCAGGATCACCAGGCCCAGGTCGCGGCCCGGGACGAACGCCACGTAGGCGCCGAAGCCGTTGGTGGAGCCGGTCTTGTTCAGCAGGCGCTGGCCCTCCAGCGCCTGTGGCGCGGGCAGCCTGGCGATCCTGTGTGGTTGCAGCGCCATCGGCGTCGAGTTGCCGGCCTGCAGGCGCTTCAGGGAGATCGGCCAGTCGTAGGCTTCCCAGCCCAGGCCTTGGGTCATGTCGCCGACCTTGTAGTAACCGCGATGGGTGGCATCGAGCGCCTGCGCCCAGGGCCTGTCCAGGCGCTCCGGATGCAGGTTGGCATCGACGAAGCGCAGCAGGTCGGCCGCGCTGGTCTTCACCCCGTAGCCTTCGGCATCCAGCGGGCCGGGACCGACCCGTAGCGGGCGGTCGTCCTTGCCGTAGCCCTGGGCGTACTGCGCCAGCGCCGCCTCGGGCACGTCGAGGTGGGTCTGTTCGAGGCCCAGTGCCGGGAACAGTTGCTGCTCCATGAGCCGTTCGAACGGCTGGCCCAGGCTGCGCGCGGCGAGATAGCCGAACAGGCCGATGCTCGGGTTGGAATAGAGGCGCTGACTGCCCGGCGCGTAGGTCGGCTGCCACTGGCGGTAGTAGTCGCGGATCTGTGCCTGGTCCTTCTGCACCGAGTCGGGGAACTGCAGCGGCAAGCCGCCGGCGGTATAGGTCGCGAGGTCGAGCAGGCTGATGCCGTCGAAGCGGCTGCCCTGCAGCGCCGGCCAGTGCTGGCTGGCGCGGTCGTCGAGGCGCATCTTGTCCTGGGCCAGGGCATAGCCGGCGAGGGTGGCGGTGAAGGTCTTGCTCACCGAGCCGATCTCGAACAGGGTCTCCGGCGTCACCCGGCGGCCGTCCTCTTTCGAGGCCAGCCCATAGCTGAAGTAATGCGGTTCTCCTTTCAGGCTGATGGCCACGGCCAGGCCCGGAATGTCATTGGCCTTCATCACCGGTTGTACGGCGGCGTCGACCAGTGCCTTCAGGCGATCCGCCGGGGCCTCATCGGCAATGGCCGGGGTGGTGGCGAACAGCAGTGTGGAAGCGGCGATGCCGCACAGGCAGGAGAATCTGGTATCGCGCATGAGGATTGGCGTCCTTTGTCGTTGGCTGCATGAGAAACCGCCCCGGGAGCGCTCCTTGATCGGCGGGCGGGGAAAATCTAGGCTTGCGCAGGATTTGCGGCAAACGACGAATACTCGCGGCAGCCATTAGAAAAATTTGGAGCAGAGATTGGTTCGACCCCATTTGCCGCTGAACGCCCTGCGCGCCTTCGAAGCTTCGGCCCGGCACCTGAGCTTCACCCGCGCGGCCATCGAGCTGTGCGTGACCCAGGCGGCGGTCAGCCACCAGGTGAAGAGCCTCGAGGAGCGTCTCGGCGTGGCCCTGTTCAAGCGTCTGCCGCGCGGCCTGATGCTGACCCACGAGGGCGAGAGCCTGCTGCCGGTGCTGTGTGACTCCTTCGACCGCATCGCCGGCCTGCTGGAACGTTTCGAGGGCGGCCACTACCGGGACGTGCTCACCGTCGGCGCGGTCGGAACCTTCACGGTCGGCTGGCTGCTGCCGCGGCTGGCGGACTTCCAGGCGCGCCATCCCTTCATCGACCTGCGCCTGTCCACCCACAACAACCGCGTCGACATCGCCGCCGAGGGGCTCGACTACGCGATCCGCTTCGGCGGCGGCGCCTGGCACGGCACCGAGGCGCTGGCGTTGTTCGAGGCGCCGCTGACGGTGCTCTGCTGCCCGGAGGTCGCCGCCCAGGTGCACAGTCCCGCCGACCTGCTGCAGCACACCCTGCTGCGCTCCTACCGCGCCGACGAGTGGCCGCTGTGGTTCCAGGCGGCCGGACTGCCGGCGCACGCGCCACTGACCCGGAGCATCGTCTTCGACACCTCGCTGGCCATGCTCGAGGCGGCCCGCCAGGGTGTCGGCGTGGCCCTGGCGCCGGCGGCGATGTTCGCCCGGCAACTGGCCAGCGAGAGCATCCGGCGTCCGTTCGCCACCGAAGTGAGTACCGGCAGCTACTGGCTGACGCGCTTGCAGTCGCGGGGGGAGACCAGCGCGATGCTGGCGTTCAGGGGGTGGTTGCTGGAGATGGCTGCCGTTGAGGCGCGGGGGAGATAACGGTTATGCAGGCGATTCAAGTGTCGATGAAGAAGTAATCACCTTCCTCGCGCCTTTCTTTATACGCTCGGGCTCTCCCAAGGTTGATACGGTTTGAGGCGTTGGGGTTGTGATTGGAATTGCTGACGGCGTGGTGGATATGGACCGGCTCGTCGGCGTTGCTGATCGCTCCGCTAAGCGTCACTCCCAGGCTGGCGGCATAGGCCCGGCGTGCCGCAACGATCTCGCTCTCGAGCATGCCTGCTTTCCCTGCTGCGGCAACGACGGCAAGTTCGCATAGGCGGCCAGCCATCCTCGGGGAAACCCTCAGGTCGGCGCCTGCGGACCACAGGGCAAGCAGCGCTTTGGATGGAGCACAGCCATTTCTGCTGCGCTCTTCGATTGTCTCCAGGAGCGGACTCATATGGCCTCTTGAAAACTGTCGGTGGATTGCCAGCAGTATCGACGATGGTGCGCTTAAAGCAACCGGGAGCAGGTGCCGGTTGCGGCGAAACGGCGGATAACGCTTCGCGTTATCCGCCCTACGGGAGCGGTGCTCGGCTCGCCGGCGGAAGGCGTCTACGGCTTTCCGGTTCCCGCGTCGAAATACGATCCGCCGTTGCTCGGCAGTCCCGTCCACATCTCGTCGAGATTGCGGAAGTTCCAGGCTTCCGCCGGCTCGAAGCCGACGATCCGGTCGGTCTGTCCGGCCCTACCCAGGTCTATCACCTGCTGCGGGATCGGCACCTTCGAGCGGGCCGAGAAGAATACCTTGACCCGTGGCGTCAGCAGCGAGCGGCCGTGTTGCTCGAGGACCACGCCGAGGCGCCCGCTTTCCAGCCTGACCAGCGCGCCGACCGGGTAGATGCCCACTGCCTTGACGAAGGCGCGGAACACCTGCGGGTCGAAGTGCCCGTTCCATTCGGCCATGCGCCGGATCGCCTCGGCGGCGTTCCAGCCCTTCTTGTAGGGACGGTCGGAGGTGATCGCGTCGTAGACGTCGCACACCGTGCCCATCCGCGCCAGCAGGCTGATCTGCTCCTGCGCCAGGCCGAAGGGGTAGCCGGTGCCGTCGATGCGCTCGTGGTGGTGCAGGCAGACATCCACCACCAGGGCGCTGACCTGGCGGCAATCGAGCAGCATCCGCGCGCCGTTCTGCGGATGCCGGCGGACCAGGTCGAATTCCTGCTCGGTGAGCTTGCCGGGCTTGTTCAGGATCGGATCGGGTACCGCCATCTTGCCGATGTCGTGCAGCAGTCCCGCCAACCCCGCCTCGTGTACCAGCGGGTCGGGCAGTTCGAGCTGGCGGGCGAGGGCGATCATCAGCGCGCAGACCGCCACCGAATGCATGTAGGTGTATTCATCCGAGGTCTTCAGCCGTACCAGGCTGACCAGCGCGTTGGGATGGCGCAGCACCGAGGCGGAGATTTCGTCCACCAGGTCCGATGCATGCGCGGTGTCGATGGCCTGGCCCATGCGCGCGTCGTGGAACATGCTGACCACGGCGGCCTTGGCACGGCTGCAGAGCAGGGCGGCGTGGCGGATTTCCTCCTCCAGGGCGACCCGCGCCGGCGAAGGGCCGGCCGGCATGGTGACCGGCAGGACCGCAGCGGCCGAGACCGCCGCTTCCTCCGGGAGGTCGAGGCCCTTGCCGGCGTCGATCCAGACCTCCTTCACGGCGCTTTCGCGCAGGCGCTGCAGGTCGGACTGGTTGTCGAGCAGGAAGCCGCCTCTTTTCCAGAACGGGTGGTCCAGCCACGAGCCGCAAAGGCTCTGGACGAACATACCGAGGCGAAGCTGGGTTACCGGAATGCGTTTCAGCACGATGGGCTCGACCTCGAGACTGGGCCAGGTGGCTGTCTCCTAACGGTAGCCGAGATGGGCCGGCGGGAGTGAGAGATGCCCGTCAGTTCGTCGGCGTGACCTTCGCTTGGCTGCGTATCGTTCTGTATCCGCGTACTCCCGGCATACAAATCCCTCCGCCGACGGTACAGCCCCGATACATCGCCCTGGCGAAGTGGCCCTATCCAAACCGGCGCCAGCCAGGTCCTCGCGCTGGCGGAGACGGCGGTGGAAACCTACGGCGGCGATAGCACGGGCCAAATCTCAGTCGCGGCGCTCGACGAGCGCGTCCTGGTGTACAGCCATCAAGCGTTGCGCGTTGGGCGTGAGATGGCCGCTGTGCCAGATGAAATGGATCTCGGTGGTGCCATAGTCGCGCAACGGATGCGCGCGGACCTGGTGGTTGCCAGGTAGCGTCGCAAGCACGGAGCGCAGCACCCAGGCGGCACCCATGCCTGCGCTGACGCAGGCGAGCATGGTGTGGTAGGACTCGATTTCCAGCACTGGCAGTTGTTGCAGGCAGTCGGCTTCCTCCAGCCAGCGATCCATGCGGAAGCGGAACGAGCAGTCGTGACGGAACCCATACAGTTCGGCGCAACGCAGGTCGCGCGGACTGGTGATCGGTGGATGATCCAGCTCGGTAACCAGCACCATTTCGTCGACGAAGGCCAGGCTACTTTCCAGGGTCTGAGAGCGCACGGGACCATCGCTCAGGGCCAGGTCTAGCACTCCATCCGAGACCTGCTGCACCAAGGCTTCCGAGGCTTCGCTGCGGATGTCCAGTTCGATCGCGCGGTGGCGATGGCGGAACCGCCCGATCAGGCATGGCATGAAGGCGACCAGAACCACGTCGAGGGCACCTACCACCAGGCGGCCGCCGCTCTCTTCGTTGCGCATCATGGCCCGGGTACTGTCGCTGAGATCGAGGATTCGCCGGGCATGCTCCAGCAGACGCCGACCGTCCGGCGACAGGCGCAGACGCTGGTGCTCGCGCAGGAACAGCTGGCAGCCGAGGTCTTCCTCAAGCTGGCGGATGCGTACGGAGAGACTCGACGGGACACGGTTCAGCGCCTTCGCCGCGGCGTTGATCGAGCCGGTGTGGGCCACGGCGCAGAAGGCGCGGAGCTGAGACAATTGCACCTGGGTATTCTCGCTTTGCGAATCGTTGGCTGAATATTTTTCGATTTCCAGAATACCTTGTCGTTCGCTACCGTTCGCCCGTCCTTACGTCCGGTGATCGGATCCCGGCGTTCCTTCCCGGCTTGCGGGCCTATCGCGTCCGCTCATGGAGAGATTACATGGATCTGCAACTCGCACAGCGCAGGGTGCTGGTTAGTGGCGGTTCGCGCGGTATCGGCCGCGCCATCGTCGAACATTTTCTCGCCGAAGGGGCCGAGGTGGCCTTCTGCGCCCGTGGTGAGGCGGGCGTGGCCGAAGCAGCGGATTGCTTCGGCGAGCGTGCCTTTGGCATGTCTGTGGACATCACCGACCCGCAGCAGGTGCGCGGTTGGGTAACGCGCTCGGCGCTGCACTTGGGCGGCATCGACATCGTTGTGCCCAACGTCAGCGCGCTGGCCGGTGGCGGAGACCTGGACACCTGGCGGCGCGCTTTCGAGACCGACCTGCTGGGCAGCGTGGGCATGGTCGCTGCCGCCCTGCCGTGGTTGAAACGCTCCGAGGCTGCCTCGGTGGTGCTGATCTCCAGTGTTTCCGGCCGCGAGGTGGACATGTTCGCCGAGCCCTATGGCGTGCTCAAGGCGGCCCTGGTCCACTACGGGAAGACGCTTGCCAGCCGCCATGCGGAGGACGGCATTCGGGTCAATACGGTGTCGCCGGGCAACGTCTATTTCGAAGATGGCGTATGGGGCGCGATCGAACGGGATAGCCCGGAAACCTTCGCCCGTTGTCTCGCCGCCAATCCCATGGGGCGCATGGCGCGACCCGACGAGGTGGCGCGGGCGGTGCTGTTCCTGGCCAGCCCGGCGGCCAGCTTCACCACCGGAACCAACCTGCTGGTGGACGGCGGGTTGACCCGGGGCGTGCAGTTCTGAGCAGAGTGCCGGAGGCTCAGGCCTCTACCAGCTCCGGCGCATCCCGCCGCTGTTCCGTCGGCGCATGGGGCGCCGGCTTGCCGAGGATCAGGTCGGCGGCCTTCTCGCCGATCATGATCGCCGGGGCGTTGGTATTGCCGGTGATCAGTGTCGGCATGATCGACGCATCGGCCACCCGCAGGCCTTGCAGGCCGTGCACGCGCAACTGGTCGTCGACCACCGCGAGCTGGTCGTGGCCCATCTTGCAGGTGCCGACCGGATGGAACACGGTGCCCAGGTTGGCGCGGATCCAGGCCTCGATCTGGCCGCGGCTGGAAACCTGCGGGCCCGGTACCAGCTCGCCCTTGAGGTGACGGGCGAAGCTGCGGCTGGCGGCCAGTTTGCGGACCAGTTGGAAACCCTGGACCAGGGTATCGAGGTCGGCAGGGTGGCTGAGGAAGTTGGCTTCGATCAGCGGCCGGTCGTGCGGGTCCGGCGAGTTCAGGCGGACCCGCCCGCGGCTCTGCGGGTGCATCACCGCGACGTGCAGGCTGACCCCGTGGCCGAAGGGGACCAGGCGCTGCGGCTGGTTCTTCAGCGCGGGGGCGACGATCAGACCCAGCTCCGGGGTCTCTGCCTGCGGGTCGAGGCGGAGGAAGCCACCGGACTCGACGGTGTTCGAGGTCAGCGCCCCGCGCCGGCCGAACAGGTACTGCCAGGGCGAGCGCAGCAGCGGCAGCCAGCCCTTCGGCGAGAAGCCCAGGCCGTAGCCGAGCTTGGCCTCGGTGCGGTACATCAGCACGATGTCCTGGTGGTCCTGCAGGTTCTCGCCGACCCCAGGCAACTCATGGCGCTGGACGATGCCGTGGCGCGCCAGTTCCGCCGCCGGGCCGATGCCGGAGAGCAACAGGAGCTGCGGCGAGTTGATCGAGCCGGCGCTGAGGATCACTTCGCGGCGTGCCTGCAATTGCACGACCTCGCCAGCCTGGCTGATCTCCACGCCGGTGGCGCGGGTACCTTCCAGCAGCACGCGCAGGGTCAGCGCCGAGCTGAGGACGGTGAGGTTGGGCCGCGCCAGGGCCGGGTGCAGGAAGGCGCGCGCCGCGCTACAGCGTTCGCCGTTGACCTGGGTGACGTGGAACGGGCCGATGCCTTCCTGGCGCTCGCCGTTGAAGTCGGCGTTGTACGGCCAGCCCATTTCCTCGGCGGCCTGGAAGAACACCTGGTTGATCGGGCCCGGGCTGCGCTGCGCGGCGACGTTCAATTCGCCGCCGCGCCCGTGCCAGGGCGATTCGCCCGGCTCGAAATGTTCCGAGCGGCGAAAGTAGGGCAGCAGCTCGTCGTAGCTCCAGCCGCGATTGCCGAGGGATGCCCAGCGGTCGTAGTCGTGGCGGTCGCCGCGGATGTAGATCATCCCGTTGATCGCGCTGGAGCCGCCCCAGACCTTGCCGCGCGGGCAGGCGATCGGCTGGTTGGCGGTGCCGGGCTGGGCGGCGAAGCGATGCATCCAGTTCCACTTCGGGTTGGCGATCAGGCGGATGATCCCGGCCGGTGTGCGGATGTAGGCGGCGGGGAGCGGCGTGCGGTCGCTGGGGCCGGCCTCGACCAGGCAGACCGAGACGGCGGGATCGGCGGAAAGACGGTTGGCCAGGACGCAACCGGCGGAGCCGGCGCCGACCACGATGTAGTCGAACGAGCGGCGGGCAGTGGAAGTCATGTCGGCACCTTTCTGGGTGTGCTGCCGGGCCTCGCCCGGCGTTCTTTTTCGCCCCGCGCCCATGGGCGCGACGCTACTCCATTGGACGGGGAAGCGCGCCCGGCCGCTTGTCCCAGCCTGCCGGCGGGGTTGACCGAGGCTGCCAGGCGGCGCGCTACAGCCCCAGCAGCGAGCCCATGTCGACCATCAGTTGCAGGCCGACGACGAAACCGTCTCCGCTCAGTTCGCGAGCGCCGGGGTTGTAGTAGTTGTCCGGGTTGAAGATGTACTGCACCGACGGCTCCAGCGCGATGTGCGGGGTCAGTGCGATGTGCGCATTGGTTTCCAGGGCGTACACGTCGCGCTGGCCGAGTTTCGCATCGCCGCCAGCGGCGATCCGCGCCTGGCGCTGGAACTCCAGCTGGTGATCGTTCAGGCGCAGGTAGCTGGCCTTGAGGTTGAGCTTGTCCCGCGTGCGGTCGAAGGGCGCATGGTAGGTCAGGCCCAGCTCGGCGAAATGACGGAACGGCTGCTTGTCGTCGGCCGAGACCGACAGCGAGCCGAACAGCCCCAGCGCCCTCGGCGAATCGAGGCGGCCGCCGTCGGCGCGCCAGAACAGCTGCTGGAACTTGAAGAAGCCGCCGGCGCTGCCGTGGTCGCTGGCGCCGGTGAGCGGGTCGACCTGGTTGGCGGTGTTCAGGTAGGCGTTGAGTTCATAGTGCGAGCGGTAGGGATCGAGGCTTTCCTCGCGCTTGTCGCCGATCCCCAGCAGCAGGCTGGTGCCGCTGGCGTCGTCGGTGCCGAAATCGAGGCCATGGCGCTTCTTCAGGTAATCCACCGGGTTGGACTCGAAGGCCCCGGCGTGCAGGTACAGGGTCGGGGTCGCCCGGTACTTCAGGTAGCCGCCCCAGGCGCCGTAGGGCGGCGGCAGGATGCCGGTGGAGGCGTCGATGATCGGGTCGTTGCAGGTGACCACGGTCTCGCAGTTGTAGATCAGGAAATAGCGCCGCGCATTGGTCCGTCCGAGATGGCTGTCGAGGCGTCCGCCCAGCCACTGCTGCTGCCAGGTGAGCAGGCTCAGCTGGTTGGCGCCGATGTCGTTGTGCAGCGGCGCGCCGCCGAAGTAGCTGCCCACCGCGCCCTGCCAGTTCGGCCCGGTGGGCTGACCGGTGCCGCGGTCGAGGATGAACAGGGTTTCCTCGATGTGCAGCGAGGCGCCGTCCAGCCCGGCGAGGGTGGCGAGGTCGAGGTCGGCGCCGAGGAACAGGTCGCCGCTGTTGCCGAAGCTGTGCTGGCGCGGGCCGGTGTCGAGGTTCTTCAGCGACAGGCTCCAGAACTGCGCGTGGGTCTTCACGCCGTGGCGCTGGAGTCGTTCGCCGAACCCGGCCAGCGGGCCGCTGCGGCTGTCTTCGGCGGCCTGCGCGGAGAGACCGAGGAAACCGGCGCAGAGCAGCGCCGGCAAGGTGCGGAGGGTTTTCATGGCAAGGCACTCGTCTTGTTGTTGTTCTGTCGTGCGAATCGCTGTCCGCCCCAAGCGGACAGGTGCATCCGGAGCGAAGGCGGCTCAGGCGCAGAGGTAGCCGCCGTCCACCGCCAGCACGGCGCCGGTGACGAAGCTGGCGCCGGGACCGCAGAGGAAGGCCGCGGCGCTGGCCACCTCGGGCGCCTCGCCCCAGCGCGCCAGCGGCGTGCGCTGCATGATCCGGCGGGTGGCCTCGACGTCGGCCTTGAGCCCGGCGCCCAGCGGCGTGTCGATCCAGCCGGGGGCGATGGCGTTGACCCGGATGCGCTCGGCGGCGTACTCGCAGGCCAGGGAACGGGTCAGCTGGACGATGGCGCCCTTGCTGGCGCTGTAGGCCGGGCGGTCGGCGGAACCGAAGGTGCTGTACATCGAGGCGATGTTGAGGATGCTGCCGCCGCGCTGCGCCAGCAGCGGCCGGGCCAGTTGGCTGGCGAGCATGGCGGCGCTCAGGTTGAGGCGTAGCACCCGTTCGAAGGTCGCCAGGTCGTATTCCTCGCGGTCGCGGCTGATGCCGGCGTTGTTCACCAGCACATCCAGGCGCGGCAGCGCTTCGAACAGCCGTTGCAGGCGCTGGCTGTCGGTGATGTCCAGTTCTTCCCGGCGAATCCGCGGATGACGCGGTGCGTGCACGCCGTCGGCGTCCAGGCCGAGGGCGACGACTTCGGCGCCGAGTTCGGCGAATTGCATGGCGATGGCCGCGCCGATGCCGGAGCTGCCGCCAGTGACCAGCACCTGCTGGCCGGCGTAGATATCGTGTTGGAAAACCATCGGCGATCGTTCCTTCAGGCGTCGGCCAGGGCCGGGTTGGGATTGACCAGCACCTTGAGCTGCGACTTGTCGCGCAGCAGGGCCTCGAAACCGTGCTCGACGGCCTGCTCCAGGGGCACGCTGCGGGTCACCGCGCGGGCCAGGTCGAGGCGGCCGTCGGCGAGCAGGGCGATCAGCTCCGGGTAGGCGTCGCGGTAGCCGACGCTGCCGAGCAGGCGCAGTTCGCGGTTGACCAGGTCGAAGGCGTCCAGCCGGACCTCGCCCATCAGGCTCACCAGCACCAGCTCGCCACCCTTGCGCAGGCTGGCCAGGGCGGCGTCGAGGCTGGCCTGGCTGCCGGCGGCCTCGAAGGCGCAGTCGAGCGCGCCGCCCTCGCGCAGGCGCGCCGCCGTGTCGCCGTCACGGGCGTCGAGCGCCCGGCTGGCGCCGAATTCGCCGGCCAGGGCGAGGCGCTCGGGACTGACGTCGATCGCGACGATGTCCTCGATTCCGCGCAGGCGGGCGAGCATCACCAGCAGCAGGCCGATCGGGCCGAGCCCGAACACCGCGCAGCGCTGGCCCGGCGCCAGGCTGCTGCGGCGCAGCGCGTGCAGGGCCACGGCGGCCGGTTCGAGCACGGCGGCCTGGCGGAAGCCCACCGCGTCCGGCAGGCGGTGCAGCATGTAGGCCGGCACCCGCGCGCGCTCGGCGAAGCCGCCGTCGCCCATCAGGCCGATGAAGCCCATCGACTCGCAGAGGTTGTAGCGGCCTTCCCGGCAGTAGCGGCATTCGCCGCAGCGGTATTCCGGCTCCACCGCGACGCGGTCGCCGATGCACAGTCCCTCCACGCCAGGGCCGAGCGCGGCGACCACGCCGCAGAACTCATGGCCGAGGGTCAGCGGCGCGCGGCGACCGGACAGCGGGTGCGCCTCGGCCTGGGGAATCGAGTGCGGGCCGCTCTGGTATTCGTGCAGGTCGCTGCCGCAGATGCCGCAGTAGGCGACTTCCAGTTCGACTTCGCCGGGCCGCGGCGCCTGGCGTTCCAGTTCGCTCAGGCGGAGGTCGCGGGCGGCGTGCCAGCGCAGTGCTTTCATGGTTGGTTTCCTTGCAGGACGGAGGTAGGCGCGCTGCGCTGGCGCGCCAGCACGGCGGGCGCGGTTTCGCGCAGGAACAGCGAGAGGAACGCGGCGAGCAGGGCGCCGCCGCAGGACATCCACATGACGATGGACAGGCCGAAGCGGTCGGCGGCGAAGCCGGCCACGGTCGGCGCGAGGAAACCGCCGACCAGTTCGCCGAGGCCCATGATCAGGCCGAGGGCGGTGGCGATGACGCTGCGCGAGACGGTCTCCGCCGGGATGGTCGCCATGAACAGGGTGAAGCAGCCGAGCCCGGTGTAGGTCAGCAGCAACAGCAGGCCGAGGCTGGTCGCGTTCGGCGCATAGAGCAGCGCCAGCGGGCAACACGCGGCGAGCAGGGAGAACGCCACCAGGGTCGGCCGACGGCCGATGCGATCGGATATCGCCGGTACGGCGAAGCCCCAGACCACCCAGGCGACGCCCAGGCAGCTCATCAGCCTGCCCATGGTCGCCGGGCTGAAGCCGCGGGCGTTGACCAGGAAGGTCGGGGTAAAGGAAATCAGCACGATGAACCAGGTGACGAATACGCAACTGATCAGGGTGCAGAGCAGGATGTTGCGGCTCTTCAGCAGTGCCAGGCGCTTGCCTTTCGCTTCTTCTGCGCGCGGCGCCGGGCGCTGCGCGCGGGGCGGGTCGGGACGCACATGGCGCCAGATCAGCCAGGCGATCAGCAGGCCCGGCAGCAACGAGACGATGAAGGCGTGACGCCAGCCGAGGGCTTCGGCCAGGGCCACCAGCAGCGGCGGGCCGACCACCGCGCCGAGCAGGCCGGCCGCCGAGCCCTGTAGCAGGCCCATGTTGAGGCCGCGGCGATGCGGCGAGGAGGCCTCGACCATCAGTGATTGCGAGAGCGGCAGGATCGGCCCCTCGGCCAGGCCCATGATGCCGCGGAACAGCAGCAGGCTGAGGAAGCCGCCGACCAGCCCGGACAGCGCCGAGCACAGCGAGAACAGGATCACCGCCACGATCAGCAGCGGCTTGCGCTGCCCGCGGCGGTCGGACCAGGCGCCGACCAGCGCGCCGGATACCGCCCAGGCCAGGGCCAGCACCGAGGAGAGCATGCCCAGGTGGCTGTTGCTCAGTTGCAGCTCCTGTTCCATGAAGGGAAACAGGAAGGACAGCGCCAGGCGGTCGAAGAAGACGAAGCCGAAGGTCAGGAACAGCACGCAGAGCAGGACGTTTTCGTAACTGGCGGAATTGTTGTTATGCGCCATGTCGGTCTCCAGGCCGGGCGGGCCGGCCGGCGGGGAGGCGCGCATCCGCCGGGGCGGCGCGCGCCCGGGGTCAGCGGAACAGGGAGTCGATGTAGGCGGCGCCGACGCCGATCTTGTCGTAGTGCGCGCGGCACATCGCGATGTAGTCGTGGACGTCGAAGATGCCGTCCGCGTTGCCCTTCTCGTCGAGCCAGACCAGCGGCCCCTTGACGATGAAGAACGCACGCATCGGCTGCTCGTGCTCGTAGGCCACCAGGGTGTGGCCCTCGCCGGGCGTCTCGTAGACGAAGTCGCCGGCGGTGGCGGTCCAGTCGTGCTCCAGGTAGCCCCACTTGCCGCTGATGGTGTAGGCGAACACCTCGTGCGGGTGGTAGTGGCGGTTGACCAGGCCGGCGCTCGTCGCCATCAGGATGTCGCACCAGCGGTTTTCGCTTGGCGAGATCCACAGCGGACGCGACTTCACGGTCTCGGTGAAGGGCACGTAGAGGCGCTCGTCCTCGGTCGGCGCGTTGCGCAGGTAGACCTCGGGCTTGGCGTCCGGCTTGAAGCAGTCGGGAATCGGTTGCAGGTCTTTCCAGAATTCACGGGTGGCGAGTTCGGGCATGGGGCGGCCTCTGTCGTTGTTATCGTCGGGCCGACTCTAGCCATGGGCGGGCCTCCGGGTTTGACCCTGGCGGCCAGGAAACTTGCGCTTTTCGGACATGGCCTGGCGTGACCCGCGGCGCGCCGCCAAGCTGGCCTGCCCAGCGTCGGAGCCGGCTGGGGGGCGATTGACGGAGGAAAGGATTCAGATGTTAATGACGGGGTGCCAGGCGCCTCGCCGACCGACCGCGACAGGTTGGCGGAGCGGCCCGGCGCCTGGCCCCGGAGGCCTTGCCTGAGGTCCGGGAGGTCCACGCAGCGTTCGACGAGAAGAATAAAAATGCCCGCACATGCCTTGCTCGAAACCCGGCGGGCCAGCACCCAGGACATTCCCCTGGAGCAGCGGCTGGCGTTCTGGGAGGACTACAACGCTTCCATCCTGGTTGGCCTGAAATGTTCGTCGTATTCCCAGGCCGGCTTCGCCGCGACCCAGGACAACCTCTGCCTCGAACGCCTGCGGCTGGCCCGCATCGGCGGCAACGAGCACGTGGTGGAGCGCGACCGCTCGATGATCCGCGCGGTGCCCAAGGAGTCGATCTTCGTCTCCCTGGTGCAGGGCAGCCAGTCGTTCTTCTACCAGGACAACGGCTGCAACCTCCTGCAACCGGGCGAGCTGGTTATCTACCGGACCGACAAGCCCTACCTGTTCGGTTTTTCCGGACCGATGCGGCAGTTCATCTTCGACATTCCCCAGGACGATTTCGCCGAGCGCTGCCTGCGCGACTTCAAGGGACCGCTGAAGATCGGCGCGGAAAGCCCGGTGCAGCGCCTGCTGGTGCGGACCCTCGGCGAGCGTACCCGGGATTTCCTCGACAGCCCCCATGGCGAGGATGCCGAGCGCTACCAGGAGGAAGCCTACGACCTGCTGGCGAGCATCATCAGCGACCATGCCGGCGAGCACCGCGCCAGCGCCCTGGGCGCGTCCTACCTGCTGGCGGCCAAGCAGTACATCCAGCAGCACCTCGACGAGCCCGCCCTGAGCTGCGAGCGGGTGGCCGCCGCCACTGGCGTCTCCAGCCGGCACCTGGCGCGGCTGTTCGCCCAGGAAGGCAGCTCGCCCGGGCGCTACCTGCAGGAGCGGCGCCTGGAGCGGGCCCGCCAGTTGCTCGCTTCGCCCCAGGGCCGGCGCCTGGATGTAGCCGAGGTCGCCTATCGCCACGGCTTCTCCAGCCAGGCGCATTTCGCCCGGGCCTTCAAGGCGCGCTACGGGATGACGCCGAGCGAGGCGCGTGGCCGCTAGACCCGACTACCGTACCTTTCCTCCTCCTACTGCCAAGGACCCGTTCCGTGACCGACAAGAAAGAGCAGATCGCCCGTTTCATCCAGCGCGAATTTCCCCAGACCCGGGTCGTGGTCGAAGCCGTCGGCGAGCGTAGCGCCACGGTCTGGCAGGCGGTCGACGCCAGCGATCTGCGCCCCGGCGGCACGGTCTCCGGGCCGACCCTGATGGCCATCGCCGATGTCGCGCTGTACGTGGCGGTACTGGGCGAGATCGGCATCGTCCCGCTGGCGGTGACCACCAGCCTGACCATCAACTTCCTGCGGCGTCCGGCGGCGGACCGCCGGGTGGTCGCCGAGTGCCGCCTGATGAAGGTCGGCAAGACCCTGGCGATGGGCGAGGTCTCGCTGTTCTCCGAAGGCGACGCGGAACCGGTCGCCCATGTGGTTGGCACCTACTCGATCCCACCGGCGCACCGCCGCTGAGGGCGGCGCTCAGGCCACCCGGTGCGCCGCGCGCTGGCGCGCTTCCTCATCGGCGCGGCGCTTGAGGTAGGTGCGGGTGGCCACCGCCGGCGCGTCGCTGGCGACGGAGATCTCGTAGCTATCCTCATCGGCCTCCGCGAGTACCTTTTCCAGCGCGCCGAGGCCTTCCACGTCCTCGACGAAGGCGGCGAACAGTTGCTCGTGCATGAAAGCGCCGACGGTCTCGTCGTCCTGGGCGAAATCGCGTCCGTGGACGATGAAGTAGTGCATGCTGCCGTGGGTCTCCGGGGTGAGGATGTGCGCCGTGCGGATGTGGAATTCCGGTCGCCGCTCGGCGGGCAGGGCTGTGTCGTAGAAGGTCGCGCTGACCTGGTGCAGGCCTGGCGAGAGAAACTCCGAGGTGGTGATGCGCGCCGCCGTGGGACAGCCGTCGAGGCCGGTGGTGCGGCCCCAGACCGGCGACAGGGTGGTCGGCAGCACGTGCCGTACCAGCCGGTAGTGGCCTTCCTTCAGGTCCAGCTCATAGGGCGCCCCGGCGTAATCCGGGGTGCCGATGGTATTGGCGTGGAGGTAGGTGAGATGGGTCAGGTCCATCAGGTTCTCGTGCATGCTCACGTAGTTGCCCGGGTGTAGGAAGTAGCCCTTGGAGCAGGCCCAGCCCGGATCCTCCAGCCAGGGCCGCTGCGGCAGTCGCTTCGGGTCGGCCAGTCGCGGGTCGCCGAGCCAAATCCAGACCAGCGGGCCGCGCTCCAGAAGCGGGTAGTGACGGATGCCGACGCCGCGCGGACAGGCTTTCTGCGACGGTGTCTCGATCAACTCGCCCTGGCTGTCGTAGCGGAAACCGTGATAGCCGCAGACGATCCCGTCCCCCTCCAGGCGACTGCGCGATAGCGGGAAGGAGCGATGCGCGCAGCGGTCTTCCAGGGCTACCGCCTGGCCGGCGAGGGTGCGATAGAGCACCACGCGCTTGCCGAGCAGAGTGCGCGCGAGCAGTTCGCGGCCGACATCCTCGGCGAAGGCGGCGACGTACCACTCGTTGAAGATGAACGACGTGTCGCGCGTGGCCATCTGCGCGGCGGCCTTGCGTGAACTGGCGATGAGATTGGCGTTGGGCAGGCTCATGAGGCGTCTCCGTGGTTGTTCTTCGGGGTCAGAGATCGAGTTCCAGGTAGTTGCCGCGGCAGCGTGATACGCAGATCAGCAAGGTTTCCCCGCTGGCCCGCTCGGTGTCGGAAAGCACATGGTCGAAGTGCTCCGGCTCGCCGGCGCAGACGCGTGTCTCGCAGGTCCTGCATATCCCGGCGCGGCAGGCGTAGGGAGGCTCCAGGCCCTGTTCCTCGAGGACTTCGAGGATGCTCTGGTGGCTTTCGACGCGCAGGCTCAGGGCGCTGCGGCGCAACTCCAGGCGGAAGGCGTCGGTGCCGCCGGACGAGGACGCCGGCGCTACTGGAGCGTCGAAGCGTTCGAAGTGCAGGCGTTCCGCGCAGCCGCTCCCGGCGTCGCGGATGGCCTGCATCAACCCGTCGGGTCCGCAGCAATAAAGTTCTTCGTCGGCACCTAGGCCGGCGATCAGCGCGGTACTGTCGAGTGGGTCGCCTTCGTCGCTGCAATGCAGCCGCGTCCGTTCGCCACCGAGCGTCATCAGTTCGGCGAGGAAGGCTGCGCGCTGGCGTTCGCGGACCGCATACAGTAGGCGCCAGTCCTTGCCCTGCGCCTGGCACCAGCGAACCATCGAGAGAATCGGGGTGATGCCGATGCCGCCAGCGACGAAACAGTAGCGCGCGGCGTCTTCGCGCAGCATGAAGTGGTTGCGCGGTGCCGCCGCGTGCAGGCGGTCGCCCGTGCGCAGTTGGCGGTGGATGAAGCGGGCGCCGCCACGGCTGTCGTCGCCAAGGCCTATCGCCAGTTGGTAGCGCTGGCGTTCGCGGCAGTCGTTGAGCAGGGAGTAGTGGCGGATCAGGCCGTTGCCCAGGTGAAGCTCCAGATGCGCGCCGGGGGTGAAGGCCGGCAGCTCGGTGTCGTCCACGGCGGCCAGCTCGACCAGCACCACGTCGCGCGCAACAGCGCGGAAATCGGTGACTTGCAGGTGCAGGCGGGAGGAAGGCGATGCGCTCATTGTCGGGGGTTCCTTCGGCAGACATGCAGCGAGGCTAGCGCTCCTCCAGTGCCGGCCTGTCCCCCCAGAGGTGGACAGCGGGTTTACCGGCGTCCGTCGCGGTTGCTAACGTGTCGGTCGAGGCCTGGACAGGACCTGCCCTTCCTCACCCATTACAACAAGAACAACGATGCGTGCCCGCCACCATGATCAGCTTCTGGAATGCCCCGCCGGGGTCGCCGTCGGCGGACCTGCGCCCCTTCGTCGAGCTGGCCTGCGCCTTGGGTGGCGAAGGCTTCCCCGCCGCTCTGCTGGAAACCCTTGGCCATTGGGTTGCCGCCCGTCATTTCAACGTGCTGCGCATCGGTGCACCGCGCCCCGAACTGCTCCTGGCCGGCACTCGCCATCGCGACGCGCAACTAGTGTGGCGCTGCTGGCAGGCCTATTCGCGGTACTACCACAGCCATGACCCGCTGTTCCTGCGCATGCAGCGCCAGCGCCGCGGCCCGGTGCCGCTGCTGGGCCACCTGCTGGCCGAGGACATCGAGTTCGATGCTTACCGCGAGGCGATCTATCGGGACAATGGCCTGAGCGAGCGGCTGTCGAGCCTGCATTGGGACGAGGAAGGCCGGCCGCTGCTGTTCAATCTCTACCGGCACCGCGAGGACGGCTATTTCAGCGAGCGCGAGATCGCCGCCTTCGAGCAGTGGGTGCCGGCCCTGCTGCAACTGCTGAGGGGGCACCTGGCCTTGCGCCGGGGACGCAGCGCGACCGACGAGTGGCGGCTGGCGCTGTTGCACCGGGCGACGGACCTGACACCCCAGGAGCTGGCGGTCTGCCTGCACCTGCTGCGCGGGTTGAGCCATGCCGGTATCGCCGCCGAGCTGGGGCTCAAGGAAAGCACGGTGAAAACCTACCGCAACCGCGCCTTTGCCCGCCTGGACATCCATTTTCGCAGCCAGCTTTTCGCCCTAGTGCAGGGCTGAGGAGGGCCGGACGCCGCCTGTGGGGCGGCTCCGGAGAGAGGGGTCAGGCGGCTCGGCAGGCTCGCTGCAGGCGATGGAAGCTGCGGCTGAAGTAGACCAGGCCGTCGCCCTGTTCGAGGACCTGGATGTCCTCCAGTTCCAGCAACAGCACCGAGTGGGTGCCGATCTCCTGGACCTCGGCGATGCGTCCCTGCAGGTTGGCCAGGGCGCCGTGCAGCACCGGCAACCCGGCGAGGCCCTCGCGCCAGTCGTGGAGGGCGAAGCGGCGTTCCATCGGGACCTCGGTCATGCCGGCGAAGTGGCGGGCCACCTCTTCGTGCTCGCCGCTGAGAACGTTCACGCAGAGCCGGCCGTTGGCCTTGAACACCGCGTTCATCTCGCTGTTGCGGTTGATGCAGAGCATCAGCGTCGGCGGGCTGTCGGTGACCGAGCAGACCGCGGTGGCGGTGATCCCGCAGCGTCCGGCCGGGCCGTTGCTGGTGATCACGTTGACCGCCGCCGAAAGATGCGCCATGGCGTTGCGGAAGGCTTGCTGCCTGGGTTCGAGCTGGGACATGGGAATAACCTCCGGACGCGACGCGGGCGTCATTGGCGGATGCGGTCGAGCACGTTGATGTCGTCCGGGTTGTGCAGGTGCGGCACGGTCCAGCCGTTCTCGTCGTAGTCGCCCATGCACTGCTCGACCATGCCGAGCATGCCCTTCATCGCCCCGCTGCCGATCGCCTGGCGCAGGGCCTGCATGCGGATCTCGTCCTGGCTGCCGGCGTAGTTGATCTCGTACAGCTCGTGGCGGCCGCCGAACTCGCTGCCGATGGCGTCCCAGAGCAGCTTGAGGATCTTGATCCGCTCCCGGTGGCCCATGCCGCCGGAGCCGCGGCAATAGGTGGAGAGGTACTTGTCGAGCTGCGGATTGTGCAGGTCGCGAACGCCGGAGGGCAGGTAGATCAGGCCGCTGGCGACCACCTGCTCGATGGTCTTCTTGATCTCCGGGTAGGCCTGCGGCGCCAGCACGCGGTAGGCCTGCAGGGCCTCGGCGCTGGGCATGAAGGCGCCGCCGTGCCATTCGCTGGCGTTGCCGTACATGGCGTCGGTCAGCGACCAGAACAGGTTGCGCCAGGCCACCACTTCGCCGACCTGCGCCTGCACGCCGCGGAACTCCAGGGAGCCGGTGCATTGCAGGGCCTTGTAGAGGGCGCCGGTGATGAAGTCGAGCTTGACCGCCAGGCGGGTGCAGCCCTGCATCGGGAACAGCCGGCCGAAGCCGCCCTGGGGGAACCACTGCTTGCAGCGTTCGAAGTCGCGGTAGATCAGTACGTTCTCCCAGGGGATGAACACCTTGTCCATCACCAGGATCGCGTCGTTCTCGTCGAAACGGCTGGACAGCGGGTAGTCGAACGGCGATCCGGCGATGCCTGCCACCAGTTCGTAGGAGGGGCGGCAGATCAGCTTCATGCCGGGGGTGTTCATCGGCGCGATGAACATCAGGGCGAAGTCGGTGTTGTCGCCGAGCAGTTGCGCCGAACCCTGGCCGACGAAGTTGTAGTGGGTCAGCGCGGAATTCGTGGCGACCACCTTGGCGCCGCTGACGACGATGCCGCCGTCGACTTCCTCGTCCACCGAGATGAACACGTCCTTGACCTGGTCCACCGGCTTGTCGCGGTCGATCGGCGGGTTGACGATGGCATGGTTGAGGTACAGGCAGGCTTCCTGGATGCGCTTGTACCAGGTTTTCGCGTTGTCCTCGAAACGCCCGTAGAAGCCCGGGTTGGCGCCGAGGGCGCTGCCGAAGGCGGCCTTGTAGTCCGGGGTGCGGCCCATCCAGCCGTAGGTCAGCCGCGACCACTCGGCGATGGCGTCGCGCTGCTGGCGCAGTTCGTCGGCGCTGCGCGCGTAGCGGAAGAACTTGTGGGTATAGCCGCCGTTGCCGGTATCGGTCTCCCAGCAGAGCTTTTCCTTGCTCTGCGGATCGTGCAGGGCGTCGTAGAGCCGGGCCATGGAGGCGGCCGCGTTGCGGAAGGCGGGGTGGCTGGTGACGTCCTTTACGCGGTCGCCGTAGATGTAGATCTCACGGTCGTCGCGCAGGCTGGCGAGGTACTCCTCGCCGGTGAACGGACGGGTGGCAGAGGCACGGAAATCTTCGGGTTTCATCATCGTCTCCAGTCATTGTTGTTATCTGCGCGAGAGCGCCTGGAGGGGATGATGGGACGGGGGCGGAGCGAGCTGAATGGCTTTTCCGAGGAATGAATTGCACTTTCCATGGCCCCGCGTGACGCCCGGCGCCCGGCCGCGAAGGGCGGCCGGGTGGCGGCGCGTTCAGCTTTCGGCGGGCTGCCAGGCAATCTCCAGGCTTTCGCTGTTGGCCATGCGTTGCAGGTGATCGGCGACCACGTTCTGCATGTGGGCGAGGCTGTCCTCGTCGGGGCTGTTGAGAATCATCAGGACATGGTCGGGGTGGGCGAGCAGCTCGCAGTTGGAGTCGCCGAAGTCGATGAAGCCGCGCTCGGGAGTGAGTTCGACTTCGAACTTGTGGCCCCAGTGCTTGCACAGGCGATTGACGTAGCGTGCGGCCGATTCGGTACGGACATGGGAGGTGGAGCGGAACATGAAGCGAATCCTCTCGGTTGGGGATTTCCGATACTAACCTGCTGAGAGTCATTCTTATTCATCCATTTTGCAGGGGCTTTCGATAATCGCCCGGCAAATGGCCGGCCCTTGTCCGTGGGGTAGGGCGAGCGGCAGTTGTGGGGGCGGCTGCATCGAGGCCTGCCGGGAGGTTCAGCGAGATGCCGGACCTCGCCTGGCGGATAACCGCGAGCGGTTATTCGCCCTACCGGAGCCGGCGGAAGGGTTTGCCGGATACGCCGGAAGGCGCTCTCTCTTGAGGGAGAGGGCGAACGCCAGCGGCTTCAGGCCAGCCCGCCGTTCTCCGGCAGCAACGCGCCGCCATCCACAACCAGGGTCTGCCCGGTGATGTAGCTCGCCTCGTCGGAGGCGAGGAAGAGCATGGCGTGGGCGATGTCCAGCGGCTGGCCGACGCGCCCGAGGGGGATGTGCGCGGCCAGCGCGGCGGCGTCGCCGAGGTTGCCCAGCGCCGGGGTCGCGACCAGGCCGGGCTCGACGCCGTTGACGGTGATGCCGTCGCCGGCCAGCTCCAGCGCGGCGGCGCGGATGAAACCGTTGACCCCGGCCTTGCTCGCCGCATAGTGCGAGAGCCCAGGGATCGCCGTGCGCGGACCGGTCACCGAGGAGGTCACCAGGACGCGCCCGGCCACGCTGCGGCGCAGGGCGGGAAGGGCGGCCTGGGTCAGCCGGAAGCAGCTTTTCAGGTTCACCGCCAGGGTCCGTTCCAGGGTGCCTTCGTCCAGTTCCGCGAGGGCGCACTGGGGAAAGGCAGCGGCGTTGTGCAGGAGGATGTCCAACTGGCCGAAGCGCTTCAGGGTCGCGCTCACCGCTCGTCTCGCGGCGTCGTGCTCGCTCAGGTCGACGGCCAGCAGCTCGGCCGTGCCTCCGCCCAGGCGGATCGCCTCCAGGACGGCCTGGCCGCGGCTGGCGGTACGGGTCGCCAGCAGCACCCTGGCGCCTTCGGCGGCGAAGCATTCGGCGGTGGCCCGGCCGATGCCCTGGCCGGCGCCGGTGACCAGCGCGACGCGGTTCTCCAAGCGCCTCACGATGGGCGCTCCAACAGTTCGCCCAGGCAATCGCGGAGCAGGCGGTCGTGCAGTTCGACGTCCTCCGCGCGGGTCGCCGGGCAGGTCAGCGCCATGTTGTGGAATGGCGTCAAGAGCACGCCGCGGTTGAGCAGGTAGAGATGCAGGCAGGCCTCGACCAGGCCGTTGCGTGCGTGGTGGGCCTCGCCGCCGTTGCGTGGGGCGTGGGTCATGAACAGGTACTCGACGCGCGCGCCGATGCGCGTCACGTGCCAGGGCAGGCGCAGTTCCTCGAGCGTCGCGCGGACGCCCGCCTCGAGCTGCGCGGCGAGCTGGAACATGTGCCGATAGGCGTCCTCCGTCATCACTCCGGCGAAGGTCGCGCGCATCGCCGCCAGTTGCAGCGCGTTGCCGGCCAGGGTGCCGCCAAAGCCGAAATGGTTGATCGCCTGCCCCGGTCGGAAGTGCGGCAGTACCGCCCAGATCCGCTCCGCCTGCGCCTGGCTGCATCCCCAGACGGCGCTGGGAATGCCGCCGGCGATGCATTTGCCGAGGACGAAGAAGTCCGGCTCGAGGCCATGCGCGCCGCTATAGCCGGCGGGACCGCAGGAGATGGTGTGGGTCTCGTCGATGATCAGCGCCACGTCGTGGCGGCGGGTCAGTTCGCGCAGGCCGGCGTGGAAGCCTTCGGCCGGCGGGACCATGCCGACGTTGGTCATGAAGGGTTCGGTGAGCACCGCGGCGACGTCGCCATGGGCGAGGGCGGCCTCCAGCGCGTCGAGGTCGTTGAATTCCACCAGGCGGGTGGTGGCGTCGTGGCGTACGCCATTGGGGTGAACGCCCGCGCGCGGAACCATGCGCCCGGCGGCGTCGAATTCCACCTGCGATTCGTCGACGCTGCCGTGGTAGTTGCAGTTGAACACCACCACCTTGTCGCGTCCGCTGAGCATCCGGCACAGGCGCAGGACGAAACGGTTGGCGTCGGTGGCCGAGGTGGTCACCTGCCAGTAGGGCAGGCCGAAGCGCCGCGCCAGTTCGGCGCCGACCCACAGGCTGTCCTCGGTCGGCAGCATCAGGGTCGAGCCGCGCCGCGCCTGGCGGGCGATGGCGTCGGCCACCGCCGGTTGGGCGTGGCCGAACATGGCGCCGCTATCGCCGAGGGCGAAGTCGACGTACTGCTGGCCGTCGATGTCGGTGACGCGCGCGCCCTGGGCCTCTTTCACCAGCAGCGGGCAGTTGCCCGGCCACTGTTGCATCCAGTGCAACGGTGCGCCGTACAGCCAGTGGCGGCGGTTTTCCCGGTAGGCCTGGGCGGAGCGCGGATGCAGTTCGTCGAAGCGTCGCAGCTCGCGCTTGAACAGCGCTTCGACTCGGGCCAGGTCGAGGCCGAAGGTGGTGTCCATGGGCGTCCTCACAGGTCGTGGCGGGTCTGGTTGAGCACCTGGGCCAGGGCGCCGACCGGGAAGTTCACCGGGGTGGCGAAGTCGTCGTCCTGGTAGCCGAAGATCTTGCCGTCGGTGCGCCCGGCTTCCAGGTCGATCAGCAGCACGCCGAGGGTCGGCACGATCTTCTCGCGCCAGACGAACAGGTACAGGCGTTCGGCCAGTCGGTAGCAGTGGCAGCGGTCGGTATCGGCCAGCCCTCGCTCGGCGCCGCGCAGGCATTGCCAGGTGTAGAAGGCGGGATTGAGGTAGACGTGTTCGTAGGCCTCGCTGGCGCTGTAGACGTAGCGGTTGCGCAGGCCGACCAACTCGTCGCTGGGGACGTGCGGGCAGGCGCCGGGCTGCCACGGGCGGTCGAGGCTGCCATGCAGGAACTCGGCCTCGACGCCGGTCAGTTCCCGGCCGGCCAGGGCCCGGGCGAACAGGCCCTGTTCGCAGGCCGCGCGGTCGGGCAGATGGCCGAGCACCGCGGTGAACGCCTGGTTGTCGAAGTCCAGCACCAGGCTGACCGAGACCGGCCGGCCGTTTTCCTGCTTGAGGAAATCCACCAGGTAGAGGTTTTCCCGCAGCGAACTGGCGCGGTAGTCCGATTCACCGCTGGCACTGCCGTCGGCCAGGCGCCAGCGCAGGCGCTGCGAGTCGAAGGCATGTTCGATGACCCAGCCGTTGGCGAAGTGCAGGACCCGTTCGAGCCCGGCGAGATCGCCGCAGGCGGGAAGGACGTGGTTGTCCGGGGCGAAGCCGTCGGCCAGGGCGCCGACGGTGATCCATCCGGAATGCGAGTGGGCGGACATAGGGTTCTCCTCGTCGTGGGAAACCCATGCTGGCCTGTCTTCGAGTATCCCGATATCGACCGGATGGTTGATAGGTCGATATGCCAGGGGGATAGCACGGAGCGGCGAAGGGCAAGTTATCGAAGATGAAGTCTTCGGTTAGTTGTCGTTCCTTCTTTTTGATTTTTTAATTAATGGGTTCCTGTTCTTTTATAGGTGTTTTCTGAATGTGTTCTTGTGTTGCTAACTGTTCTCGGAAATGGACTACATATATTTTCGTATGATTATTATTTTTTAATTCGGTCTTTGTTTCTAGTATTTGGGTCTGCGTTTATCAGGGTGCAATCTTCGGCTGTCGCGTAATGGCCGGAGGCACTCTAGGCGGCCGTCCCGGTTGCGCGCAAAGGCTTGGCTACCTTGCCGGTCCGTACTGCATCGGCTCTCCAAGGCAGCCAGGAAGTTCCACAACTCCAAAGGAAACAAGATGAACAAGTTCAAACGTGCAATTCTTGCGCCCCTCGTTGCGTCGGGCACCCTTCTCGCGCTGATGTCCCCCGTGGCCCATGCGGTCGATGGGGTCGTCAACTTCTCGGGCAACATCACCGACGTCGCGTGCGATATCAACGGCCAGGCGCCGGGTGCGGGCAACGTCACCAACGTCGACCTGGGCATCGTGGCCCCGACCCATTTCACCGCCGTCGGAACCAACTCCACTTTCCAGGAGTTCGACCTGGTCCTCTCCGGTGCCGGCTGCACCAATGACAAGAAGGTTTCCATCGCCTTCGACCCGGTCACCAACGTCGACCGCATCAGCGGCAACCTGATGCTGATGGGTCCGTCGGAAGCCAAGGGCGTGCAGATCCAGATCTTCAACAATTCGGCGGCCAACACCACGAAGATCCCGCTGGGCTCGGTCGAGGCCGCCCCGCAGAAGGCAACCGTCCTGAAGAACACGGCGACCCTGAAGTACAAGGCCTCCTATGTGTCCACCGAGAAGACCGTGACCGCGGGTACCGGCCTGTCCCATATCCGCTACCTCCTGGCGTACGAGTAAGCGGCGGTCGACGGACGAAGAGGTGAGGCCATGGCGCCGCTAATGCATCGTTTTCATTCTTTCGTGGCGGCAAGCGCCGTGGCCATCGCCCTGTGCGCCGGAACGGCTCATGCCGGGCTGATCGCACAGGGCACTCGCGTCGTCTTTCCGGCCAGCGAGCGCGAGGTCACCTTGCGGGTCAGCAATACCTCCGGCACTCCCGTGCTGGCGCAAGCCTGGATCGACGATGGCCGGCAGGACGTTCCCCCCGAGGAACTGCAGGTCCCCTTCAGCGTCACGCCGGCCGTGACGCGAGTGGACCCCAATGGCGGCGCCGTATTGCGCATCGCCTACCTGAAGGCCCCGTTGCCGACGGATCGCGAATCGCTGTTCTGGCTGAATATCCTGGAAGTTCCGCCCAGGGACGAAGACGAAAACAATGCATTGCAGTTTTCCTTTCGTTCGCGCTTCAAACTCTTCTTTCGACCCAGCCAGTTGAAGAGTGTCGATTCGGCTGCCGGGAAACTTCAATGGAAGTTTCTGGAGTCAGGGGGAGCAGGAAAAAAGACCGTAGTACAGGTAAATAATCCGACGCCTTACTACGTTTCGTTCGCCAGCGTCGAATTGATTGTCGATGGCCGTGTCATGTCCGTGGGAAAGGGAATGGTCGCGCCATTCTCGACGAAGGAGTTCGACTGGCAGGGAAATCCGAAGAACATGGAAGCCGCTTCCGTCAGATACGAAGTCATCAACGATTACGGTGGCCGCAATACCCTCGATAGGGCACTCGGCAAATAACCCCTCCGTTTCCCCGCTTTTTACTTACGGCCCGACATATGAGTGGCGATTTTAAAATCGCTGCAGGGATTACATATGCCCAAAGTTTCTCTTCATAGGTGCTTGTCCGCTCCCGCTTACGGTGGGCAGGTCGCCCTGTTGCGAATGGCGATACAGGGAGGGATCGCCGTTCGTTCCCTGCGATTCGCCTGTCTGCTGGCACTGTTTCCTTCGCTGTCCTCCTGCCAGTCCTGGTCCTCCGTCGGCGCCGCCGGCGTAGCCGGGGCGAAAGCGAAGGAGGCCAGGGCGGGAGCACCGGCGAAACAGCCGCAGGCGCCCGCGGTGGCCGTTGCGTCACCGGCCGGCGGGTTGGACGCACCGTCGCGGCGGATCGTCTTCGACGCGCAGATGCTGGCCCTGGGGCCGGGCGGACGCTCGATCGATACGTCGCGTTTCGAGCGCGGCGACGTCATCGAGCCAGGCCGCTATCGCCTCGACCTGCTGCTCAACAGCCGATGGCGCGGTGTCGAGGAAGTCGAGCTGCGCCGCCAGCCGGGGCGGGAAAGCGCGGTCTTCTGCTACGACCGGGGCCTGCTGGAGCGGGCGGGCATCGACCTGGAGAAGAGCGCGCGTGGCCAGGATCGTTCCTCGGCTCGCGATCCTCTGCCCGAAGGTTTGCACTGCGACCCGCTCGAGCGCTATGTGCCGGGGGCCCGGGTCAAGCTCGATATCGCCGAGCAGTCGGTCTATGTCTCGGTGCCCAGCTATTACCTGAGCCTGGATTCGTCGAAGACCTATGTCGATCCGGCGAGCTGGGACAGCGGCATTTCCGCCGCCTTGCTCAACTACAACAGCAATCTCCACGTCAGGGAAAACCACGGCAGGAGCGCCACCAGCGGCTATGCCGGGATGAACGCCGGCTTCAATTTCGGGCGGGCGCGCCTGCGCCACAACGGCACGGCCACCTGGTCGCGCCGCATGGGCAGCCACTACCAGCGCAGCGCCACCTATGTGCAGACCGACCTGCCGGCCTGGCGTGCGCAGTTGTTGCTGGGAGAAAACTCCACCAGCAGCGAGTTCTTCGATGCGGTGTCCTTCCGTGGCGTGCAGCTTTCCAGCGATGACCGGATGCTGCCGGATTCGCTGCGCTACTACGCTCCGGTGGTCCGTGGGACCGCCAGTACCAATGCGCGGGTATCGGTCTACCAGCGCGGCTACCTCATCTACGAAACCACGGTGGCACCCGGGGCGTTCGCTCTCGACGAACTGCAGACCGCCAGCTATGGCGGGGACCTGGAAGTGCGGGTGACCGAAGCCAGCGGGGAAGTCCGCAGTTTCATCGTGCCGTTCGCCACCACCGTACAACTGCTGCGCCCCGGGACCACGCGCTACAGCCTGACGGCCGGGCGGCTCAACGATCCCAGCCTGGAGCGTCGGCCGAACATGCTGCAGGGCGTCTACCAGCGCGGCCTGGGCAACGACGTCACCGCATACGCGGGCGGGGCCTTCACCGGCAGCTACATGTCCGGGTTGATGGGCGCGGCGCTGAACACGCCGGTGGGCGGATTCTCCGGTGACGTGACGCTGGCGCGTACCGAGGTTCCCGGCGACGACCGCCTTAGCGGCTCCAGCTACCGTCTCGCCTACAGCAAGAACCTACCGAACACCGGCACCAACTTTTCGCTGCTCGCCTATCGTTACTCCACCGGTGGCTATCTCGGCCTGCGCGACGCGGCCTTCATGCAGGACCGGGTAGAGCGAGGCGAGCCGCTGGAGTCGTTCTCGCGCTTGCGCAACCGTCTCGACGCCAACATCAGCCAGCAACTGGGCAACGGCGGCAACCTGTACCTGAACGGCTCCTCGCAGCGCTACTGGAGCGGCGGCGGGCGGGCGGTCAACTTCTCCGTCGGCTACAGCAACCAGTGGCGCGACGTCAGTTACTCCATTTCCGCGCAACGCCTGCGCAGCCACTACGAAGGCTTTTCCAGCGGTGACAAGCGCGGCGAGACCAGCACGCTGTTCAGCCTGAACCTGTCCATTCCGCTGGGCGGCGCGGGACGCGGGTCGCCGACCCTGAGCAGCTACCTGACCCGCGACAGCAACAGCGGAACCCAGCTCACCAGCGGGGTTTCCGGCATGCTGGGCAAGCGTGGCGAGGCCTCCTACTCGCTGTCGGCCTCCCATGACCGCGACAGCCGGCAGACCTCGAAGAGCGCCAGCCTCGACTATCGACTGCCGCAGGTCGAACTCGGCTCCAGCCTCTCGCAGGGACCGGGCTATCGGCAGTTGTCGGTCAAGGCCGCGGGGGGCCTGGTCGCGCACAGCGGCGGGATCACCGCGGCACAAACCCTGGGCGAGACGATCGGCCTGGTCCACGCGCCAAACGCCAGGGGCGCGGCTGCCGGCTACTCGGGAAGCCGGATCGACCGCCACGGCTATGCGGTGATTCCCAACCTGCTGCCCTACCAGTTGAACAGCGTCGACCTCGACCCCAACGGCATGGCCGACGAGATCGAACTGAGGTCCAGTTCGCGCAACGTGGCGCCCACCGCCGGAGCGGTGGTGCGCCTCGACTATCCGACGCGGGTAGCGAGGCCCTTGCTGGTGGATAGCCGGATGCCCAGCGGCGAGCCCCTGCCGTTCGCCGCGGAAGTGCTCGATGCCCACAGCGGGCAGTCGGTGGGCGCCGTCGGCCAGGGCAGCCGCCTGGTGCTGCGGGTCGAGCAGGATCGCGGCTCGGTTCGGGTGCGCTGGGGCAACGAGCCGCAGCAGCAGTGCCTGGTCGACTATGCGCTGGGCCCGCGCGAGACGACGCCTCCCGTCCTGCAACTGGCATGTCGCCCGGCGTCGGCCGCCGACCGGGAGCGCACGCTGTGACCGGCGTCGGCCTGGGACGATGCGGCACGGCCTGGGTCCTGCTGGTGGCGCTGGTGGCCGATGCCTCCGCCTCGCTGTCCGTGATCGGGACCCGTTTCATCTATCCGGCGGGCGTTTCCGCGCTGACGATTCGCGTCGGTAACGTCGGGACGCGCCCGGCCCTGGTCCAGGCCTGGCTCGATCGCGGCGACGAGACGGCGGACCCGAGCGCTGTCACGGTGCCGTTCATCCTGTCGCCGCCGCTGTTGCGCATGGACCCGCAGGAGACCCAGGCGCTCCAGCTTCGCCATACCGGCGAGCCGCTGCCGGACGACCGGGAATCGCTGTTCTGGGTCAACCTGCTGGAGGTGCCGGGGCGGGAGGACGGCAGCGGCAACCTGCTGCTGGTGAGCTACCGCCTGCGGATGAAGCTCCTGTTCCGTCCGCAGGGTCTGGCCGGCGATCCGCGATCCGCCGCGCGCCAGGTCGTCTGGCGCCTGCGTCCGGCGGTACGGCCGGGGCAGCGGGCGCTGCTGGAGGCGGACAACCGCAGTCCCTATCACGTTTCCCTGGTGCGCCTGGAGCTGGGCGAGGGCGACCTCGCCATGTCCCTCGGCAGCGTCACCTTGCCGCCTTTCGCCGTTACCCCGTTGAGTCTGCCGGCCGTGCCCGGCGAGGCGGTGCGGGTCCATTTCGATGCGGTGGGGGATGACGGCCAGATCGAGCGCGGCGACGCGCCGGCAGAGAGATACCCGTAGGAGTTCGGCAGGGCCCGGGGAGTTGGGCTCCTGCCGTAGCACGGCCCTGCGAATAGGTCGCGGGGTTTCACTGGAGGAAGGAAGCACATGAACAAATGCTATGCACTGGTCTGGAACGTATCCCAGGGCTGCTGGAACGTCGTCAGCGAAGGCAGTCGCAGGCGCGGCAAGCCCGCCGGCGCCAAGGCGGCGATCGCCTCCGTCCTGGCCCTGCTGGGCGCCACGGCCCTGGCTCCGGCCTATGCGCTGCCAAGCGGGGGAACGGTGGTCGGCGGGAGCGCGAACGGGGAGATACACCTGTCGGGCGGCAACAGCCTGTCGGTCAACCAGAAGGTCGACAAGCTGATCGCCAACTGGGACTCCTTCAGCGTTGCCGCCGGCGAGCGGGTGATCTTCAACCAGCCGAGCAGTAGCTCGATTGCCCTGAATCGGGTGATCGGCACCAAGGCCAGCGATATCCAGGGCCGGATCGATGCCAACGGCCAGGTCTTCCTGGTCAACCCCAACGGCGTGCTCTTCGGTCGCGGCGCCCAGGTCAATGTCGGCGGCCTGGTGGCTTCCACGCTGGACATCACGGATGCCGAGTTCAACGGCAACTCCTCCAGATACCGTTTCACGGGTCCCTCTACCAACGGTGTCCTCAACCAGGGAGGCGCCATCACCGCGGCGGAAGGCGGCAGCATCGCCCTGCTCGGCGCGCAGGTCGACAACCGCGGGACGGTCCTGGCGCAGATGGGCGGTGTCGGGCTCGGCGCGGGCAGCGACCTGACGCTGAATTTCGACGGCAACAAGCTGCTCGACATCCGCGTCGACGCCGGGGTCGCCAATGCGCTGGCAAGCAACGGCGGCCTGCTCAAGGCCGACGGGGGGCGAGTCCTGATGGCGGCCAGGACCGCCAATGCGCTGCTCAACACGGTGGTGAACACCCAGGGTGCCATCGAGGCCCGCTCGCTGCGCGGCAAGAACGGGCGGATCGTGCTCGATGGCGGCCCGGACGGCAAGGTCATGGTGGGAGGCGCCTTGTCCGCCAATGCGTTGAACGGACCGGGGCACGGCGGGACGGTCGAGGTCCGGGGGCAGGCGGTGGAGGTGGCCCTGGGCACCCAGGTGAACACGCTCGCCAGCAATGGCCTCAACGGCACCTGGAAGATTGCTGCCGACAAGATCGACGTGCGCCCATCGGCGGTGTCGGATGGCGTCACCGTTCATGCCGACACCCTGTCGCGGAACCTGGCGAGCACCAATATCGAACTGGTTTCGACCAAGGGCGACCTGGACCTCGACGGCTCGGTGAGCTGGGCATCGGGCAACCGGCTGGGGCTGGGCTCCGCGGCCGACCTGACGCTGAATGGCAGGCTGAATGCCAGTGGCGCCAAGGCTGGGCTGGAGCTGAAGGCCGAAGGCGCTATCGATATCAATGACAAGATCGTTCTCGGCGGGGCTGGCAGCGCGCTGGCCATGGATGCCGGCGAAGGCCACCGGGTGAACGGCACGGCGTCGGTCTCCCTGGCCGGGGCCAACGCGACCTACGTCTCCGGCGGCTATTACTACACGGTGGTGCAGAACCTGGCGCAGTTGCAGGCGATCAACAAGAACCTGGACGGCCTGTACGTGCTCGGCGGCAATATCCTGGGCGGCAGCTATTACTGCACGGCACTGCAGTCCATCGGCGGGCCCGCCGGCGTCTTCAGCGGCACCCTGGACGGTCTCGGCAACAGCATCGGCAATCTCTCGATCAGCAACACCGGGCCGAATGTCGGGCTGTTCGCCCGCTCCTCGGGCACCCTGAGCAACCTGAAACTGAACAACCTGCGGGTATCCGATAACACCTACGGCTCCGGTCCGTCTTCGCTCGGCGCCCTGGTCGGGATCAACAGCGGGCGTATCGCCAACGTCAGCGCCAGCGGGGTCTCGGTCGTCGGCAGCCGACTGCGCTCCAACGCACTGGGCGGCCTGGTCGGGCGCAATATCAACGGGCAGATCACGAACGCATCCGTCAGCGGCGGCGTCACCGCTTATGCGGCGAGCACGGCGGTCGGCGGTCTGGTGGGGGAGAACTTCACCACCGCCTGGGGGCCGGAGGCGGTCATCGAGAACGCCCACAGCAACGTCCATGTGGCTGCACAGTCCACCGAGCGCAACAGCCTGGGCGGCGTCGGCGGCCTGGTCGGACTGAATGCGAAGGCCACGATCAGGGCGTCCGGCAGCCAGGGGAAGGTCGAGACCTACCGGCCCGGCCTGAACGTCGGCGGCCTGGTCGGCTACAACATGTTCGGCCACGTCTCCGATAGTAGCGCCAGCGGCCAGGTGGAGGCCGGCGGCGCGGGGTATACCGGCGGGCTGGTCGGCCTGAGTTCCGGCGGCGAGATATTCCGCTCGCAGGCGAGCGGGTCGGTGTACAGCAAGGGCGGCCTGGCGACCGGAGGGTTGATCGGCAAGGCAGAAGGCAACGGCATGCTCGGAAACCTGAAAGCCGGCGGCAGCGTCATGGACCAGGGGGGCGCGGATCTGGGCGGGCTGGTCGGCAACAACAGCCAGGGTGCCATCGAGACCGCCGAGGCGACGGGCAAGGTCAGCGGCGGCAGCAACAGTCGCGTCGGCGGGCTGATTGGACACAACCTCGGCGGTTCCGTCGCCCATGCGATCTCGCGCGGCGACGTGAGCGGCGGCTTCAACAGCCTGGTGGGCGGGCTCGTCGGCCACAACGGCGGCGAACTGTTCAACGTGGATGCCAGCGGCAGGGTCAGCGTCGCTGCGAGTGCGTCGGTTGGCGGCCTGGTCGGCAGCAACGCCGGTTCGATCCTGTCGGCGCGCAGCAGCAGTACCGTCAGCGGCGGCGGGCGCAGCCGCATCGGCGGCCTGGTCGGCGAGAACCAGATCCAGGGACGCATCGTTTCGTCCATGTCGGAAGGAACCGTCAGTGGCGACTACTACGTCTCCATGGGCGGGCTGGCCGGTGTCAACCTGGGATCGATCGAGTACTCCGGCGTCAGCGGCAAGATCGACTTCAAGCCTCAGTCCCATTACGGCCAGATCTACGGTGCGCAGGTCGGCGAGAACCGTGGGGTCCTGGGCGGCAACTACGTGATCGGCGAGGCGGCGCTCCTGCCGCCTGCCGGTATCGACTACGGCAACATCTGGTAAGGCCGGCAGGGGCCGCTTTCGCCTGGAGTGCGGCCCTCTTCCGCAGGCGCAATCTTGGAGAGTTCCATGAGCATGAGGTTATTTCCTGGCCGCGTTTCCCTGCGCCGCCGGCCTGGCGCGCAGGCTCGGCAGGCGCTCGTTCTCGGTCTCTGCTGCCTGACCGGCGGCCAGGCCTGGGCCCTGAACGACATCGCCCTGAACTGCTCGTTCGGCAATGGCCAGGGCATGCCCTGGCGTGTGGTGAACGAGCTGACCAGCGGCACGGCGAAAGGCACGGTGCTGTTCGCCAGGCCGGTGAGCCTGTTCCTGAGCTACAAGCCCCAGGCTTCCCAGGAGGCGCATGAGCTGGTCCTCGGGGGGAACTGGTCCGGGGTGGGCTATCCGGGGCCCTACGGCACGGTGGCGTCCGACGTCAAAGGCATCGGCTATCGGATCTCGGTGGATGCCCAGGACGGCGTCAAGCGGGTGATTCCGGTCGACAACCAGCCCCATGCGCTGGACAAGCGAGTCACGAGCTTTTCCGGAAGCACGACCAGCGACTACCTACAGGAACTGGTCCTGACGGTCGACCCCGGCGAGTTGCCTGCCGGCGACCTGAAGGTAACCAGCGTATCCGGCAGCGCCACCCTGAATCTCTGGGCGGTGGACAGGCTGAAGGGCGAAGCGTCCATCGGCAGCGTCCTGGCGGTGCCTGCGGACAACTACCCCACCGGGGTTTGCCGAAAGCCCTATTCGCTGATCGGCCCGGCCTCCATCGGGATCGGCGGCGGTCCCCCGCCGCCGCCGATCCCGAAGAAATGCAAGGTCGAGGTGGGACGGGAAATCAACGTCAAACTGGGTAGCGTCGCGTTGAAGAACTTCCCGCGGGTCAACGACACCTCCACGGAGCGTTCCTTCGATATTTCTCTCAGCGAGTGTGCGGCGCTGGCCAAGCCGGAAATCGCTTTCCGCGACAAGTATGTCTCGGCGCAGCAAGCGGACCCGACGATCCTCAGCTTGAAGAGCGGCGGCGCGGCGGGGTTCGGCATCGTCGTGAAGAACGGCCTGGACCAGCAGCGGATACGTTTCGACGGCACGCCCTACCCGATGCGGCGTGTCGGCGACAGCGCCGACCTCCCGCTGAGTGCCGCCTACATCCGTATCGGCGCGGAGGGCGAATTGAAGGCCGGGGTCGCCGACGGCGCCGCCGAGTTCACGTTTACCTTCCCCTGAGCGGCGCCGCCGTTCTTTCCCCGGCGTTTCCCGCCCCGCCTCGGGAAGCGCCGTCGGCCGCTTTCGCGCCAGCCCTTGCGAAGGCTCGGCCCCTCACCTCCAGTGGTTGCAGATCGCCGAAGGCGCTCTGCATATCGCTCCGCTGCTCGTCCTGGGTCTCGTGCGCACATGCCATTCCCGCACGCGGAATACCGATATTGCGTATGGGCGAAGGCTTTCTGAGGGATATGCAAGTTTCCTCGGTAGGATTTCGCGCAAATAAAAGAACGCTATTTTCCAGGCGATAGTTTCAGCTTGTCACGGAACTCTTTTTTCAAATTTTTTGCTGCTCTGGCTTGTCCGTTTCGTATTTCATCGTTTTTCATAAGTGTCTACGTATACGTTTTTCGGGGGCTGTTTCAAGTGTCTTTGTTGTTAGTTTGCGAGGCGAAAAAATAGTAGTTTTACTATATTAAATATCGTCGGTTTCACTAGAAAATACACATGTTCACTTTGAACCGGGGCAGTGGCGTCGGCGGATTCCGGACCGCGCTTTCCTCCTTGCCGGCCGAGCGGCGGCCGCCTGCCTGCGGCAGGCATGACCGAGACCACAGGTTTCCTGGTAACGCTTTCGCCTGCCGTGTACCGCTTAAGGAGACGCAAGGATGTCCCTACATCGCATTCGCGTAATGGTTGCGGATGATCATCCCGCCATTTCGCTGGGTATTTCCTACGAACTGAGTCAGTGCGGTTCTTTGGAGATGCTCGGTCAAGTTTCCAATTCTACCGAGTTGATCGGCCGGCTCGACGAAGGCGACTGCGATGTCGTTATCGTCGACTATACGATGCCGGGCGGGAAATATGGCGATGGACTGGCATTGTTGTCATTGCTGCGACGACGTTATCCGCATCTGCAATTGGTCGTCTTTACCATGCTGAACAATCCGGGTCTTATCCGGGCCATTCTCAAGCAGGGTATCAATTGCATCCTCAGCAAGTCCGACTCGACCAGTCACCTGCTGGCGGCGGTGAGCGCGGCCTATTCGCGAAACCAGTATTTCTCGCCGTCGATCAGGGACATCTTCGTCAACCAGGTGCTTTCCTCGCACAACGAACGGCTGACGCCCCGGGAGGCGGAAATCGTCCGTCTGTTCGGCTCCGGACTGACCATCACCGAAATCGCCGAGCGCTCGCATCGCAGCGTGCAGACCATCAGTACGCAGAAGGTCAGTGCCATGAAGAAGCTCGGCATCAAGCGCGATGCCGACCTCATCAGGTATGCGGCCGAGGGCTATTGCCGGATGCCCTGACGGATCGGCCCGCTTCACCAGGGCAGCGGCTGGTTCCGATAATCGACGAAGCGACAGGCATTCACGCCCGCGGCATCCTCCACCGCCGCGACCAGTCCGGCGGCGCTTTCCTCGACGCTCAGCGGCGCGCTGTCGCCGCCCATTTCGGTACGCACCCAGCCGGGATGCAGGAGCAACAGGCTGAACGGCAACTCCTCGAACTCGCCCTCCCAGCTGCGTACCAGGCTGTTCAGCGCCGCCTTGCTGGCGCCGTAGAGCGGCATTGTGGCCGACAGGCCCAGCGCCAGGCTGGCCATCTGCGAACTCATGAACGCCACCACGCCACCCCGGCTAACCCGCCCGGACAGTGCCCTGGCCAGGCGCAGCGGCGCGATGGCGTTGGTCAGGAACAGCTGGGCGGTCTGCTCGGCGTCGATTTCCGCCACATCCTGTTGCTGCGGGCCGTAGATGCCGGCGTTGACGATCAGGCGATCGATCCGCCGCTCGCCCAGCGCCTCGCCGATGCGTTCGGCGCAGTCGCGTTGGTTGAGGTCGCCGGTCACCGCTTGCAAGCGCTCCCCGGCTCGCTCCGCCAGTGCCTGCAGCCCGGGAGAGCCTTGCGGTCGCCGGGCGACGGCGAATACCTGTGCGCCGCGTTGCAGGAAGGCATCCGCCAGTCCCAGGCCGATGCCGCGCGAGGCGCCGACGATCAGAACGTTGTGCATGAGGTTCTCCGGGCGATAAAGCGGACAGGATACCCAAGCGCGTCCCGCTGCGGTAACCGCCGCGGCGACCGGCCGCGGCGGCCTCGACCTTACCGCATGGCGCTGCCGCCCAGGCCGGCGAGGTACAGGTCGAGCAGGCGGTCGTCGAACTCCGGCTCGCGCACGGCGCTCCCGCGCAGGTGTTCCTCGACGTTGGTGCAGTCCCAGAGATAGGTATCCTGGTACAACTCGACGGTGCTGCGGCCGGCGTACATGTTGTCGCGGAACATACTCAGCAGGGGATAGAGCGGGGCGTCGCGATTGTCTTCCCAGAGACTTACCCAGTCGTCGAACGGCATCTGCCGGAGGGGACGCCCGGCGCGTCGCCCGAGACGGTCGAAGAACTCGTCCAGGGTCAGGCAGCGCGGAATGCTCGGCACCAGGTTGAATTTCTTGCCCAGCGCCGAAGGCTGGCGGGCGATGACGCTGATCGCCTCTACCATGTAGTCCACCGTGGTCAGGCCCTCGCGCAGCTCGCGCAGGAGCGGCACGGCCCGGTACTCCAGGCAGGTCCGCGCCAGCCGGCTCCACCACTGGTAGTCGGCATGGGCGCCGGTACGGCTGTGGCAGGTGGCGTAGCCGAGGCGGAAGGTCATCAGCGGCAGGCCGCGTTCGGCGGCGAGGTCGGCGATCTTTTCCATCACCCATTTGCTGCGCACGTAGCCCATGTCGGTGACCACCGCCGGCAGGTTCTGGTCGATGTCGTCGTCCTCGCGCATCAGGCGCTTGCCGGTATGCAGGTGGCCCCAGCTGTACACCGAGATGCTCGACAGCAGCATCAGCGGCTTGCAGCGGCCGCTGGCGCAGAAGCGCAGGACCTGGCCGAGCCCCTCGACGTTGTCGCGCTTCATGTAGCTGTATGGCTGGATGAAGTTCACCGCGCTGGCGGAATGGAAGACCTGGTCGACGCTGCCGGCCAGCTCGCGGTAGGTTTCCGCCGGTAGTCCGAAACCTGGTTCTGCGAGGTCGGCGGCGTAGGCCCTGACCCGTCGCCAGTCCGACTCGGCGAGTTCGATGCGGTGCTGCCGGGCGGCCTGGCGCAGGCGTTCGAGGGCGTGGGCGTCGTTTTGCGCACGGACCGGACAATGCAGGTCGGCCTCGCGGCTGGCCAGCAGCTCGGCGAGCAGGTGGGCGCCCATCAGCCCGCTGGCGCCGGTGAGCAGGATGTGCCGTGGCGCGAGCAATTGGGCGGTGTCCATGGGCCGGCTGAAATCCACGTCGGCGGGCAGGCGCACGTCCCGTTGCAGCTCCTGGGCCGGTTCGCTGTCCAGCGCCGGCGGCGCTTCGCCGGCGCGCCGCGCCAGGCTGGCCGCCAGTTGGCGTACGCTCGGGGTGCGGTAGATGTCGTGGATGTAGGCACGGTTGCCGAAGCGTCGGCTCAGTTCGCGCACCAGGGCGGCGGCCAGCAGGGAATGGCCGCCGACCTCGAAGAAGCTGTCGTCCAGGCCGAAGTCGGTATGCCCCAGCACTTCCTGCCAGGCCAGGGCCACTTGCAGTTCGCCGGGGGTGCCGAAGCGTTGCTCGTCGAGTCGTTCCTGGCATTGTTCCTCCAGGCGTCGACGCAGGGCCTGGCGGTCGATCTTGCCGTTGACCGTGGTCGGCAGGCTGTCCAGCGACAGATAGCGGCTGGGCAGCATGTAGTCGGGCAGTTCCTGGCGCAGGGCGGTCTTGATGGCGGCGAGCACGGCCCTGGCATCGCCGCCCCGCTGGCGGGGGACCACGAAGGCGCTCAATTGCTGGCTACCGCAGCGTGGGTCGGCATGCGCCAGCACCACCGCGCCATGGATCGCCGGCTGGCGCAGCAGCGCGGCTTCGACGTCGCCGAGTTCGACGCGGTGGCCGCGGATCTTCACCTGGTCGTCCAGCCGACCGAGGAACTGCAGGCTGCCGTCGGCCAGCCAGCGGGCCTTGTCGCCGGTGCGATAGAGCCGGCGCCGCAGTGCCTGCGAGTAGTGGAAGCGCCTGGCGGTCATGTCCGGGTCGCGCAGGTATTCGCGCGCCAGGCAGACGCCCGCCAGGTTCAGCTCGCCGGGCCGGTCGCCATGGCAAGGCCGGTCGTCGGCGTCGAGAATGAATGCCTCGCAACCGTCGATGGGCGTGCCGATCGAGGCGGGCCGCCGATGAGCTTCGGCGTCGACGATGCGGCAGGTGGCGAAGACCGTGGCTTCGGTCGGGCCGTAGTAATCCACCACGGTATAGGGCAGCCCGCCGGTTGCGACCGGCGGCAGTTTTTCCCCGGCGCAGAACAGGTAGCGCAGCGCCAGCGACGGCGGAGCGGGTTGCTCCACCAGCGCAGGGACCATCACGGTAGGCGCGAAGGCATGGCTGATCCGCTGCTCGGCGAAGAATGCCAGCAGCGCCGCCGGGTCCGGGCGCACCTCGTCGGGCACCAGGTGGAGGCAGGCGCCTGCGCACAGGGTGGACCAGATTTCCCATTGGCAAACGTCGAAGCCGACGCCGGCCATCAGGGTGGTGCGGCTCCGTTGGTCCATCTCGAAGCGCCGGTTGTGCCAGTCCACGAGGTTGCTCAGGGAGCGGCTCTCGATCACCACGCCCTTGGGTTCGCCGGTGGTGCCCGAGGTGAAGATCACATACAGCGCTTCGCTGCCGTCGAGCGCCGGCCTCGGCGCGGCACCCGCCGCGCTCGTCGCGAGCACCTGTGCGATGACCTCCACCGGTTGCCCCGGCAGGTCCTCGGCCTGGGTGGCGAGGGCCACGGGGGCCTGGCACTGGCGGAGGATTTCCTGCTTGCGCCTGTCGGGTTGCCGACGGTCCACCGGTACGTAGGCCGCTGCGCACTTGGCGGCCGCCAGGATGGCGATGACCAGTTCGGCCGAGCGTTCGGCCAGCAGGGGCAGCCGCTCGCCCCGGGCGACGCCGCGCCTGGCCAGGTGGGCGGCCAGCCGGTCGCTGAGTCGGTCGAGTTCGCGGTAGCTGAACGAGCGCTCGCGATCGACGAGGGCGGGGCGTTCGGGATGGGTATCTGCGTGTTGCCTGAATAAGCCAAGAACAGAATCTTTCGACATGGCTGAGACTCCTGTCTTGCCGGTTGAAAAGACGTTATCCGTGGTTTTTCAGCGTATCGAGCGGGGACCAGGGGGAAGGCTGGCGATAGGCCTGGTCCAAGGCTAGCCCCGAGGGGAAATGCGGCAACTGCCATTTGGTACAGGGTAAGGGGGGCTCGCCGCCGGGGTCGCCAGGGGGCGCCCCGGACATTTTCGGCAGCGGGACCGGACTCAGTCCAGCTGGCCTTCCCGGTCGTCGAAGATCGCTTCTATCGCCAGTCCGAACACCCGGGCGAGCTTGAAGGCCAAGGGCAGGCTTGGGTCGTAGCGGCCGGTTTCGATGGCGTTCACCGTCTGCCGCGATACCTCCAGCTTTCCGGCCAGCTCCGCCTGTGACCAGCCGCGCTCCGCGCGCAACTCGCGAACCCGGTTCCTCATGCGTAGCGCCTCAGTCCCAGGACGCAGCCGATGGCCCAGAACGCGCCCATCAGGGGCCAGACGAAGAACATCGAGAGTTTCGGAAAGCCGGTGGTTTCGAGGAAACCGTAGGCGAAGGTGAGCAGGGCGGTGCCGACGAAGGCCAGGGCGAGGGCTTCGAGATGGATGCGCCGGGCCATTTCGTCGAGGCGCCGCAGGTAACGGATCACCACCAGCGCCAGGGCGACCATCGGTGGCACCGGCAGCAGGGCGAGGAAGACCCGGCTGGCGCCCGGTTCCGTGCCTGCCAGCAACTGGCCGCTGATCAGAACGGCAGCGGCATAGCCGACCAGCGCGAGAAGCAGTTCGAGGAAGAAACGTTTGTGGGTCATGGTTGAACCGTCCATGTAAAGGGAGCTTTACATTGGCCGGGGTGCTCTTCTTTGTCAAGCAAGCTTTACATTCTCTATGGGCTTGCCTTGGCGAGGAGACTCGGGGATGGTAGCGGGCGGTCTCTGGGAGAACGGCGAAATGGCGACGGGCGACGAATTCGACGCGCTGCTGGCGGAAGCCGGCCGCACACCGATGCGCGGCTGGGAATACGACTATGGCGGACGCATCCGCCTGGAACCGCCGCCATGGGATTTCCCGGGGCGCATGCTGGAGCGCTGCCGGGCCGCCGCCAGCCTGCTGGACATGGGCACCGGCGGCGGCGAATGGTTGAGCCGGCTGCCGTATCGTCCGCCGCTCACCGTGGCTACCGAGGGCTGGGCGCCCAACCTGGAGATTGCCCGGGGTCGCCTGGAGCCCCTGGGCATCCGCGTGGTCGAGGTGGAGGGCGCGCCGGACAACCATCGCCAGGGCCGGGAGGGCGATGGCGGCGGGGCGTTGCCGTTCGCCGATGGCACCTTCGACCTGGTCGGCAACCGCCACGAGTCCTATCTGCCATCGGAGGTCCGGCGGGTGCTGGCGCCCGGCGGCTGTTTCCTCACCCAGCAGGTGGCCGGCGACTTCAACCGCGAGTTCTATGCGTTGCTCGGCGAACCGGCGCCGACGCCGGAGGCGCCGCACTGGAACCTGGGTTTCGCCCGGGCCCAGCTGGAGGCCGCGGAGTTGCCGCCGGTGGCAGGCGGCGAAGGTTGGGAGGTGTTGCACTTCGCCGATGTCGGCGCCCTGGCCTGGTACCTGTTGAACCTGCCCTGGGTATTTCCCGGTTTTTCCTTCAGGCGCCACCGCGAGCGCCTGCGCGGCCTGCACGAGAGCGGCAAGCCGCTGGCGGTGCGGCAGTTCCTCTTCTGGCTGGAGGCGCGCAGCCCCCAGGCCGCGCGCGGCTAGAGGAAGAGTCGCTTCACCAGCTCGGTGCGGCTGCGCGCGCCGGTCTTGCGGAACAGGTTGAGCAGGTGGGTCTTCACCGTCGGCAGGCCGAGTCCGAGGCACTGCGCCAGGCATTTGTTGCTGACGCCGTCGCGCAGCAGCAGGGCGATCTCCCGTTCCCTCGGTGTCAGGCCTTGCAGGCGCTCGGCGCTGGCCGTTGGCGTGGCGCATGCCTGCGCCGCCAGCTCCATCAGGCCATGCAGGGCGCGCAACTGTCGCAGCTCCTGGTCGGAGAAGGCCCCTAGGCGGGCGTCGCGCAGCAACGACAGGGCCGCCACCGGACGCTGATGCGCATGCGCCAGCACCTCGACCACGTCGCAGATCCCGTGGCGTCGCAGGAAGCCCTGGTACAGCGCGCTGTCCTCCGCGGGCTGGCGGGCGATGCCCTGGCGCAGCGGCACCACCGGCGAAGCGCTGGCCAGGCAGTGGCGCGGCTGCAGCGGATCGTAGTCGCGGTAGTGGCGCAGGTAGTCGCGGTGCATGCCGGCCGGCATCCGCAGGAGCTGGAAATCGTGTGCGCGGCAATCCTCGTCGATGCGATAGAACACGCACAGGCTGGCCGGCACCACCTGGGTGAAGGCCTGCATGCAGCGCGGGCCGAGGTCGGGCGACAGGGTCGAAGGCATGGCGCGGGACTCCCGTGGGACGAGGCGGCGGGACGTCCACTGTCCTGCCTGCCGGGCAGAATGTCCATGCCCCGGCGCGCCGTCTTGTCTCTCTCTGCCTGGCTTGGCAGGCAGCGGCAAGAAACCCGGCAGGCTGGAGCAAGCGAGCGGGGGAGCGGCGGGTCCAGAGTATTCCCGGGTAGTAGGCGCATGCATGACGCAGCGCCGTCGCCAAGCCGAGGAGCACACATGAGTATTGCCATCGACCCGTCCGTCAGCGCTTTCTTGCGCAGTCCCCATGGCCTGCTGATCGACGGTGAGTCCGGGCCGGCGCGTTCCGGCGCCGACATGCCGCTGTACGACCCGGCGACCGGCGCCGAGCTGGCGCGCGTGGCCCGCGCCGGCGCCGAAGACGTCGACCGGGCAGTCGCTGCCGCGCGGCGCGCGTTCGAAGGCAGCTGGGCAGGCCAGCGCCCGGCCGATCGCGAGCGCCTGCTGCTGCGACTGGCGGAACGGATCGAGGCGCATGGCGAGCAACTGGCGCAGCTGGAGACCCTGAACAACGGCAAGTCGATCAACCTGTCGCGGGCCCTGGAGGTCGGCGCCTCGGTCGAGTTCATCCGCTACATGGCCGGCTGGGCGACCAAGATCGAGGGCCGCAGCCTCGACCTGTCGATCGCCGCGGTCCCAGGCGCGCGCTACCGAGCCTACACGGTGCCGGAGCCGGTGGGCGTGGTTGGAGCCATCGTGCCGTGGAATTTCCCCTTGCTGATGGCGATCTGGAAGATCGTCCCGGCCCTGGCCTGCGGCTGCACCGTAGTCCTCAAACCGGCCGACGAAACCCCGCTGACCGCCCTGCGCCTCGGCCAGTTGTGCCTGGAGGCGGGGATTCCACCAGGGGTGGTGAACATCGTCACCGGCACGGGCGCCGAGGCCGGCGCGGCACTGGCGGCGCACCCGGGCATCGATAAGCTGGCGTTCACCGGCTCGACCCCGGTGGGCAAGCTGATCGGGCATGCGGCGGTGGAGAACATGACGCGTTTTTCCCTCGAACTCGGCGGCAAATCCCCGGTGATCATCCTCGATGACACCAGCCTGGACATGGCTGCCGCCGGTTCCGCCGGCGCGATCTTCTTCAACCAGGGGCAGGTCTGCACCGCTGGTTCGCGCCTCTATGTGCAGCGCAAGCGTTTCGACCAGGTGCTGGAGCGCCTGGCGGCCATCGCCGGCGACCTGAGCATCGGCCCCGGCCTGGATCCGACCACGCAGATCAACCCGCTGGTCTCGGCCAGGCAGCAGGAGCGGGTGCTGGGGATGATCGAAAGCGGGGTGGCTGAGGGCGCCAGCGTGGTCTGCGGCGGGGCGCGCCAGGGCGAGACGGGGTTCTACGTGCAGCCGACGATCCTTGCCGACGTCACCCCGGGGATGCAGGTGGTGCGCGAGGAAATCTTCGGGCCGGTGCTGGTGGCGACGCCCTTCGACGATCTCGACGAAGCGGTGCGTCTGGCCAACGACAGCATCTACGGGCTCGGTGCGAGCATCTGGTCCAACGACCTGCGCCAGGTCATGGACCTGGTGCCCAGGATCAAGGCCGGCACGGTATGGGTGAACGCCCACAACCTGCTCGACCCGTCGATGCCGTTCGGCGGCTTCAAGCAGTCCGGCATCGGTCGCGAGATGGGCCATGCGGCGATCGAGGCGTACACCGAGAACAAGTCGGTGTGCATCGCCTACTGATATCGATGAAATCGGGGTGAGCCGATTCGTTCGGCTCTTTCGCTGCCCTCCGCGGCAGCCTTTTGTTCGACACGCTTCGCCTGCCGGCGGAGCGTACGGGACGCCGGCGCGTCCCGCAGGGCGCCTGGCGCGCCCTGGCAGGGCCTGACGCAAGAACAACAACAGCAACGCTGCCGTCGAGGATACGTCGATGTCCAACTCCAGACTCACCCAGCACCTGCTCCGCGGGCGGGTTGGTTTCCCCACCGCCCTGGCCAGTTCGGTCGGGTTGATCATGGCCAGCCCGGTGATCCTCACCGCCACCACCGGCTTCGGCCTGGGCGGCGGAACCTTCGCCGTGGCGATGCTGGTGGCGCTGCTGCTGATGCTGGCGCAGTCCACCACCTTCGCCGAGGCCGCCTGCCTGCTGCCGACCCGTGGCTCGGTCTACGACTACCTGTCGTGCGGCCTCGGGCGCTTCTTCGCGATCACCGGCACGCTGTCGGCCTACCTGATCGTCCATGTGTTCGCCGGCACCGCCGAGACCATGCTCAGCGGCACCATGGCGCTGGTCAACTTCGAGTCGCTGAATACCCTCACCGAGCCGGGCGGCGGCGCCTGGCTGGTGGGCGTCGGCATGGTGCTCTGCTTCGGCCTGCTGAATGCGCTGGGGATCACCGCCTTCGGTCGCGCCGAAGTGATCCTCACCTTCGGCATGTGGAGCACCCTGATGATCTTCGCCGTGGCCGGCCTGTTGCGCCTGCCCGCGGTGGAGTTGCAGGGCTGGTTCGGGGCCTCGATGGTCGGCGACGACCTGCCGACCCTGCTGTCGCTGGTGGGCATGGCGATGTTCATGTTCGTCGGTTGCGAATTCGTCACGCCGCTGGCGCCGGAGGTGCGCCACGCTTCGCGGACCCTGCCGCGGGCGATGGCCCTGGGGTTGGTCGGGGTGGCCTGCTGCATGTTCCTCTATGGCGCGGCGATGCGCCGGCAGGTGGAAAACCTCGACCTCGGCGGCGGCCTGCACCTGCTGGAGACGCCGATGGCGATCCCGCGATTCGCCGAGCAGGTGATGGGACCGTTCGGACGCATCTGGCTGGGCGTGGGCCTGCTGTTCGCCGGGGCCGCCACCATCAACACCCTGATGGCCGGCCTGCCGCGGATTCTCTACGGGATGGCGCTGGATGGCGCCTTGCCGAAGGCCTTCACCTACCTGCACCCGCGCTTCAAGACACCATTGCTGTGCATCGCCGTGGCAGCGGCGATTCCCTGCCTGCACGCCTGGTGGCTGGGCGGCGACAGCGAAGGGATCATCCACCTGGTCCTGGCGGCGGTCTGCGCCTGGGGCACCGCCTACCTGCTGGTGACCCTCTCCGTGGTGCTGCTGCGCATCCGTCGCCCGGACCTGCCGCGCGCCTACCGCTCGCCGCTGTTCCCGTTGCCGCAGCTGTTCTCCAGCGCCGGAATCCTGCTGGGGATGTTCTACATCACGCCGCCGGGTATGAACCCCGCCGACATCTACCTGCCGTTCGCCCTGATGCTCGGCCTGGCGGCCGCCTACGCCCTGTTCTGGACCCTGTGCGTACAGCGGGTGAATCCGTTCCGTCCGCTGGCGGTGGAAGAGGTGCTGGAGAAGGAATTCGCCGAAGAGGACCAGCAGCAGCGGGAGAAGGCGCATGTCCGCCTGGGCGCGCTGGTATGAGCGCCACTGGCGCGACTGGCGGCCAGCCGCCTATCGCCCCGGAGCCACCCTGGCCCTGGTGCGGCGCAACCTGGCTGCGTGCGACGGCGAGGCGCAGGACGGCAGGCTGTTGCTGCGTACGAAAGAGCTGAGCCTCGAGGTTCGCGAGCGGGTCCAGGCGCACCTGTTCATGCATATCGTCAGCACCGAGTTCAGCCTGTTCGTGGCGGCGCCCGGGGGGCCGCCGGCCAGCCTGGAGCTGCGTCACGCCGGTTGCTTGCGGCGTCGCGGTATCCTTTGCAAGGTGCGCAGCGGGAGCGGGCTCGAGCCGTTGCGGGAGGCCTTGCAGGGGGGCGACCGGGCCTTGCTGGAGCAGCTCATGCCGCTGGACTTCCGGAGCTTGCGCCTCTGCCGCGACGACAGGGGCTGGACCGTGAGCCTGGAACACCTGGGGGCGTGCGAGGTGGTCAACCGCTTCCCCGCCTATCGCCGCTACATCCCTCTGGTCGCCGAGCAGCGCCTGGCCCTGCTGGGCGCCTTCGCCCAATTGCAGCGCCTGCTTTCTCCCGCCTGAACGGCCCTTGCCGGCTCTCCCGGATGCGTATCCGCCGGTCCATTTGCGCTAGCTTGTGGGTATATCGATAACATGTTAATCATATCGGCAGCGCTGCGTGGCTCGGTAATTGCCGCGCCATACAACAATAACGATGGCCGTTGCCGTCAGGAGGTGCCCGGTGCATACCCTGTTTTCCGCACACAACAGCTTCGAAGCCTGGAACCAGGCGTTGCGCCAGGTCTGCGGGCGCTTCGAATCGCAGCCCGCGCTGAACCGGACGCTGTTCATCGGCGATATCTCGCGGCAGGACCTCGGCGGCCTGGAGCTGGCGCAGATCCGCACCAACGCCGGGCGCATCGCCCGCCAGGCCACCCATGCCGATCATGACGACGACCGTCACTGCTTCCTGGTCGTCCAGCGCAGCGGCCATGCGCAACTGCGCCAGGGTGGGGACAGCATAGAGCTGGCGCCAGGGGAAATGGCGCTGATGGACTCCGCGGGCGGCTGCGAGATCATTCCCCACGGACTCATCGAACACACCTCGTTCCATCTCTCCCGCGACCAGGTATGCCGGCACCTGCCGCCCAGCCAGCGGGCCTTCGGCAAACTCTCGCCGAACTGCGCCAGCGGTCGCCTGCTCGGCCTGCTGGTGCAGCAGGTGTGCGCCGGAGAACTGCAGCCGTGGGCGGTGGCGGACGAGGGCGGGGCGTTGCAGGAGGCGCTGATCGCCCTGCTCGGGCCGGCGCTACAGCACGCCGGCGAGGAATTGGAGGGACCGCTGGCCGGGCTCTATGGCTACAGTCTGCGCCGGCACGCGGAGCGTCTGATCGAGCAATCCCTGCAGGAGCCGCGCCTGAGTCCGGACATGCTCGCCGGCCGCCTGCGCATCTCGGTGCGCCAGTTGTACCGGTTGTTCGAGGAGCAGGGCGACAGCGTCTGCCGCTACATTCTCCGCCAGCGCCTCAGCCGCAGCGCCGCCGACCTCGGCAACCCACGGCTGCGCGGCGAATCGATCACCTCCATCGCCTTCAAGTGGGGTTTCAGCGACTCGGCGCATTTCAGCCGGGCGTTCAAGAAGCAGTTCGAGGTTTCGCCCAAGGACTATCGGGCCGGCGCGCTGCCGGCCTGACGCCGCCGCGCACTGCCATTCGTCCCGCCGATCCGCGCCGCTGGCGGAGCTGGCCCGGTGAATGCTTGACGCTTCACCGGAGGCACAGCAAGAATGCGGCGTGTCAGGTTGCATGAAAATAACGGCGGCGCTGTCCGGGGTACCTGCCGCGACAAGCAGCACCCGATGCCCGCACCTTTCATGTCGCCAGCGAGGCGCAGGATGTCATTGCCTTGGGGCGTGCGCCGCGTCGCTATTCACTATCAGATTTCGAGTGCCCCCCTACACCATGCGAATGCGCCTGATGCTTTTGGGCGGCGGTAATGCCCTTGGACAGGCGCTGATCCGCCTAGGGGCGGAGGAAGACATCGGTTTCCTCGCGCCCAGACCACCCGAGCAGGGCTGGGATGCCGCCAGCCTCACCACCCTGCTGGACGAAACGCGCCCCGACGCGGTGATCAACCTCGCCTTCTACCACGACTGGTTCCAGGCCGAGCAGGTCGAGGCGGAGCGCCTGGGCGCCCAGGAGCGCGCCGTCGAGCGCCTCGCGGAACTCTGCCAGCACTACGAGATCCTGCTGGTCCAGCCGTCCAGCTACCGGGTCTTCGACGGCGCCCGCGCCACCGCCTACAGCGAGAAGGACGAGACCCTTCCGCTGGGCCTGCGTGGCCAGGCGCTCTGGCGCATGGAGCAGAGCGTGCGCGCGGCCTGCCCGCGACATGTGCTGATCCGCTTCGGCTGGCTGCTGGACGAAAGCCCGAACGGCTTGCTGGGACGTTTCCTCAGCCGCGCCGAACAACCGCAGCCGCTGTTCCTCGCCGACGACCGGCGCGGCAACCCGACGCCGGTGGACGACGCCGCGCGGGTGGTGCTCTCGGTGCTCAAGCAGCTCGACTGCCAGGCGCCGCTGTGGGGCACCTACCACTACGGCGGACTGGAAGCGACCACCACCCTGGCGCTGGGGCAGGTGATCCTCAACGAGGCGCGTACCTATCGCTCCAACCTGATCCAGGAGCCTTCGGCGGAGGCCCATGCCGCGCGCCCGGACGCGCTCGACGAACCGCAGCACGCGGTGATGGTCTGCAAGAAGATCCTCCACACCTTCGGCATCAAGCCGCGCGCCTGGCGCGCAGGTTTGCCGGCTCTATTGGACAGGTACTACAGGCATGTTTGAACGCCCCATCCTGATCACCGGCGGCGCCGGTTTCATCGGCTCCCACCTGACCGACGCGCTGCTGGCGCGCGGCTACCGCGTGCGTGTGCTGGACAACCTGTCCACCGGCAAGCGCGACAACCTGCCCCTGGACGACGAACGGGTCGAGCTGCTCGAAGGCGACGCCGCCGACGCGGCGACCCTGGCGGCCGCCCTGAAGGGCTGCGCGGCGGTCGCCCACCTGGCCGCGGTCGCCTCGGTACAGGCCTCGGTGGACGACCCGGTCGCCACCCACCAGAGCAATTTCATCGCCACCCTGAACCTCTGCGAAGCGATGCGCGAGCAGGGCGTGAAGCGCGTGGTGTTCGCTTCCAGCGCAGCGGTCTACGGGCAGAACGGCGAAGGCACGGCGATCGACGAAGACACCCCGAAGTCGCCGCTGACGCCCTACGCGTCGGACAAGCTGGCCAGCGAGTACTACCTCGATTTCTATCGCCGCCAGCATGGGCTGGAGCCGGCGATCTTCCGCTTCTTCAACGTCTACGGGCCGCGCCAGGACCCGTCCTCGCCCTATTCCGGGGTGATCAGCATATTCACCGAGCGCGCCCTGAAGGGGACGCCGATCACCGTGTTCGGCGACGGCGAGCAGACCCGCGACTTCATCTACGTCGCCGACCTGGTCGATTTCCTGGTCCAGGCGCTGGAGGCGACGGCAGTGGAGCCCGGGGCGGTGAACGTCGGCCTGAATCGCAGCATCAGCCTGAAGCAGTTGCTGGCAGAGATCGGCCAGGTGCTCGGTGGCCTGCCGCCGGTGACCCACGCCGACGCGCGAGCCGGTGACATCAGGCATTCGCGGGCGAACAACGAGCGCCTGCTGCGGCGTTTCCGCTTCGACCAGCCGACGCCGATGGGCGTGGGCCTGGCGCGCCTGCTCGGCCGCTGATCACCACCAGGGCTTGTTCAGCGCCAGGTAGAAGATCCCGCCCAGCAGGGCGAGGCTGAGGACGCTGAGCAGGCCCTTGCCGGGGCCCCGCGCCATCCGCAGGGCGAACGCCGCGCAGATGATGTAGCCCAGCAACAGCCCCAGCTTCGCCAGCAGCCAGAGCGGTAGCGGCCAGGGCATCGCCAGGTGCACCAGGCCGAGCGCGGTGAGCAGCAGCAGGGTGTCCACCAGGTGCGGTCCCCAGCGGCGGATGCCGCTGGCCTTGCGCCCCGACCAGTTCCAGGCCAGGCGCCAGACGAACAGGGCGGCGCTGCTGAGGGCGAAGGTGATGTGCAGGGTCTTCAGCCAGAGGTACATGGGCCCGTTTCCGCAGGATGAGAAAAGGCGCCCGAAGGCGCCTTTTTCCGTTGGGGGCGCAAGCCCCGCGACAGTCTACGACTCAGAACTTGTAGCCGAAACCGATCATGTAGACCCACGGATCGACGTCCACGTCGACCTTGGTCTTGTTCACGCCCAGGGCGCTCGGGCCGTTGATGCTGGCCTTGGTGTCGATGTCCATGTACCAGACGGCCATGTTGAACAGCGCGTGCTCGTTGAGCATGTAGTCGAAGCCCAGTTCGCCGGCCAGGCCCCAGGAGTCCTGCAGCTTCATGCTGCTGAAACCCTGCGCCTTGCGGTTGCTGGCGAGGTCTTCGTCGAAGAAGGTGGTGTAGTTCACGCCCAGGCCGCCGTAAGGCTGGAAGGCGCTGTTGGTACCGCCCATGGGGTAGTACTGGAGCAGCAGGGTCGGCGGCAGTTGCTTGATGTCGGCCAGCTTGCCGTCCAGGCCCGGGCCGAGGCCCTTGACGTCGACCTGGTGGTTGAACGGAGTGGCGGCGACCAGTTCCACGCCCCACTTGTCGGCAAACATGTAGGTGAAGGTCAGGCCGAGCTGGGTGTCGCTGTCGACGGTCGCCTTGGTACCGCGCTGCTTGGCGCCGTCCAGCTTGATGTCGGAACTGCTGTCGTCGGGATCGACGGTGGCGAAGCCGCCACGGATGATGAAGTCACCGGCCTTGTGTCCTTGAATATCCGCAGCGGCGAACGGGGAGGCGACGGTGAGGGCCAGCAGGGAAGCGGTAAGCCAGGACTTACGCATGATGAGCTCCATTCCTTGTATTAGAAAGTGTTGGTGCTGCTAATGGTCAGCCAGCTAACAGTTGCCTTCCTTGACACAGCTCAATCAATCCTAGGAGCAAATGTGACCGCCGCAACGTAAACGGCGCGGCGGATTGTCGCATGTCGTTCAGCTACCTTCGTATTCGTAGGGCGTCACCTTGCTCGCCTGCATGCGGTAGCCGGCCGCCGCCAGCTCGCTGCTGGCGTTCTCCACCTTGAAGGTGCCCTCGACCCAGAACGGCTGGTACAACTCGTCCATCTGCACGCCCTTGGCGGTCTTCACGTAGACGATCTGGTTCGACGGCGGCGGCGGTACGTGGATGCAGGCGCCGTAGTAGGGCACCAGGAGGAACTCGGTGACCAGCCCGGCCTCGCTGATTTCCAGCGGCACGATGTAGCCCGGCAGCTTGGCCTCGATGCCGTCCAGTGCCTTCACCACCGGGGCGTTGGGGCTCTGCTGGCTGGCCGCCGGGCCGGCTTCGCTGAGGGCGTTGGCGAGGTCGTGGATCGGCAGCGGCGCCGGGGCGGGCGGGGCGCCGGCCGGGATCAGTTGCGACCAGGTCAGTTCGCGCGGCGCGGCGCGCGCCACGGCACTGCCCAGGAGCAGGGCGAAAGCCAGCAGGAGGACGGTCAGGGAGCGCAGCATCGGGGAATATCTCCGGGTCATAGGCGGATCGACAGGCCATCGGCCAGGGACTGGCGGTAGGCGCGCCAGGCCGGCACGCAGCCGATCAGCACGGCGGCCGCCAGGATAGCCCCGAGCAGGCTCCACTCATAGTCGCTCGGCCAGGCCAGCGGCAGGTAGATGCCGTAGTTGGCCTGGACGTAGCCCTGGCTGGCGGCGATGCCGAGGTAGAGCAGGCCGAGGCCGAGGGCGACGCCGGCCAGCGCCAGGCTGAAGGCCTCGGCCAGCAGCAGGCCGAAGATGTGCCAGGGGCGCGCGCCCACCGAGCGCAGGATGGCCATCTCCCGGCGGCGCTCGTTGAGGCTGGTGAGGATCGCCGTGAGCATGCCGATCAGGCCGGTGAGGACGACGAACAGCGAGACCACGAACAGTGCCTTCTCGGCGGTGCCCATCAGGCCCCACAGTTCCTGCAGGGCGACACCGGGGAGGATCGCCATCAGCGGTTCGCCGGGATAGTCGTTGACCTCGCGTTGCAGGGCGAAGGTCGCCACCTTGCTCTTCAGGCCGACCAGGAACGCGGTGATCGCCTGTGGTTGCAGGTCCATGTGCCGCGCCTGTTCGGCACTGACGCGCCCGGCGCCCATCGCCGGCACCCCGTTGCGCCAGTCGACGTGCAGCGCCTCCATGCCGGCGAGGGATATGTGCAGGGTGCGGTCCACCGGGGTACCGGTGCGCTGGAGGATGCCGACCACGGTGAACGGCTTGTCGTCGTGCTTGACCAGGCTCACCGTGCTCACCCCATGGGCCAGCACGATCTTCTCGCCGAGCCTGTAGTGCAGGGCTTCGGCCACCTCGGCGCCGAGCACCACGTCGAACAGGTCCTGGCCGAAGGCGCGGCCCTCGGCCAGTTGCAGGTCCTGGCCGCGGCCGTAGCGGTAGTGCTCGAAATAGCCGGCATCGGTGCCCATTACCCGGTAGCCGCGGTGCGAGTCGCCGAGGGAGATCGGGATCGCCCACTTCACCCGCGGGTTTTCGGCGAAGTGCCGGTAGCTGTCCCAGCGGATGTTGTTGGTCGCGTTGCCGATGCGGAATACCGAGTAGAGCAGCAGGTTCACCGAGCCGGAGCGCGCGCCGACGATCAGGTCGGTTCCGGAAATGGTACTGGCGAAGCTGGCCTTGGCCTCGGTGCGGACCCGCTCCACCGCCAGCAGCAGGCAGGCGGAGAGGGCGATGGCGAAGATCGTCAGCAGGGCGGTGAAACGGCGGTTGGCCAGGCTGGCCAGTGCCAGTCGGAAGAGATACATGCTCAGAGTCCTGCCGGCCGGGCGGCGCGGTTGAGATCGGAAAGGGACAGGCTGCGGTCGAACAGCCCGGCCAGGCTCTGGTCGTGGCTGACGAACAGCAGGCTGGCGCCGGCCTCGCGGCATTCGGCGAAGAGCAACTGGAGAAACGCCTCGCGGCTGTCGGCGTCGAGCGCCGAGGTCGGCTCGTCGGCGATCACCAGCTCCGGCTGGCCGATCAGCGCGCGGGCGGCGGCGACCCGCTGCTGCTGGCCGATGGACAGGCTGTCGGCGCGGCGTTCGTGCAGTTCGCCGCCGAGGCCGAGCTGGCCGAGCAGATGGCTGGCGGCCTGCGCCGGGCTACCGTGGCGTTCGCGGGCGCGCTGACGGCGCAACGCGGAAAAGTGACAGGGCAGCTCGACGTTCTCGCGTACCGAGAGGAATGGCAGCAGGTTGAACTGCTGGAAGATGTAGCCGGTGTGGTCGACGCGGAAATGGTCGCGGCGCGCGGCGGACAGCTTTTCCAGGTCCTCGCCGAGCAGGCGGATGCTGCCGCGGCCGGGCTTCTGCACGCCGCCGAGGAGGCCGAGCAGGGTGGTCTTGCCGCTGCCGGAAGGCCCCTTGAGGAACAGGCTCTCGCCGCGTTCGAGATGGAAGCTGGGAATGTCCAGCAACTCCGCCTGGCCGGGCCAGGCGAAGCCGAGGTTGGTCAGGGTGATCAGTGCGCTCATGGGGGTAGGGGCGGAACGCTCCGCCGGAGCCTCGAGAATGGATGGAGGGGCGCCGCGCCGAATCCCTCGCGGCGCTTCCGGAACGATCCTACAGCTTCAGCTCGGCGCTGGCCGGGGCCAGGTCGGCGCCTTTCTGGCCGTCGGGACCGATCAGTTGTACCTGAATTTTCTGGGTGGCGGGGAAGCGCTTGAAGAACTCGGCGAGGGTCAGCAGCTTGAGCAGCTCGGGCTTCTCGCAACTGAGCTGGTAATGGGCGTGGATATCGGCATGACCGTGTTCGTGTTCGTGGCCTGCCTTCTCCTTGTGCGCGTGGGCCGGCGCCTTGTCGCCGAACAGCGGACTCCGCAGTTCCTGGCTGGCCACCGAGCAGCCGGCGGTGACCGGCAGGGCGAACAGCTCCAGCGGTTTTTCCAGCTGCGCGCGGGCCTTGGCCACGGCGGCCTTGTCCGCGTCGGTGCTGGCGGCGTGTTCGAAACCGACCAGGTTCATCGCCGGGCTGTCCAGCTCCAGTTCGAGGGTCTTGCCGTCCAGCGCCACGTTCAACTGGGCGACGCCGTGCTCGTGCTTGCCCAGGCTGCCGTGGGCGTGGTCATGGTCGTGGTCGTCATGGGCATGGGCGGCGAACGGCAGCAAGACGAGGGCTAACAGCAGTGGGCGCATGAACGGGACTCCGGCAAGGAAGGAAAAGAGTTTGTTACGTTATAACGAATTTTTCCGCCTGCCTAGCCTGGCCGATTTGGCCCCTACGCGCCGACGTGGGAGCATGGCGCGATTCGCTTGTGGAGAAACGAGATGGTGCGGATTCGCGGAAGCATCGGCGACTGGCCGGTGGACCTGACCCTGGAACTGGACGCCGAGGATTGGCGCCAGCTGGCGCAACACGTGCCCCCGCCGCCGCTGGGCGAGCCGCAGATCGCGGCGGCCAGGGCGCCGGCAGCGCCAGTGGATCGCCTGTGGCAGACCGCCCAGGACCTGCTGCGCGGCAGCGGGCGGATCGAGGGGCCACAGTTGCTGGCGGAGCTGGAGGCGTTCAGCGGCAACGCCGGCGCCGCCAAGCAACTGCTGGTGCGCCTGCGGCACGACGCCCGGGTCAAGGTCGAGGTGGTCGACGGCACCCAGGTGTTCGTCTGGCTGGAGGACTGAGCCCCGCGGACGGGGCTCGGCGACTCAGTAGAGCGCCTGGTACAGCTTGCGGCGGTAGGCGGTGACCAGTGGGTGGTCGTTGCCGAGCAGGTCGAAGACCTGCACCAGGGTCTTGCGCGGCAGGTCGTCCTGGTAGTCGCGGTTGCGCAGGAACAGCTTGAGCAGGCCGTCCAGGGCCGCCTCGTACTGCTGCCGGGCGAGCTGCTGGACGGCCAACTGGTAGGCCGCCTCGTCGTCGTCGGCATCGGCCGCCAGACGGCTCTTCAGCTCTGCGCTGTCGGGCAGGTCGGCAGCCTGGCGCAGGAAGGTCAGTTGCGCGCGGGCGCCGGCCAGGGCCTGCTTGTGCTCGTCGCTCTTCACCGCGTCGAGGATGGCCTGCGCCTCTTCCAGTTCGCCGCGCTCGGCCAGGCAGCGGGCGTAGAGGATCAGCGCCGCGGGGTTGTCGTTGTTCTCCGCCAGCAGGGCTTTCAGGGTCGCTTCGGCGTCGCCGATGCGGCCTTCGACGAACAGCGCCTGGGCCACTTCCAGCGGGTCTTCGTCGGGCAGCGCCGGTGCTTTCACATGGGGTTCCAGCAGGGCGCGGATCTGCGATTCGGGCTGGGCGCCGGCGAAACCGTCGACCGGCTGGCCATCCTTGAACAGGACCACGGTCGGCAGGCTGCGGATGCCGAAGCGCATCACGATGTCCTGCTCGACGTCGCAGTTGACCTTGGCCAGCAGCAATTCGCCCTGGTAGGACTCGGCGATCTGCGCCAGCAGCGGCATCAACGCCTTGCACGGGGCGCACCAGTCGGCCCAGAAGTCCACCAGGACCGGCTTGTGGAACGAGTTCTCGATGACCAACTGCTCGAAGTTGGCGCCGGTGACGTCGAAGATGTAGGGCGTATCGCTCATGTCGATTCTCGGAAACGCAAGGTGGTGACCACTATAAGTGGGGGCGCGCCGCGCGCAAACAAGCCCGTGCCTCAGGCTTGCCCGCGTTCGGCGTGATACAGGCTGACCAGGCGGAATTCGGCGGGTTCGGCGAGGTCCGGCCAGGTACAGGCGTCGAGCACGTCCAGGCGCCGGTACAGCGGATGACGGAAGTCACGGACCCGCGAGTCGGCGACCAGCGCCTGGCGGCCGCGGCTGAGGAACTGGTCGAGCAGCGGCAGGTTGGCGCGGTCGTAGAGCACGTCGGCCACCAGGATCAGGTCGAAGCGATCGTCCTCGGCGAAGAAGTCCGCCGAATAGCTCAGCTCCACTCCGTTCAGTTCGGCGTTCGCTCGGCTCGCTGCCAGCGCCAGGGGATCCAGGTCGCAAGCCACCACCTCGGCGGCGCCGGCGCGGGCCGCGGCGATCGCCGCCACCCCGGAGCCGCTGCCGAAGTCCAGCACGCGCTTGCCGCGGACCCACTGCGGGCGCGCCGCCAGCCAGCGCGCCAGGACCAGCCCGCTGGCCCAGCAGAAGCACCAGTACGGCGGCTCCTCGAGGATGCGGCGGGTCTCCTCCGGGCTGAACTGGCGGTCCATGTTCTGCGCGTCGATCAGCCACAGGCGCAGGTCGGTGCCGGGCAGCGCGGTGGCGCTGAGCCGGGCGTCGCCGAGCAGCTCGCCCAGCGCCTGGGTCAGGGCTTGCGGTGCCGTCACGGCGCGCGTACCAGGCGCAGTTCGCCGAGGGACTGGGTGGTCGGCTGGGCGATCCGCAACGGATGCAGGCGCCAGGCCAACTGGCCGGACTGGATCACCCGCGCGTGCAGTTCGACGCGCAGCGCGCCGCCAGCCGGCGGGAAGGACTCGGGGTTGAACGGCAGGCGGAAGGGCATGAGTTCGCCGGTGGCCAGCACCGTCTCGCTGGCCAGCAGCCGCTGTGGGCGGTCGCGCTCGTCGATCACCAGCAGTGCCATCTGCACCTCGCTGCCGCGTGGCAGGCTGCCCTGGATGCTGCTCAGCGTTCCGCTCAGCTCGCGCAGGTGGGCCGGCAGCACCGGCTCGACCATGGTCACGCTGCGCGAAGCTTGCGGCGTTGGCGCAGGCTTCGGCTTGTCGCTGGAACAAGCGGCGAGGAGAAGGACGGCCAGCAGGGCGATCGAGCGCAGGGTCATGGGCTGCTCCATAGCGGTGGAATCCGGGCGGCGCTTGTATAGCGCAAAGTGTGATTCTTGTCGCGCTTCGCGTAGGCCGCAACGTCCGATTCTTCCCGCCTCTCCCATCGTGCCGGCGCCGGTCGATTCTGCGGGTGCTCGGTCGGGCGCGGATGCGCTACCATGCGGCTTCCTTCAGCTACGCCTGTATCAGCACCATGCATTGTCCCTTCTGCGGTGCCCATGACACCAAAGTGATTGACTCGCGACTGGTCGCCGAGGGCGATCAGGTGCGCCGGCGCCGCGAGTGCCTGGCCTGCGGCGAACGCTTCACCACCTTCGAGACCGCCGAGCTGGTCATGCCGCGCCTGATCAAGCAGGACGGCAGCCGCCAGCCGTTCGACGAGGACAAGCTGCGCGCCGGCATGCAGCGCGCCCTGGAGAAGCGTCCGGTCAGCGTCGAGCGCCTGGAAGCGGCCATCGGCCACATCAAACATCAGTTGCGCGCCACCGGCGAGCGCGAGATCAAGTCGCGGGTGCTGGGCGAACTGGTGATGGCCGAGCTGCAGAAGCTCGACGAAGTCGCCTACATCCGCTTCGCCTCGGTTTACCGGCGCTTCCAGGACCTCAACGAATTCCGCGAGGAGATCGAACGCCTCGCCCGCGAGCCGACCAAGGAATGAACGCCGCCGACCCGCTGTACATGGCCCGCGCCCTGGAACTGGCGCGCCAGGGGCTGTACTCCACCCATCCGAATCCGCGCGTCGGCTGCGTGCTGGTCAAGGACGGCCAGGTGGTCGGCGAGGGCTGGCACGTCCGCGCCGGCGAGCCGCACGCCGAGGTCCATGCCCTGCGCCAGGCCGGCGAGAATGCACGCGGCGCCACCGCCTACGTGACCCTCGAGCCCTGCAGTCATTTCGGCCGCACCCCGCCGTGCGCCGACGCGCTGGTGGGTGCCGGGGTGGCGCGGGTGGTCGCGGCGATGCAGGATCCCAACCCCGAGGTCGCCGGTCGCGGCCTGCTGCGTCTGATGCAGGCCGGTATCGCGGTGCAGAGCGGGGTCCTCGAGGCCGAGGCGCGGGAACTCAACATCGGTTTCATCAAGCGCATGGAGCATGGCCTGCCGTTCGTCCGGGTCAAGCTGGCGATGAGCCTGGACGGGCGCACCGCCATGGCCAGCGGGGAAAGCCAGTGGATCACCGGCCCCGCCGCGCGTTCGGCGGTGCAGCGCTTGCGCGCTCGCTCCAGCGTGGTGCTGTCCGGCGCCGATACGCTGCTGGCGGACGATGCGCGGCTCAACGTTCGCCCCGACGAACTGGGCCTGAACGCCGAGCTTACCGCGCTCGCCGCGGCTCGCCAGCCGTTGCGGGTGCTGGTCGACGGGCGCCTGCGGGTGCCGCTGGAATCGGCGTTCTACCAGGCCGGTCCGGCACTGGTGGCGACCTGCGCCGCCGCCTCGGCGCGCGAACGCTTCCAGGACGCCGGTCACGAACTGCTGGCGCTGCCCTCCGCCGAGGGGCATGTCGACCTGCACAAGCTGCTCGTGGAACTGGCAGCGCGCGGCGCCAACGAAGTGCTGGTGGAGGCCGGCCCGCGCCTGGCCGGCGCCTTCGCCCGGCTGGGGCTGGTGGATGAGTACCGGCTGTTCGTCGCGCCGAAGTTCCTCGGCTCCAGCGCCCGCCCTTTGCTCGATTGGCCGCTGGCGCGGATGGCCGATGCGGCGCAGTTGCGGATCGACGACATCCGCGCGGTGGGCGACGACTGGCTGGTCACCGCGCGGCCCCGCCCGCAGGACGCCTGAACTTCGCTGCGCGACGACGCGGCGGACGATGCACAAGCTGCGCAACTGTGGTAAAACGCCACACGGCCATCTCGGTGGCCGTAACGTTCTCAGGGCGGGGTGAAAGTCCCCACCGGCGGTAATGGCGCGCAAGGCGCCTAGCCCGCGAGCGCTTGCCGGACCGGCCACCGCCGGACGACAAGGTCAGCAGACCCGGTGCGATTCCGGGGCCGACGGTCATAGTCCGGATAAAGAGAGAACGGGATTGCCTGCCTGGGCGTACCCTGTGCGCCCGCAAGATCCCCTTCGATCCAAAAAGCCCTGTTTTTCACGAAACAGGAGTTCGTCATATGTCTTCATCTTGGAATACCCGCGTTATGGCACGCAGGCCGCTCGGCGTCGCGCCGGCCATGCTGCGCGCCTGTGCGGCGGAAAAACGGGAGGTCGCATGTTCACCGGCATAATCGAGTCGATCGGCAGCGTCCGCGCGATGACGCCCAAGGGCGGCGACCTGCGGGTCTACATCGCCACCGGCAAGCTCGACCTGGGCGACGTCAAGCTCGGCGACAGCATCGCGGTCAACGGCGTCTGCCTGACCGCGGTGGAACTGCCCGGCGATGGCTTCTGGGCCGACGTCAGCCGCGAGAGCCTGGCGCGCACCGCCTTCCAGCACCTGAAGGTGGGCAGCCGGGTGAACCTGGAAAAGGCCCTGACGCCGACCACCCGCCTCGGCGGACACCTGGTGAGCGGCCACGTCGACGGTGTCGGCGAGGTGCTCAAGCGCGAGGAGAACGCCCGCGCCATCCAGTTCACCGTACGCGCCCCGCGCGAACTGGCCAGGTACATCGCGCACAAGGGCTCGATCACCGTCGACGGCACCAGCCTCACGGTGAACGCGGTGAACGGCGCGGAGTTCGAGCTGACCATCGTCCCGCATACGCTCAGCGAAACCATCATGGCCGAGTACCAGCCCGGACGCCGGGTCAACCTCGAGGTCGACCTGCTGGCCCGTTACCTGGAGCGCCTGCTGCTTGGCGACAAGGCCGCCGAGCCCAGCGCCTCCGGCATCAGCGAAGCGTTTCTCGCCGAGAACGGTTTTCTCAAGTAACCCACGAATTGCATAAGGGGGTGCCCATGGCACTCAACACGATCGACGAACTGATCGAAGACATCCGCCAAGGCAAGATGGTCATCCTGATGGATGACGAGGACCGCGAGAACGAAGGCGACGTGATCATGGCCGCCGAATGCGTCCGCACCGAAGACATCAACTTCATGGTCAAGCATGCCCGCGGCCTGGTCTGCATGCCGATGACCCGCGAGCGTTGCGAGCGCCTCGGCCTGCCGCTGATGGTGCAGCGCAACGGCTCCGGCTTCGGCACCAAGTTCACTGTCTCCATCGAGGCCGCCGAGGGCGTCACCACCGGCATCTCCGCCGCGGACCGCGCCCGCACCGTGCAGGCTGCGGCGGCGAAGAACGCCGTGGCCGCCGACATCGTCAGCCCCGGCCACATCTTCCCGCTGATGGCCCAGCCAGGCGGTACCCTGGCTCGCGCCGGGCACACCGAGGCGGCCTGCGACCTGGCGCGGATGGCCGGGTTCGAGCCGTCCGGGGTGATCTGTGAGGTGATGAACGACGACGGCAGCATGGCTCGCCGGCCCGAACTGGAGGCGTTCGCCGCCGAGCACGGGATCAAGATCGGCACCATCGCCGACCTGATCCACTACCGGCTGATCCACGAGCGCACCGTCGAGCGCATCGCCGAGCAGCCGCTGGACAGCGAACTGGGCCACTTCAACCTGATCACCTACCGCGACTCGGTGGAGGGCGACGTGCACCTGGCGCTGACCCTCGGCAAGGTCTGTGCGGAAGAGCCGACCCTGGTCCGCGTGCACAGCATGGACCCGCTGCGCGACCTGCTGCAGGTCAACCAGCCGGGCCGCTGGAGCCTGCGCGCGGCGATGACCAAGGTCGCCGAGGCGGGCAGCGGCGTGGTGCTGCTGCTCGGCCACCAGATCGGCGGCGACGACCTGCTCGCCCATGTCCGCGAGATCGCTTCGGCGCCGGCCCCGGCGCCCAAGGCCACCACCACCTACAGCACCGTTGGTGCCGGTTCGCAGATCCTGCGCGACCTCGGCGTGCGCAAGATGCGCCTGCTGAGTGCGCCGATGCGCTTCAATGCGATATCCGGTTTCGACCTGGAAGTTGTAGAATACCTGCCCGCCGAATAAGGCCTGTCCCGCCCGCCGCGTGCAAGATCGCGGCGGGCGCTATGCTGGACCGACCTTTCGACCCTTTTCGCTCGGGGCGCAACGGCGCCCCGGCTCTTTAACAGATGAGACCTGCTCATGACCCTGAAGACCATCGAAGGTACCTTCATTGCTCCCAAAGGCCGCTACGCCCTGGTGGTCGGCCGCTTCAACAGCTTCGTCGTGGAAAGCCTGGTCAGCGGCGCCGTCGACGCCCTGGTCCGCCACGGCGTGGCTGAAAGCGAGATCACCATCATCCGCGCCCCGGGTGCCTTCGAGATCCCGCTGGTGACCCAGAAGGTCGCCCAGCAAGGCGGCTTCGACGCCATCATCGCCCTCGGCGCGGTGATCCGTGGCGGCACCCCGCACTTCGAATACGTGGCCGGCGAGTGCACCAAGGGCCTGGCCCAGGTGTCCCTGCAGTTCGGCATCCCGGTCGCCTTCGGCGTCCTCACCGTCGACTCCATCGAGCAGGCCATCGAGCGCTCCGGCACCAAGGCCGGCAACAAGGGCGCCGAAGCCGCGCTGTCGGCCCTGGAAATGGTCAGCCTGCTGGCGCAGTTGGAGGCCAAGTGAGCAATCAAGACAGCGGCAACCCGGCAGCCAAGCCGCCGAAAGGCAAGACCGCCGCTCGCCGCAAGGCCCGCAGCCTGGCCGTCCAGGCCCTGTACTCCTGGCAGATCGCCGGCCAGCCCCTGCACGAGATCGAGGCGCAGTTCCGCACCGACAACGACTTCTCCGAGGTCGACGGCGCCTACTTCCACGAGATCCTGCACGGCGTGCCGCGGCAGAAGAGCGAGCTGGACTCCACCTTCGAGCCCTGCCTGGACCGCCCGCTGGCCGAGATCGACCCGGTCGAGCTGGCCATCCTGCGGCTGTCCACCTACGAGCTGCGCAACCGCATCGACGTGCCCTACAAGGTAGTGATCAACGAGGGCATCGAGCTGGCCAAGACCTTCGGCGCCACCGACGGCCACAAGTTCGTCAACGGCGTGCTCGACAAGCTGGCGCCGCGCCTGCGCGCCGCCGAGCTGCGCGGCGGCAAGCGCTGATCCCGCGCCGGCGGCGTCATGGGTGAGTTCGAGCTGATCCGCCGCTTCTTCGCCGCGGCCGCCTGCGCGGCGCCGGCGACGGAGGTGGCCCTCGGCATCGGCGACGACTGTGCCCTGCTGGCGCCGCCTGCCGGCGAACAGCTGGCGGTCTCCACCGACACCCTGGTGGAAGGTGTGCATTTTCCCGCCGGTTGCGACCCTTTCCTTCTTGCCCAGCGCGCCCTGGCGGTCTCCGCCAGCGACCTGGCGGCGATGGGCGCCGCGCCCCTGGCCTTCACCCTGGCCCTGACCTTGCCGAAGGCCGAAGCCGAGTGGTTGCAGGGCTTCGCCCGCGGCCTCGACGCCATGGCCCGGCAGTGCGGCCTGGCCCTGGTCGGCGGCGACACCACGCGCGGCCCGCTGAGCATGACCCTGACCGTATTCGGCAGGGTGCCGGCCGGCCAGGCGCTGACCCGCGCCGGTGCGCGCCCGGGCGACCTGCTCTGCGTCGGGGGCCCGCTCGGCGAGGCTGGAGCGGCGCTGGAACTGGTGCTGGAGCGAAGATCGGCGCCCGCCGAGGTGGCCGAACCGCTGCTGGCGCGCTACTGGACGCCGGCCCCGCAATTCGGTCTGGGCCTCGCCCTGCGCGGCAAGGCCAGCGCCGCCCTGGACATCTCCGACGGGCTGCTCGCCGACTGCGGGCATATCGCCCGCGCTTCCGGCGTCGCCCTGCTGGTCGAATGCCAGCGCTTGCAGGCAAGCGCCGCGTTGAGCGGCCTGCTCGCCGGCGAGGAAGCCTTGCGCCAGCAACTGGCCGCCGGCGACGACTACGTGCTGGCCTTCACCCTGCCGCCTGCGTACCTTGACGAGATTCGCGCCGCGTGGCCGGCCATGGCCGTCATCGGCCGGGTCGAGGCGGGGCAGGGGGTGCACCTGCTCGACGCCGATGGAAAGGAACTCATACCGGCCGTGGCCGGCTACCAACATTTCGGAACCCAACGTGACTGAGCATCCTGATCAGGCGCCGGCGCAGCCGGTGCCGCCGTCGGTCTGGCGCAATCCCTGGCATTTCCTCGCCTTCGGCTTCGGCTCCGGCACCCTGCCCAAGGCGCCGGGCACCTGGGGGTCGCTGGTGGCCATCCCGTTCATCCCGCTGTGGCAGATGCTGCCGGACTGGGGCTACTGGCTGATGCTGGGAGTGACCATGCTGTTCGGCTTCTGGCTGTGCGGCAAGGTCGCCGACGACCTGCGCGTGCACGACCACGAAGGCATCGTCTGGGACGAGATGGTCGGCATGTGGATAACCCTCTGGCTGGTGCCGGAGGGCTGGTGGTGGCTGCTGATCGGCTTCGTCGTGTTCCGCATCGTGGATATTCTCAAACCCTGGCCGATCAGTTGGGTGGACCGCAACGTGCACGGCGGCGTCGGGATCATGCTCGACGACGTCCTGGCCGGGGTATTCGCCTGGCTGGTCATGCAGGGTCTAGTCTGGGGATGGGTACACTGGCTGGTCTGAGGCCTCCCATGCGTCTGCTCGTCCTGTTCTGCTGCCTGTGGCTGCTGCCCGGCGTCGCTTCCGCCGAACCCTCCGTGGGCGAGATCCGCGTGGTCAGCGAAACCTGGACGCGCTACACCCAGGAGGACGGTCGCGGGGTGGCCTGGGACCTGCTGCGGGCCGTCTACGAGCCGGCCGGGGTACGCCTGCGGATCGCCAACGAGCCCTATACCCGGGCGGTCGGCCTGGTCCTGCGCGGCGAGGCCGACGCCTGGGTCGGCGCCTACCGCGGGGAAATCGACGAAGCGCTTTACCCTCGCTGGCCCTATGACGTCGATCCGATCGCCGTGCTTTCCCTGAAGGACAATCCGCCGCCGCCGCTGGAGGGCCTGAGCCGGTTCCGCCTGTCATGGATGCGTGGCTACGCCTTCGCCCGCTATTTCCCTACCCTGACCCCGCACAGCGAGTTGCAGCGCCGCACCTCGGCGCTGCCGATGCTGCTCAACCACCGGGTCGACTATTTCATCGATTCGCGTCCGGAACTGGAGGAAATGCTCGCAGGGGCCGGAGCGCTGGCGGCTGAGTACCGCATCACCGACGTCACTCGGTTGCCGCTGTATCTTGGCTTCTCCGATTCCCCCAGGGGCCGTGAGCTGCTGGCGCTGTTCGACCGGCGCATGCGGCAGCTGCATGCCAGCGGCGAGCTGGAACGGATCTTCGCCCGCTGGAACTGGCCCTATGCGCCGTTGAAGGCAATCCTGCCACCCAAGGAGTGATCATGCTGCGGCTGTGCGTCGCCCTGTTTTCCAGCGTTCTCGCGTTGCCCTCGCTGGCCGCGCCCCAGGTGTTCGTGGTCGGCCTGTTCCCCGGCGCGGCGGTACTCAACGTCGACGGCCAGCGCAAGCTGGTCAGGGTCGGCCAGACCGGCCCACAGGGCGTCCAGGTGGTCAGCGCCGACAGTCGCAAGGCGGTGCTGCGGATCGATGGCGTCGAGCGCACCTACGAACTGAGCCGCGAATACAACGAGGCGGGCTATTCGGCGCCGCAGCGGCAAAGCTTCAGCATCGCTCGCGGCACCGGCGGGCACTATTGGGTGGCCGGTTCGGTGAACGGGCAGAACATGCAGTTCCTGGTGGATACCGGCGCCACCAGCATCGCCATGAACGAGAACGAGGCGCGCCGCCTGGGTATCGATTACCGGGTGGACGGCAAGCCGATGGTCGCCTCCACCGCCAGCGGCACCTCGCGCGGCTGGCGGGTGACCCTGGACCGGGTGAAGATCGGCGGTATCGAGTTGCTGGGCGTCGAGGCGGCGGTGATCGAGGGTGGCTATCCGACCGAAGCCCTGCTCGGCATGAGTTTCCTCAACCGGGTGCGCTGGCGCGAGGAACAGGGGATGCTGCTTATCGAGGCCAAGCATTGAATGTCGCTCGCTCATAACCCCGGGTTCTATTCATCGTCCATCTCGATAGGTATTTGCGGCATTTCGAGCTGACCGGGCGCCGGACGCTGCTGGTACAATGGCGGACTTCCGTTTCCCTAGGAGTTCCCCGGTGTCCGTCGTGTTCGTCGCCGCCTCCAAACTGCCGACTCCCTTCGGCGAATTCACCATGCATGGCTTCCTCGACGAGGAGAGCGGCAAGGAACATGTAGCCCTGAGCATGGGCGACATCGCCGATGGCGCGCCGGTGCTTGGCCGCCTGCATTCCGAATGCCTGACCGGCGACGCGCTGTTCAGCCTGCGCTGCGATTGCGGTTTCCAGCTGGAAGGCGCGCTTGCCGCCATCGCCGAGGAGGGCCGTGGCGTGCTCCTCTACCTGCGCCAGGAAGGTCGCGGCATTGGCCTGCTGAACAAGATCCGCGCCTACGAGCTGCAAGATGCCGGCGCCGACACCGTCGAGGCGAACCTGCAACTGGGTTTCGGCGCTGACCAGCGCGACTACGCCATGTGCCAGCCGATGCTCGCGCACCTGGGCGTTTCCTCCCTGCGCCTGATGACCAACAATCCGCGCAAGGTCAAGGCACTGGAAAGCTACGCCATCACCGTGGCGGAGCGCGTGCCGCTGCAAAAGGGCCTGAACAAGCACAACAGGCGCTACCTGGCGACCAAGGCCGGCAAGCTCGGGCACATGCTCGGCAGCCTGCACCAGGGCGAGGCGGAAACCACGTGAGTCGCCAGCAAGCCCGCGGCGCGCTGGGACGCGCCTGGTGGTTGCAACTGGCGTTGGCGCTGTTGCCGCTGATCCTGGTCGAGTTCTTCCTCGGCGAACTGCAACCCCTTCCCCATGGCCTGGCGATGCCGCTGTTCATCGCCGCGCTGCTGTCGATGTTCGTCAATCTGCCGCTGTTCGGTGCCTACAAGCGTGGTCTCATCGCCACCCAGAAAGCGCTGGATACGGCGGAGGAAGCCGCCGCCTGGACCCGCCTGGCGCAGGTGCGCCGCAAGGCCCTGTTCGGCGCCAGCCTGCCGGCCTGGATCGGCGTGCCGGGTGTGTTCGCCGGGCTCAACGGCGTTGCGCTGATCCTGCTCGGGATCACCAGCCTGGTGCTGTTCTGGCTCTACCGTATTCCGCGTCAACTCGGTTGATGCGCTCGTTCTGGCTGCTCGCCTGCCTGCTCCTCAGCCTTTCCGCCGGGGCGGCGCAGCGGGTGGTCAGCCTGGCGCCTTCGCTGACCGACAGCGTCCTCGAACTCGGCGCAGCGCGCCGCCTGGTCGGCGTGCTGGATGGCGGCGAGCGTCCGGCGGCGATTGGCGACCTGCCTTCCGTCGGCCGCTACGGCCAGGTCAATCTCGAACGCCTGCTGGAACTGCAGCCCGACCTGATCCTGGTCTGGCCCGGCAGCGTGCCCGAGGCGCAGTTGCAGCGCCTGCGGGACTTCGGCATCGCCCTCTTCATCGCCGAACCGCACAGCCTCGACGAACTGGCCCTGCAACTGGCTGCGCTGGGCGAGGCATTGGGCGAGGCCGAGGCCGGCCAGCGGTTGTCGGCCAGGTTCCGCGAAGGCATGCGGCGCCTGGCCGAGCGCTACCGGCGGGACAAGCCGCTGAAAGTGTTCTACCAGGTCTGGGACCGGCCGCTGTACACCATTGGCGGACGCCAGGTGATCAGCGATGCGCTGCGCGTCTGCGGCGCCGAGAACCTATTCGGCGACCTGCCGCAGCCGGCGCCGCAGGTCAGCGTCGAGGCGGTTCTGGCGCGCGATCCGGCGGTCATCGTCGCCGGCAGTCACGCCCAGCTCGAACTCTGGCGGCAATGGCCGGCGCTGGCGGCGACGCGGCGCGGACAGCTGTACCGGATCGAAGACAAGAACCTCGAGCGGCCGAGCTTCGCCATGCTGGCGGCGACCGAGAAACTCTGCCGCTCGCTCGCCGGGGCGCGCTGAATGCTTGCCGGTATCGCGCGCTGTATCGGCGGATAACGCCGGCGGCGTTATTCGCCCTACGGCAATTGGGGGGGAGGGCGAATAACCGCAACGCGGTTATCGCTGCCAGTCGGCGGGGCATGTCGGTATGGTGGTGTATCGGCGGATAACGCCGGTGGCGTTATTCGCCCTACGGCAATTGGGGGGTAGGGCGAATAACCGCAACGCGGTTATCCGCCGTTGTCGCTGGGTTTGGCGCTATTGCCGGTCGAGACGCTGGCGTACCGCCTTTTCGATGCCCGCGGCATCCAGGCCGCATTCGGCGAGCATCTCGCTGGGCTTGGCGTGTTCGACGTAGTAGTCGGGCAGGCCCAGTTGCAGCAGCGGGACTTCGAGGCCCTCGCTGGCGAGGAACTCGCCGACCGCCGAGCCGGCGCCGCCCATCACGGCGTTTTCCTCGATGGTCACCAGCAGTTCGTGGCTGCCCGCCAATTCGCGTACCAGGGCTTCGTCGAGGGGTTTGACGAAACGCATGTCGACGACCGTGGCGTCGAGGCTTTCGGCGACCTTCATCGCTTCCGCCAACTGCACGCCGAAGACCAGCAGTGCGACCCTGCCGCCGCGCCGACGGACCACGCCCTTGCCGATCTCCACCGGTTGCAGGTCCGGATCGATCGGATGGTTGGGGCCGCTGCCGCGTGGATAGCGTACCGCGGCCGGGCCATCGAACAGATAGCCGGTGGTGAGCAGCTTGCGCAGCTCGTCCTCGTCGCTGGGGGTCATCACCAGCATGCCGGGGATGCAGCGCAGGTAGGAGATGTCGAAGCTGCCGGCGTGGGTCGGGCCGTCCTCGCCGACCAGGCCGGCGCGGTCGATGGCGAACAGCACGTCGAGGTGCTGCACGGCGACGTCATGGATCAACTGGTCGTAGGCGCGCTGGAGGAAGGTCGAGTAGATCGCCACCACCGGCTTCATGCCCTCGCAGGCCATGCCGGCGGCCAGGGTCACGGCATGCTGTTCGGCGATGGCGACGTCGAAGTAGCGTTCCGGGTAGCGTTCGCTGAAGGCCACCAGGTCGGAACCTTCCTTCATCGCCGGGGTGATGCCGAGCAGGCGCGCGTCCTGGGCGGCCATGTCGCACAGCCACTGGCCGAAGACGCTGGAATACTTGGGTCCGCCGGTCTTCTTCGGCGCACTGCCGGGAGCTTCCAGCTTGGTGATCGCGTGGTAGCCGATCGGATCCAGTTCGGCCGGGGCGAAGCCCTTGCCTTTCTTGGTCACCACATGGAGGAACTGCGGGCCCTTCATGTCGCGCATGTTGCGCAGGGTAGCCACCAGGGTCGGCAGGTCGTGGCCGTCGATCGGGCCGATGTAGTTCCAGCCGAGTTCCTCGAACAGGGTGCCGGGGACCAGCATGCCCTTGGCGTATTCCTCGGTGCGCCGGGCGATCTCCCAGGCCCCGGGCAGGCGCGAGAGTACCTTCTTGCTGCCCTCGCGCATGCTGCTATAGGTGCGGCTGGAGAGGATCTTCGCCAGGTAGTTGGAGAGCCCGCCGACGTTGTGCGAGATCGACATGTCGTTGTCGTTGAGGATCACCAGCATGTCGGCATCGACTTCCGAGGCGTGGTTGAGTGCCTCGAAGGCCATGCCGGCGGTCAGCGCACCGTCACCGATCACGGCCACCGACTTGCGCTCCTTGCCTTGCAGGCGGGCGGCGATGGCCATGCCCAGGGCGGCGCTGATGGAGGTGCTGGAGTGGCCGACGCCGAAGGTGTCGTACTCGCTCTCTGCGCGGCGCGGGAAGGCCGCCAGGCCGTTCTTCTGGCGCAGGGTGCCCATCAGCTCGCGGCGTTCGGTGAGGATCTTGTGCGGATAGGCCTGGTGGCCGACGTCCCAGACCAGGCGGTCGTCCGGAGTGTCGAAGACGTAGTGCAGGGCGATGGTCAGCTCGACCACGCCGAGGCCGGCGCCGAAATGACCGCCGGTCTGGCCGACGGTATACAGCAGGTACTGGCGCAGCTCGTCGGCCAGGGTTTCCAGGTCCGCCTCGCCCAGCCGGCGCAGTTCGGCCGGCGAAGAGGCGCGGTCGAGCAGGGGCGTGGCGGGGCGCTCGCGGGGAATCTCATGGAGCGTCTTGGGCATCAGGCTGTCGTTATGCAATCCGGAGAGGCCAGCAGTTTACCTGATGCACCGGCCGCGCCCAAGCAAGGGAGCCCCTACCTTTGCCGGGGACTTCCGACGACCCGTCGGTCAGTTGCGTCGCTCGACGATGTAGCGGGCCAGTTGGCGCAGCGGGTCGGCGCTCGGCGGAAAACCGTCGAGGGCGGCCAGGGCCTGGTCGCGCAGCTCCAGGGCATAGCCTTTGGCGGCCTCCAGGCCGAGCAGGGCGGGATAGGTCGGCTTGTTGTGCGCCTGGTCCTTGCCCTGGGTCTTGCCGAGGGTGGCGGTGTCGCTTTCCACGTCGAGGATGTCGTCCTGCACCTGGAAGGCCAGGCCGATCGCCTCGGCGTAGCGCTCCAGGACGGCCAGCGCGGCGGGCTCGGCGCGACCGCTGGCGAGGGCGCCGAGGCGCACGCTGGCTTCGATCAGCGCGCCGGTCTTGTGCCGGTGCATGACTTCCAGGGCCGCCTGGTCGAGGGCCACGCCGACCGAGCCGAGGTCGATCGCCTGGCCGCCGACCATGCCGGCGGAGCCTGCGGCGCGCGCCAGGCGGGTGAGCATTTCCAGACAGACGGCATGTTCCTGCGGATTGCGCCGGGTGTCGGCGAGCACTTCGAAGGCCAGCGCCTGCAAGCCGTCGGCGGCGAGGATCGCGGTGGCCTCGTCGAAGGCCCGGTGGGTGGTCGGCTGGCCACGGCGCAGGTCGTCGTCGTCCATCGCCGGCAGGTCGTCGTGGACCAGCGAGTAGGCATGGATCAGCTCCACCGCGCAGGCCGCGGCGTCGGCGCGCTGCGGCGCACCGCCGAGGGCCTCGCAGGCGGCGTAGGCGAGCAGCGGGCGAACCCGCTTGCCACCGTTCATCACGCTGTAGCGCATGGCCTCGTAGAGGCGTTGCAGTTCTTCGCGGGGAGCGACGAACAGGGCGTCCAGGGCGGCATCGACGCGCGCCTGGCAGCGCGCCTGGTAGGCCGCGATCATGCCTCGTCGCCTTCCGCATCGAACGGCGCTTCGCTGAGCTCGCCGTCGCGTTCGAGGAGGATCTGTACCTTCTGTTCGGCCTGGCTCAGCGACGTCTGGCATTCGCGGGTCAGGCGGATGCCCTGCTCGAAGGCGCCCAGCGACTCTTCCAGCGACAGCTCGCCGCTTTCCAGGCGTTCCACCAGGGTTTGCAGCTCGGTGAGGGACTGTTCGAAATCGAGGGTTTTCTTGCGGGCCATCGGGGGAGTCTCGGCGAGGTGTACAAAACCCCGCGACACTAGCAGAGGGGCGGGGGCCGGGCAAATCGGCGGAAGGTCGCTACGACCGATCGGGACGACCATGGCGGCGGCATTGGCTAAGGTGGAGAGAGGTCCAGCGAGGAGGAGCCGACAGGCGATGCGCATCCAGGAGGTCCGGGAACGCAGTATTCCCCTTTCCCGTTACGCCGGCGTGGCGGCTGCCACCGGTGGTTTGAGCACCAGCCTGGTGGCGGTGCTCACCGATACCGTGCGCGACGGTCGGCGTGTGGTCGGCTACGGCCACGCCTCGGTAGGGCGCTACGCCCAGGGCGGGCTGATCCGCGAGCGTTTCGCCCCGCGCCTGCTGGGGGCTCCGGCGGACAGCCTGGCGAGCGACGACGGCAGTGGCATCGATCCGTTGCGTGCCTGGGACCTGATGATGCGCGACGAGAAGCCCGGCGGCCACGGCGAACGCTGCGTCGCGGTGGGCGCCCTGGACATGGCCCTGTGGGATGCCGCGGCCAAGGCCGCCGGCCTGCCGCTGCATCGCTTCCTGGCGCGACGCCTGGGGCTGGCGGAAGACTATCCGCAGCGCGTACCGATCTACGCCGGCGGCGGCTACCCCTATCCGCACGACGACCTGGGACGCCTGGAAGAGGAGCTGCGGCGCTTCGTCGATCTCGGCTACACCCACGCCAAGATCAAGATCGGCGCGGCCGGGCTGGACCAAGACCGGCGCCGTATCGACAGGGCGCTGCGGGTTCTCGGCGACGCTTCGCGGCTGGCGGTCGACGCGATGAACCGCTACGACGCGGGGGGCGCCGTCGACGCAGCGAAAGCCCTGGCGCCGCTGGGGTTGTGGTGGTTCGAGGACATCTGCGACCCCCACGATTTCCCTACCCAGGCCGAAGTAGCGGATATCTATCCGGGCCCCATCGGTGCCGGCGAGGCCTTGTTCTCCCTGGCCGAGGCTCGCCTGCTGGACCTCTACGGCGGCTTGCGGCGGGAGCGCGACGTGCTGGTCTTCGACCCCGTGCATTGCTATGGCCTGCCGGGCTACCTGGCGATACTCGACCACCTGTGCGCCCGGGGTTGGCCGCGCGCGGCCTTCCGCCCGCACGCCGGCTACCTGTTCAGCCTGCACCTGGTGGCGGCCCTGCGCCTGGGCTGGGCCGAGGCTACGCCGTCGGCTTTCCGGCCATTCGACGATTTCGCCGGTGCCCTGCCGTTTTCCTCGGGACTGGCGGGATTGCCACAGTCGCCTGGTATCGGCTTCGAGCGCCAGGCGACACTTGCCGGGCTGTTCCGCAAGCTTCTGGAGGCCTAGAGAACGGTGATTGGCTGGGGTTGTGCGGAGGCATTAAAAAAGCCGGCTTGTGGCCGGCTTTTCTGGGGTGGGGTTGGCTTACTTCTGATAAGCCGCGCCTGCCTTAGGAATTCTGCATCGACGAGCCGAGGGCTCGTGAAGGAGGCGCTACTCTAGCAAACTCGGCCGGTCCTGCCCAGCATCCCGCGGGGCTCTATTTCGCCGGCTGCGAGCGGCGCCTGGCGAGAGCGCTCAGCACTTGGGCGACGAGGGCTTGGCCGGCTTGCTTTTCTTCACCGGCGATGCCTTGGGTAGCTGGGGCGCGGGAGCGGTATCCGGACTCAGACCCTCCACGCGGTAGCGCCAACCCTTGACGGCTGAGACCTGCCCGTCGGCGAAGCCCTTGCTGTCGGTCAGTTGCAACCAGTACTGGCGCTCCAGTTCCAGAAGCTGGCCCTGCAGCGTGCCGCCGGCGAAACTCTTGAGCGTGAAGGTCAGCAGCGGTTTTTGCCGCGAGGCCTTGGCCGGCGCGACCTCCAGCAGCCTGAGCGCAGCGAACAGGCGTGCGGCCTGCTCGGCTTCCGCCTCGCCCATCAACTGTGGCCTGGATGGGAACTGTCGCAGGCGGATGCCATCGTCCTTTTCGCTGGCTCGGGAAATGTTCAGCCGTACACCGTTGCCATAGGACAGGGTCAGCTCGCGCAACTGTTCGAATGGCAGGTCGGTCAACCGAGGGTCGAGCAGGGCCAGGTCGTTGACCGGCAGGCCGACCGTTCGGTCGATCAGCCAGGCCCGCTCATCGTCGGCCTGCCTGACCAACTGCCCGCCCTGCGAGGTGCGCTTGCCCAGCAACAGAACCAGCGGCGGCGCGTCGCCGCGCTCCAGGGTGATCCGGCTGGCCTGGCCCTTGCCCTGGTCGGAGAGTCCCATGCGCTCGCGGTTTTCCGGCGAGGCGCTCTTTTCCTCCAGCAGGCGCGCGTCGGCCAGGCTGCGCAACAGCTGCCTGATGGTTTCCCCCGAGGCGGGATAGCCGTCCTTGCTGGCGAGCGTCCAGTCCTTGCCATCGCGCCTGGCGCGGATCGTCGGTTGGCCGGGGGTGGCGATGCACAGCGCGGTCACCTGGTGCGGTTTCAGCCCTGGCAGCCAGGCGCGGCTCGCAGGCGGTTGCGCGGGCGGTTGCTGCCGTTCGTGGAGCCAGCCCAAGGTTCCGGCGAACAGCGCCAGGGCGAGAGCGAGTCCCGCTATGCTACCCAGGCGCATGTCAGCCCCTCCTCCGGCGCATGCTGCGCCAGGTCCAATGCAGCAGGAGGAGCAGGGTGAGGAGCGCCGGCAGCAGGACCGTATTGGCCAGTTTCACCTGTTCCGCCAGGCGCTCGACATCGGCATTCAGTTGGAACTGCAATTGACGCAGTTGCTGGCGGATGCGCAATTTGTCATCAATGAAGCGGCGCAGCGTCGCTTCCATTTCCGGAGTCACCTCCTGGCCGCCGTCGTCCATCGATTGCTGCAGGGCCCGCAGGTTCTTGTCGGTATCGTTGAGGCTCTGCTGCAGCGCGTTGAGCTGTTCCTGGGCGCGCATCCCGGCTTCGCGGCGGAGCGCTTCCACGCGGGTGAACGGGCGCTTCGTATGGCCTCGCGAGCGCAGGTCGATCAGCGCGTCCGAACCGGAGAGGTAGTCGAGGGCATTGCCGACGAACAGGTCGTTGTCCGCCCATACCTGCGGCTCGTTGTGGCCGGGCTGTTCCTGGAGCCAGAGCGGATTGCTCAGCAGGTCCGTATCGGCGACCAACAGCACATGGATGTTCGCGCTGTCGGTCAGGCCTTCGCCTTGCTTCCCGCGGTCCGCGGGGAAGGCACTCGTCGCCGGCCCCTCGACCTTGGCGGCCAGCACGTAGCGTTCTCCGGTCGGGACCAGGGTGGCGTTGAGCTGCTCCGTCGAGGATTGGCGGAAGCGCTCCAGCGACAGCGGCATGCTGTGCGCCGAGCTGTGCAGCAACGGAATGAAGCGCGTCGAGGCTCCGCCGAGAGGTTCGAGCAGGCCGACGCTGGCGAGGTTGAGGCTTTCCAGGCCGGTGGTCAGCACGTTGTCGTGGGGGAACGTGTCGCCGGGGAGGTGCAGCCAGGTCGGATTGCGCTCCGGGCGACGTTCGGCGTTGGGTTTGATCATGGCGAACGAGGCATCCGCCAGCAGGGTATCCGGCCGCAACTGGACGCCCCAGGAACGCAGCAACGGGGCCAGGTCGGAGCCTTTCCCGCCGTCCGCATCGGCGAGACTCAGAGGATCGACGAAGGCCAGCAGCTTGCCGCCGCGCAGGACGAACTGGTCGATGGCGTATTGGGTCTGTTCGGACAATTGCCTGGGGTGCACCAGCATCAACACCGAGATGTCGGCGGGGATTTCCGTCGAGGCGAGCCCCAGGGTGCGGATGTCGAACTGTTGGTAGAGCTTGTCCATCATCGCCCACGGCCTGCTGCCCGACTGCCCGTCGGTGGGCGCCTGCCCGGTCATCGGCAGCGAACTCATCAGGCCGACTACCGTGCGCTCCCGTTGCGCGAGCGCCTGGACCAGGCGGCTGAGATCGTATTCCAGAAGCGGCTCTTCTTCCGGCGAGAAGAACGGGATCACCTGGAGGCCGTCGGTTGCATCGGTGGCCGCCAGGCCAAAGTAGATGGCTTCGCCATTCGTGCCGATGGGCAGCGCTTGCAGGCCGAAGCGCGCGGCACGGTCCTCGTCGTCGGAGAATGGCAGGGGGTCGATCACGAACAGTCGGACATTGCCGTGGCTCCGCCGCGCATAGAGGTCCAGCACCTCCTCGACGCGGCGGGCGTAGTTGCGCAGGGCGGGCAGGTCATTGGCGCGGCTTTTCGAAAAGAACAGGTAGAGGTTGAGCGGTTCGTCGAGGCTGTCGAGGACTTCCTGGGTGCCGGCGCTGAAGGTGTAGAGCTTCTGCTGGGTGAGGTCGAACTGCTGGTCGCGCAGCAGCAGGCTGGACAGCAGGTTGAAAGCGAGGAACAGCAGGCCGACCAGCAGCAGGCCGACGCCCGAGTACAGGGTTCGTTTCATGGGTGTTTCCTACGCCGCCTTTTTCAGGTCGATGATGATGGTGGTGGCGACCAGCCAGGCGACGATCAGGCTGCAGAAGTAGGCCAGGTCGCGGACGTCGAGCACGCCCCGGCCGAGCGCCTCGAAACGGACCAGCACGCTCAGCGAGGCAATGCCGTCCAGCAGCCATTGCGGAAGCCAGCCGGAGAGCGCCTGTTGCACGTGGGGAGTGCCGGCGCCGACGAACAGCAGGCAGACGAGAACGGTCAGGGCAAAGGCGATGATCTGATTCTTCGCCAGCGCCGACATGCAGGATCCGATGGCCAGGTAGCCGCCGGACAGCAGCCAGCCGGCCAGGTAGCCGGCGATGATCGCGCCGTTGTCGGGCGAGCCGAGGTAGTTCACCGTCAGCGGCATCGGGAAGGTCAGCAGCAACGCCAGCCCGGCGCAGAACCAGGCCGCGAGGAACTTGCCGGTGACCAGGGTGGCGCGGGAGACGGGCAGGGTCATCAGCATCTCGATGGAGCCGGACTTGCGCTCCTCGGCCCACAGGCGCATGGCCAGCGCGGGGATCAGCAGGAGGTAGAGCCAGGGCAGGCTGGAAAAGAACGGCGCCAGGTCGGCCTGGCCGCGCTCGAAGAAGTCGCCCAGGTAGAAGGTGGCCACGCCGGAGAGGACGAGGAAGATCAGGGTGAACACATAGGCGAGCGGCGTGGCGAAATAGCTGCCCAGCTCGCGTCTGAAAATGGTGCCGATGGCGGTCATGCGGGGGTTTCTCGGGTCAGTTGGCGGAACACTTCTTCCAGTTGGCCGTGTTCGGTACGCAACCCGGATACCCGCCAGCCGTTGCCGTGGATCAGGCGGTTGAGCGCGGGAAGGATCTGCGCGCCGGGGCGGGCCAGGATGGTCAGGGTACCGGCCCGGTCGGGGCGTCCTTCGATACCGGCGACGCCGGGGAGCATGGCGATGGCCAGCGGGTCTACCGGTGCTTCGATGCTGAGGCTGACGGCATGGTGGTAGCGGCTGCGGGTCCTGAGTTCGCCCGGGGTATTGTCGGCCAGCAGGCGGCCGCCGTTGATCACCAGGGCGCGGCTGCACATGAACGAGACTTCCTCGAGGATGTGCGTGGAAATCACCACGATCTTGCTTTCCGAGAGGTTCTTCACCAGTTGCCGGACCTGGTGCTTCTGGTTCGGGTCGAGGCCGTCGGTGGGCTCGTCGAGCAGGAGCAGCTCGGGATCGTGGAGGATCGCCTGGGCCAGCGCGACGCGACGCTTGAAGCCCTTGGATAGGGTTTCGATGATGCTCCTGCGCTCATCCCGCAGCTCCATGCAGTCCATGGCGCTGTCGATGCGCCGACGTTTTTCCCGTCCGCTGTAGTCGCGGATGGACGCGACGAAGGCGAGAAAGCCCTCGACCGTCATTTCTCCGTAGCTGGGAGCGTTCTCCGGCAGGTAGCCGATCAGCTTCTGCGCCTGGCGCGCCTTGTCCTGCATGTCGAAGCCGAAGATGCGTATGCTGCCGGCGCTCGGCGCGAGGAAGCCGGAAAGCATCTTCAGGGTGGTCGACTTGCCCGCTCCGTTTGGGCCGAGGAGACCGACGATCTCTCCCCGGTCGATCCGGAAGCTCAAGTCGTTTACCACCGTCCGGCCGGAAAAGCGTTTGCTCAGTCTGTCTATGTCGATCATGGTTTCACTGGAAGTTGAGCCGTTTGCTGTTATGCGTAGGGGATCGCATGAGCGCGGTAGATTACCGGGAGTTATTGGCTGGTTTTTCCAGTGGGCTCTTTTTGAGATTAGTTACTTATATTGTTGGGAAACTTCCTACGAACTATCGTTAAAAGATGGAAGTTATCGAGACTTCCAGGGCGGCCCTGTAGCTGGCGCAGCGCCTTGGTTCCGCTGTGGGAACGCGGCCATGTCGCGCTCGCTGGTGCCTATGTTGGGGACGCGTCGATTCCCCCTGCGGAGTTTCACGAGGGAAGGCAGTTGCCGTTTCGATAGACGGGAAGCGGAATAGCCCGGCCGCCTGGATATTCCGGACTTCGAGACCAATGCAAGTTGGAGGAAGACCCGACTTCCGCCAGTACCGGTTATTCCTCGCCTTTCAGCAGCGGAAGGCGAATCTCGAAAGTGGTGCCCTGGCCAACCTGGCTCTGGCAGCCGATCCTGCCGCCGTGCCGGTCGATCACCGTCTTGACCATGGCCAGCCCCAGGCCCAGGCCGGCGCTGCCCTCGGCGGAAGCGAAGCGCTGGTACTGGCTGAACAGGCGCGGTAGTTCGGCGGCCGCGATACCTTTGCCCTGGTCGACGATCCGGCAGCTCAGCCAGTCGCCTTCGAGGCGGATGCTCAGGCTGACGACGGTCCCCGCCGGGCTGTACTTGACCGCATTCTCCAGCAGGTTGAACAGCGCGCGCGTGAGCAGGCCGGGGTCGGCCCAGACCATCGGTTCCTGCTCGTCGTCCCAGTCGCGCCGCAGGTCGATGTCCTTCTGTTGCGCGAGGGGCCAGAGCTGGTCGGCGGCGTCCATCGCCAACATGGTGAACATGCACGCTTCGAAGCGGTAGGCGTCGGATTCGGCCTTGGCCAGTTGCACGAAGGCGTCGGTCAGGCCCAGGGCGCGACGGACCTGCTGCTCTATCTGTCGGTAGACCTGCTGGCCGGCTTCGTCCTCGGCGGGGCGGACGTCGAGCAGGGCGAGGATCGCCGAGTGCGGCGCGCGCAGGTCGTGGGAGAGGAAGCGCAGGAGGGTGGCGCGCTGGCGCTCGGCATCGCGTTCGGCGCTCAGGTCGATCAGGCTCACCAGCCAGCCGATGGCGGTTTCGCTTTCGACCGGCAGCAGGCGCGCCAGGTCGAGGCGCAGGTCGCGTTCCCGATGGTCGCGGAACTCGATGGCTTCCAGGGTTTCCAGCGTTGGGCGGGCGCCGCCGGCGAGGCTCGGATGGCCGAGTTCGGCCAGGCACTGGCGCAGTTCGTCGCCGCGCAGCTCGCCGCCGAACAGGTCGCGTGCCTTGCGGTTGGCCAGTAGGATCTGCCCCTGCGGGTCGCAGATCAGGGTCGCCACCGGCAGGCCTTCCAGGCCGTCGGCCATGAACCGCCGGCTGTCGCGGGTGCGGCTGACCGCCTGCTCCAGGGCGGCGATGCGGTTCTGCAATGGATCGTTGCCGGCGCGCGGGGGGCTGGCCCGCTCGGGCAGCACCTTGGGCTCGCGGTCGAGACGCGCCAGTTCCCAGCCGAAATAGGCGAGCACCGCGTTCAGCCGGCGCCAGCTCCAGATCAGGTAGGCCAGCAGCAGGCCGACCAGGCTGGCCAGCGGCGACCACCACCAGCCGTTGAGCAGCAGCGCCCAGGAAAGACCCAGGGCCAGGGCCGCGCAGGCCAGGGTGAGGAGCAAGGCGTGGCGCGAGCGGAACAGCATCAGGCCGAGCAGCAGCGCTACGCCGGCGGCGGAGAGCAGGGCGGCGAGCCAGGGTTGCAGGTCGACGGCGGTGCGCTGCTGCAACAGGCCGTTGAGGATGTTGGCCTGGATCTCCACCCCCGGCGTGGTGCCGAGGCTGGCCGACAGGGGGGTGACATAGCGGTCGCCGAGGCCCGGCGCGGTGGCGCCGACCAGGACCAGGCGGTCGCGCAGCAGGCTGTCCGGCACCTCGCCGCGCAACACGCTGACGTAGGGCACGCTGGGGAAGCCCGCGTCGGCACCGATGAAGGGAATGCGGATGGCGTGGTCACGCTGCCAGCCGGGCAGGTTGCGCATGTCGTCGAGGCCGGGCATGGGCATGGCGCCGGCATCGGCGAATGCTTGCCAGGCGAGCAGCGGGCGCGGCTGGCCGAGCGGTCCTTCGCGCAGGTAGACGCTGCGCACCGTGCCGTCGCTGTCCGCCTCGACGTTGATATGCCCGATGCCGGCGGCGCAGCCGGCCAGCGGCGCGGTCGGCGGTATCTCCCGTGGCGGTTCGCCGTAGCGCGGCACGCTTTCGCGCAGCAGTGGCAGGAGGACGTTGCCGGCCCGGCACAGCGATCTTGCCAACTGGCGGTCGCTGTCCGGATTGGAGGAGGGTTCGCTGAAGATCACGTCGAGCAGTACGCTGCGTGCGCCGGCGGCGGCCAGGCGATCCAGCAGCTCGGCGTGGACGCTGCGCGGCCAGGGCCAGCGACCGAGGCTTTCCAGGCTACGGTCGTCGATGGCGACGACGAGGATGCGCGGATCGACGGCCAGCGGGGCGAGGTTGCGCAGGCGGTCGTAGAGCAGGTTGTTCAGCGGCAGGCCGCTGCTCAGCGAAAGCACGGCGGTGAGCGGAAGGAGCAGCAGGCTGACCAGCAGCCATTCGCGCACCAGGCCGCGGAACAGCCGCTGCGCCTGGCTGGGCTCGTCCTGGCGGTCGAGCGCTTTCATCGGCGAGGCCCCGGCGCCCTATCGGGCACTGCCGCCTCGCGGGTAGTAGAGAATGTCGTAGACGCTGGTCTCGCCCTCCAGGCCGTCGTTGTCGAAGGCCGAGATACGGACGTGGTAGAAGGCCGCCTTGAGTCCGCTGAAACTGACTTCCGGGGTGCTCGAGAAACGCTCCTGCTGGATGCGCAGGAAGTCCGGATCGCTGGCTACCTGGGCACGGTAGCGCTTGGCGCCGTGCAGCGGGGCAAGATAGAGCTTCCAAACCGGCGACTCGCCGTGCTCGCCGCCCTGGCCGCGCAATTGCGGGGCGGGTAGCAGGTCCACCGGCGTCAGCTTGCCCTGCGGCTTGACCTTCAGGCCGCGGCGGGCGTCGACCAGCACGTCCTCGTCCGGCTCGGCCTGCGCCGCCTTGCGGGCCGGGCGCCTGCCGTTGAGCGGCAGGTCGTCGCTGGTCAGCTCGCGGTTCACCGCGACGCGCCCGTCGAGCACTTCGGTCAGCGCCTGGCCGTCTTCGGTGCGGGCGCGGAAGTGGGTACCGCGCACGCCCAGTACGCCGACCGGGGTCAGCACCTGGAAGCGGTCGTGATCGCTCTTTCTCTTCAGGACATAGGACTCGACCTGCCCCGCGCGCAGGGCGATCTGCGGAATGCCGGTGTCCTCGTCGAGGTGCAGGGTGACTTCCGAGCTGGAGGGCAGGACGATGCGGCTGCCGTCGCCGAGCAGCAGGCTGACGAAGGCGGTCGGAGAGGTCTTGACGCCTTCCAGTTCGTCGATGTCCATGCCTTCTTCCAGGGGCGTCTGGTTGCCCTTGGCGTCGAGCTTCCAGGCGTCGCCGGCGAGATAGAGCACGCTGGCGGGGAGCGGCTGGGGCAGGCACGTTTCGCCCTGCTCGATGAACGGCGGCCGTTTCGTCTTGGCCGGCGCGGCCGCGACGGAGCCGGCGAGCAGCGTCAACAGTCCGCCCAGCGCCAGGGCGGCGCAAGCCGGAAAGAGGGATCGGGAAGTAAGGGCGAGGGCTGTCATAGGCTTCACTGGGCGGCGGGTCAGGTATCGCTGGCGGTCCGGTCAGGCTGCAATCTGCCTGATCGGGCGCCGGTTTCGCAATCCTTGCAACGACATCGGGAGCCCGCAGGCTCCCTTGTCGTTTCCTCGGCCGCAGCGCCTGGCGGTTGGGTCAGGCGCTTCGGTTCAGTCGTTCTTGTCGCCGATCAGGCGATAGGCCAGGGCGCCGAGTACCGCACCGAGAATCGGCGCGACCCAGAACAGCCACAGCTGGGAAACCGCCCAGTCGCCGACGTACAGGGCGACCGCGGTGCTGCGCGCCGGGTTCACCGAGGTGTTGGTGACCGGGATGCTGATCAGGTGGATCAGGGTCAGGGTCAGGCCGATGGCGATCGGCGCGAAGCCCTGCGGCGCGCGCTTGGAGGTGGCGCCGAGGATGATCAGCAGGAACATGCCGGTGAGTACCACTTCGCTGACCAGCGCGGCCTGCAACGAGTAGCCGCCCGGCGAGTGTTCGCCGTAGCCGTTGGAGGCGAAGCCGGCGGCCAGGTCGAAGCCGGCCTTGCCGCTGGCGATCAGGTACAGCACGCCGCCGGCGGCGAGGCCACCGAGGACCTGGGCGACGATATAGGGCAGCAGTTGGCTGGCCGGGAAGCGCCCGCCGACCCACAGGCCTACCGATACCGCGGGGTTCAGGTGGGCGCCGGAGATCGGGCCGATGGCATAGGCCATGGTCAGCACGCTGAGGCCGAACGCCAGGGCCACGCCGAGGTAGCCGATTCCCAGTTCCGGTACGCCGGCGGCGAGCACTGCGCTGCCGCAGCCGCCCAATACCAGCCAGAAGGTGCCGAAGAACTCTGCTCCGTATTGCTTCATGATGAGGTCCTTTTCAGATCCAGGGTAGGACGCGGATCGAGGCGTCCGGATAGCGGGAGGGGATGATTCGAACAAGGAAGGGGAGATGACACATCCGTGTGTCGAAGCCAGCCCTGGGGGGATTGGCTCGGTTGCCTGGGGCGATCGTCCGTCACCGACCCCTGACTGTGGTTCGAGTGGTCTCGTCCCACGGCCCGCCGGAGCGGGTTTACACATCCCTGTGTCGGAGCAATCCATTTGCTCCTTGGCCTACTCAGCGGTTGGAAATCTACCAAGCGCGATTTGTCTGCTGTGAGATTTGCCATATTTCTTCAGATTCTTCCGCGCTATTTCAGATTCGTCGCGTTCAAAACACCCAGCGCAACTCGTCACGCACGCTGACGGCGCCGGACAGGCCGACGTTCCACATCTCGGCCCTGGCGCGGGCCGGGCCCTCTAGGCCGAGCGGAGTGGCGAAGGACGGGCTGGCGGTGCCCTGGCTGAACGATGGGGCCTGGACCGGACCGGCCGGATGGCTCACCGATTCCAGGCCGAGGACCAGGGCAAGGCAGGAAAACTTGCCGAGGGCCTGCAGGTTGATGTCACGCAAACGTTGGCTAACTGGCCGGAAACCCATGGCTACGACTCCTTGATAGGTCAGGCTGGCGCTGGCTCACGGGCTCTTCGTCCCGCTTAATGGCTATTTGGAATCAGGCTATCAAGGGCTGGTCGCGACCAGAGAGATTCGTCACAATTCTTCAGATTTGTACGTAATTCGCCGTTCCTGGAGCGAAAAAGGGGCGTTAGCCCGATTGAACAGGACCAGCTTTTATGCGTGTCGCGATACTGGACGACGAGTCGGCCGAACTGGACCGGGTCGAGCAGACCCTGCAGCAGATACCCGCGCAGGGCGAACAGGCCTGGACGGTGCACCGTTTCGCCCGTGGCGAGGACCTGCTCAAGCAGCTCAAGCGGGAAACCTTCGACCTGCTGATCCTCGACTGGCAGTTGCCGGACCTCAGCGGCCTGCAATTGCTGCGCTGGAGCCGCGAGCATCTGGATGCGCCGCCGCCGGCGATCATGCTGACCAGCCGTGACGCCGAACAGGACATCGTGCAGGCGTTGAACAGCGGCGCCGACGACTATGTCAGCAAGCCGTTCCGACCCAACGAACTGAAGGCGCGGGTAGCCGCCGTGCTGCGTCGCCACGGGGGAACGCGTCCCGCGCAGCATGAGGTGCAGACTTTCAACGACCTCAGCTTCGACGATGCCGAGCTGACCGTGACCCGGGCCGGCGCGCCGATCAGCCTGACCGAGCGCGAATACCGCCTGGCCCGCTGCCTGTTCGCCAACCTGGGACGGCCGTTATCGCGGGAATATCTCTACGAGCGCTTCTGGCCCCACGAGGAAGTGTTGTCCTCGCGGCCGCTGGATACCCACATCTATCGCCTGCGCAACAAGCTTGGCCTGACCGCCGAGCGCGGTTGGCAGTTGCTGACCATCTACGGCTACGGATATCGGTTGGAGAGCGTGGCGACGGTCGACTGAGCGGCGCGGGGTGGCGAGACCGACCTTGGCGGTCGGCGAGGGAGAATGAAAAAGCCCCGCGGCTGCGGGGCTTCTTTTCGGCGAGGCGCGCTTACTTCTGGAACGCGGCCACGGCCTTGGTGATCTCGGCGCGAGCGGCGTCGGCGTTGCCCCAGCCTTCGACCTTGACCCACTTGCCTTTCTCGAGATCCTTGTAGTTCTCGAAGAAGTGCTTGATCTGCTCCAGCAGCAGGGCCGGCAGGTCGGTGTATTCCTTCACGTCCTTGTACAGGACGCTCAGCTTGTCGTGCGGCACGGCGATCAGCTTGGCGTCGCCGCCTGCCTCGTCGGTCATGTGCAGGACGCCAACCGGACGCGCGCGGATCACCGAACCGGGAGCGACCGGATAGGGGGTCACCACCAGCACGTCCAGCGGGTCACCGTCGTCGGCCAGGGTGTTCGGGATGAAGCCGTAGTTGGCCGGGTAGAACATCGGGGTGGCCATGAAACGGTCGACGAACAGGCAGTCGGTGTCCTTGTCGATCTCGTACTTGATCGGCGCATGGTTGGCCGGAATCTCGATAGCGACGTAGATGTCGTTCGGCAGGTCCTTGCCGGCCGGGATCTTGCTGTAGCTCATGGGTGACTCCAGAGGTTTCTGGCCAAAAAAGAGGCCGCGATTATAGGCATATTCGGTTGTCGATGCCATGTACCGGCATTCAGCCGTTAGTCGTGTCGCCCGCCGCCTCGCGGTAGTCCGGATGCTCGGCCTGCAGGCGGCGCAGGCGTTGCAGCGGGTCCTGGCGGTAGAACAGCTGGAGCTGCCGGTACACCGCAGGGTAGGCCTCGTGGAGGAGATCCGGGGCGGTGAAGAAATACTCGCTGGTAACGGCGAAGAACTCCGCCGGATCTTCCGCCGCATAGGGATCGATGGCGGTCTGCGCGTCGGGATCGCGGTCGAGCAGGGCGTTCATCTCGTCGTAGGCGGCCTGCATGGCGCTTGCCCAGTCGCCGATGCGCATGCCGGCGTGCAGCGGCGGCAGGCCGTTGGCGTCGCCGTTGAGCATGTCCAGCTTGTGCGCCAGTTCGTGGATCACCAGGTTGTAGGCATCCCAGCCACCCCCGCCGACGACGCCGGGCCAGGCCAGGACCACCGGCCCTTGCAGGGAGGTCTCGCCGCTGCGTTCGTCGTCGAACTCATGGACTACGCCGCTGGCGTCGCGGTGTTTCTGCGGGCTGACGAAATCGTCGGGATACAGCACCAGCTCGTGGAAGCCCTGGTACCAGTTCAGCTCCGGCAGGTGCAACAGCGGCAGTTGCGCCTGCGCCGCCAGCAGCAGGCGGCCGAAGTCGTCGAGATCGACGCCGGCGAGTGCGGTCAGGTGCTTGTCGGCGAGAAACAGCACGGCCCGCTCGCGCAGGCGGCGGTCCTCGTCGGCGTCCAGGCCGTCGAGGATCGGCAGGTGCCGGCGTACCCGCTGCCAGAGCTCTTCGGCCACCGGGTGGCGCGCCAGCAGGCGCCGGCGCCGCCAGGCGCGGAACGACCACATGCTCAGTCGCTCTGGGCCTTGGCCTGTTTGGCGGCGCTCGCCTGCAGGCGATGGCGAATGAAGCCGAGGATCATCGGCAGCAGCGACAGCAGGATGATGCCGATCACCAGCAGCGACAGGTTCTTCTTGATGAACGGCACGTTGCCGAAGAAGTAGCCCAGGGTCACCAGGCCGCCGACCCAGGCCACGGTGCCGACCACGCTGAACATGACGAAGCGCGGGTAGTGCATCTTCGCCATGCCGGCGACGAAGGGCGCGAAGGTCCGCACGATGGGCAGGAAGCGCGCCAGGGTCACGGTCTTGCCGCCGTGGCGTTCGTAGAACTCATGGGTGCGGTCGAGGTAGTCGCGGCGGAATACCTTCGAGTCCGGGTTGCTGAACAGCCGCTTGCCGAGGGTCCGGCCGATCACGTAGTTGGTGCTGTCGCCGGTGATCGCCGCGACCATCAGCAGCCCGCCGAGCAGCCATGGGTCCATGCCGCCGGTGGCGCAGATGGCGCCGGCGATGAACAGCAGCGAGTCGCCGGGGAGGAACGGAGTCACCACCAGGCCGGTTTCACAGAAGATCACCAGGAACAGGATGGCGTAGATCCAGACGCCATAGTTGCTGACCAGCATGGCCAGGTAGGTATCCAGGTGGAGAATCAGATCGATTGGGTTGAAGTCCATTGAGCAACCTGCGGAGACAACGCGTTGAGCGGCAGAGGGCCGCCATTATAGGGGGGCGTCCGGATGGGTGGGGGGCTGTTTGTCGCGATCCCGGCAAAACCACTGATTGCAGGATGTTTCGGTAATTTTTCCGAAATTGGTCGGCATAAAGTCTGCAAGAACAGGAGAAATTTCTAGCAGGGAAGGGCGTGCGATGACACTCCAGCCTTTTGCCCAGCCACCGCTCAGTCTCGCCCTGGGCGCCGGGCGCGACTTGCCGGGGCAGGCCGCGCGGGTTCGCGCCGAATGGCTCGCGCCTCGCCCCGGACGGGCTCCGGCGTTTCTCCTGGCGCTGCTCTGGGGACGCGGTTGCGCCAACGTGGTGCAGGCCATCGAAGGCCATCTCGACGCACTGTTCGCCGACTACGCCTGTACCCCCGAGGGTTGGCCGGAAGCGCAGGCGGCGCGGCAGGTCCTGGCTTCGCTGAACATGCAGCTGTATCGCCGGCGCCGCGAAGGCGAGCCGGGCGTGCTCGAGCTGGCGGCGGGGTTGCTGCTGGTCCATGCCGGGGGCGTGCACTTTCTCCAGTGCGGCGCCGTCGGCCTGCTGCGTTATCGCCAGGGCAGCCTGCAGCGCCTGGGAGGGAGCGGCCAGCCGCTGGGTAGCAGCGCGGAGCTGGCGCTGGTCCAGCACAACCTGACCCAGGTGGCCGGCGAGCCCTTGGTGCTGGCGCCCCAGCCGTTGCTCGAAGTGGCCGACCTGCGCGCCCTCGGAGAACGTTGTGCCGGGCTGACCACGGGGCGCCTGGAGGGCGTGCTGCAGCCGTTGCTGCATGCGCCGGGGGCGGTGGCGCTGGTCTTGCCGGGGGCGCTCGAGCGCGCCCCGGCGACGCCACGGCATACCGGCTGGCCAGCGCTGGGCGCGGCGTGCCCCGGCGACTGCGTGGATGGCTGGACCTTGCAGGCGGCTTGCGCGTTCGGCCCGCCCGGGCGGCTGTTCCGCGCCTGCGACGAGCAAGGACGCGAGGCGTTGCTGCTGCTCGCGGCGGCCGATGCCGACGAAGCGTTCTGGCAGCGCGAATGGGCACTGCGGCGCTGCCGTGCGGAGAGCCTGCCGCGAGTATTGTCGTCGCCCCGGTTGCGTCGTCATGCCTTCCAGTTGTTCGCTCCGCCGCGCTGGCCGATGCGCAGCCTGCTGGATTGGGCGCCAGCGCACCTGCCGCTGGAACCGCAATGCGCGCTGGTCCTCCTGGAGCAACTTATCGATGCGGTTCGCGCCTTGCAGCGGCGCGGTGTACAGGGCTTGTGGCTGGCGCCGCGGCAGATCCTGCTGGACGAGGGCGGGCGCCTGCTGTTCCTCCCCGAGGCAGCGGCGATCCTGCCGGGCGTGGCGCGCCAGGCGCTGCCTGCGGACAGCGTGCCGCTGGCGCCGGAGTTGCGTCGCGGCGAGGCGCTCGATGGCCGGGCCGACCAGTTTGCCCTGGCGGCGCTGTTCTATTGGCTGCTCTGCGGTCGCTGGCCGTCGATCGCTTGCCCGGAGAGCGACGGCGGATGCCGCTACGAGCCGCTGGGCGAGCGTCAGGCGGACCTGCCGGTCGGCTGGGACGGGGTATTGGCGCGGGCCCTGGCGCCGCGTCCGGAGGCGCGCTTCGAAGCGTTGTCGGAATTCTGGCTGGCCTTGCAGAAGCCGCTAGCGCATCCCCAGCGGGTCTTTGCGCCACGCCGGTTGCAACGGGGCGTGCTGGCCCTGGTCCTGCTCCTGGCCGGGGCTGCGCTGCTGGTCGGCCTGGCCGGTTAACGGATCGACGGCCAGCGTGCGGGTCTGTCCGCTGCGTTCGAGGTGCGCTTCGGCGATCAGTTGTTCCAGCCGGCCGCTGCGACGCATCAGGCGCAGGTTGCGGTCGAGGCTGGCGGCAAGGGCGGCGCCGCGGGCGTGTCTTTTCGGCACCAGTACATAGAGCGGCTTGACCTCCAGCGGCGGTTCGATGAACACCAGGCGATCCTTCAGCGCCGGCACGTTGCGCGCCAGCAGGTGGTAGCCGGTGTAGCGATCGACCACGGCCAGGTCGATACGCCCGCGCAGGAGCTTCTCGAGGTTCTGCCAGTCGTTGGTCACCGCGTCCTTGGTCAGGCTGCGGTCGGCGTCGAAATCCTCCCGGTTGACGTAGCCGCGGACCACGCCGATGCGGTACGGACGCAGGCTTTCCAGATGCGCGGGATTGACCGGCAGCAGGCGCTCGCGCTGGCGGAAGAAGCCCAGTTGCGAGTCGAGCAGGGGGATGGTGGCGTGGAACAGTTCGCGCCGCTCGGGCGACAGGTAGGCCGGCATGAGGGCGTCGAAGCGCCCTTCGGCGGCTTCTTTCAGGGCACGTTGCCAGGGCAGGAACACCAGTTCGGCGCGGTGCCCGTCGAGGGCCAGGGCTTCGTCGAGGATGCGGCTGGCGAGGCCCTTGCCCGGCAGGTCGGGGCCGACGTAGGGCGCCCAGTCGAGGGTCGCCACGCGCAGGGTGTCGGCCTGCGCGCCGGCCGTGGCGAGGAGCAGGCCGAGCAGGACGCCGGGCCAGTGCCAGGTGCGCGAACCCATGGATGCCTCTGCTCTGAGCGATCGGTTGGGAAGTGCCGTGCCTTTGTCTTCAGCTTAGTTCGTCGCTGATCGGCAGGGTGTAGTTCTTGAACTCCTGGTCTTCGCGGAAGCCGATCGACTCGTAGACTTTCTGCGCTACCTCGTTGTCGACGCTGGTGGAGACACGCATGCGCACCGCATGGGTTTCCCGGGCCATCTGCTTGGCGTGTTGCAGCAGGTGGTCGGCGACCAGTTGCCGGCGCGCCTCCTCGGCGACGTAGATGTCGTTGAGGATCCAGACGCGCTTGAGCGACAGCGAGGAGAAGCTCGGATAGAGCTGGCAGAAACCGAGCAGCCGGTCTTCTTCGTCGGCCAGCGCCAGGTAGATCACCGACTCCTTGCGGCGCAGGCGTTTCTCGAGGAATTTCCGCGAGGACTCGGGGTAGGAGAGCATGCCGTAGAATTCGCGGTACTTGACGAACAGCGGCGCCAGCAGGTCGAGGTGTTCGAGGGTGGCTTGCACGATTCGCATGACGGGCCTCGCATTGCGGGAAGGGGCTGCCGGGACGATGCAGGCTGCATGCCAGCAACGCCTCGATGCTGCCCAATCTCCCTGGAAAGCGCAATCCAAGCGAACGTTTGAATCGGTCGAAGGAGGGGGCGTCGCGCGCCGGCCCATCCTTCGGCCGGGAGGCTCAGTCCCTCGCCAGGAGGAAGTTGCCGGTGCGCGGAGCCTCGCCTTCCAGCGCCTGGACCTCCGCCTCGTCCTTCAGGTTGACCCCGGAAAGCTGCCGCCGGCAGGCCTCGCGCATCAGGTAGAGCAGGCGGTGCGCGGCCATGCCGTAGCTGAGGCCTTCCAGGCGGACGTTGGAGATGCAGTTGCGATAGGCGTCGGTGAGACCGACCCGCGGGGCCCAGGTGAAGTACAGGCCGAGGCTGTCCGGCGAGCTGAGGCCGGGACGCTCGCCGATCAGGATCACGCTCATCTTCGCCCGCAGCAATTCGCCGATCTCGTCGGCCACCGCCACCCGTCCCTGTTCCACCAGGACCACCGGCGACAGCGACCAGCCTTCGGCCAGCGCCTGTTCCTCCAGGCGTTCGAGGAAGGGCAGGGTGTGACGCTGCACGGCCAGCGCGGAGAGGCCGTCGGCGACCACGATGGCCAGGTCGATCTGCCCGTCGTAGCCGGCGGCGTGTTCGCGCAGGCGTTGCACTGAGGCCTCGTCGAGGCGCCGGCCGAGGTCCGGGCGTTGCAGGTAGACGTGGCGGTCGGCGGCGGCGCTGTGCAGCAGCAGGCTGTCGCGGCCGCGCTGTCGCAGGCCGTCGCTGATGGCCGCATGGTCGAAGGGCAGGTGCACGGCGTCGCGCGCCTGGGCGTGGGCGTACTGGAAGTCCAGTTGCGGGCGGGTCGGCAGGCTGGTGCCGGTGCGACCCAGGGCGATCCGCGCGGGGGTCAACTGGCGCAGCGGCAGCCAGGGGTTCTCGGCGCTGGCGTCGGGCAGGTGCTTGTCGTTCATCGGCATCTCCTCAGGCCAGTTGCGCCAGGGCCTGGCGGAACGCCGGCGGTAGCTTGTCGCCGAAGCGGATGCGCCCGTCGGCCTGGGTGAAGATTCCCATCCGCTGCAACCAGTCCTCGAATTCCGGCGCCGGCTTCAGGCCCAGCGTCTGGCGCGCATAGAGGGCGTCGTGGAAGGAGGTGGTCTGGTAGTTGAGCATCACGTCGTCGGAGCCGGGAATGCCCATGATGAAGTTGATCCCGGCGACGCCCAGCAGGGTCAGGAGCATGTCCATGTCGTCCTGGTCGGCCTCGGCATGGTTGGTGTAGCAGATGTCGCAACCCATCGGCACGCCGAGCAGCTTACCGCAGAAGTGGTCTTCCAGGCCGGCGCGGATGATCTGCTTGCCGTTGTACAGGTACTCGGGACCGATGAAGCCGACCACGGTGTTCACCAGGAACGGCTTGAAGTGACGAGCCACCGCATAGGCGCGGGTCTCGCAGGTCTGCTGGTCGACGCCGTGATGGGCGTTGGCCGAGAGCGCGCTGCCCTGGCCGGTCTCGAAGTACATCAGGTTGTTGCCGAGGGTGCCGCGCTTCTGGCTGAGCCCGGCCTCGTAGCCTTCCTGGAGGATCTTCAGGCTGATGCCGAAGCTGGCATTGGCCGCCTCGGTGCCGGCGATCGACTGGAACACCAGGTCCAGCGGCACGCCGCGGTTGATCGCCTCGATGGAGCTGGTGACGTGGGTCAGTACGCAGGCCTGGGTGGGAATCTCGTAGCGCTGGATGATCGCGTCGAGCATCTCCAGCAGGGCGCAGATCGAGGCCATGCTGTCGGTGGCAGGATTGATCCCGAGCATCGCGTCGCCATTGCCGAACAGCAGGCCGTCGAGGATGCTCGCGGCGATTCCGGCCGGGTCGTCGGTCGGGTGGTTCGGTTGCAGGCGGGTGGAGAGCCGGCCGCGAAGGCCGAGGGTGTTGCGGAAGCGGGTGACCACGCGGATCTTCTGCGCCACCAGGACCAGGTCCTGGACACGCATGATCTTCGATACCGCCGCTGCCATTTCCGGCGTCAGGCCCGGAGCCAGGGCGCGCAGGCTGGCCTCGTCGGCGGCGTCGCCGAGCAGCCAGTCGCGGAAGCCGCCGACGGTGAGATGGGACACCGGGGCGAAGGCGTCGCGCTGGTGGGTGTCGATGATCAGGCGGGTGACCTCGTCGTCCTCGTAGGGAATCAGCGCCTCGTCGAGGAAGTGTTTGAGCGGGATGTCGGCCAGGGCCATCTGCGCGGCGACCCGCTCGCCGTCGTTGCTCGCCGCGACGCCGGCGAGGAAATCGCCGGAGCGCGCGGGGCTGGCCTTGGCCATCACGTCCTTGAGGCTGTCGAAGCGGTAGGTCTCGCCGCCGACGCTATGGGTGAAACGTGCCATGTGTGTCTCCAGTGCCCGGCCTCGCCATGCGGCGGGCCGGGCTTTGTCGTTGTCGCTCTCAGCGCAGGTCCTGTTCCGCCGCCTGGATCGCGGCGAACTCCTCTTCCGGGGTGCCGGACACCAGGTGATGCCGACTGTACAGGGCGAAGTAGCCGATCAGTACAGCGTAGATCGCCACCGCGCCGACCACGACCCGCGGGTCGACCAGGAAGCCGGCGACCACCGCGACGCAGGCCAGCGCCAGGGCTACGCCGGAGGTGAGGATGCCGCCAGGGGTGCGGTAGGGGCGCTGCATGTCCGGGCGGCGGATGCGCAGGGTGATGTGCGCGGCCATCATCAGCACGTAGGAGATGGTCGCGCCGAACACCGCGACCAGGATCAGCAGGTCGCCCTGGCCGGTCAGCGACAGGCCGAAGCCGATCACCCCCGGCACCACCAGGGCCAGTACCGGCGCCTTCTTGCGGTTGGTCAGCGAGAGGCTGCGCGGCAGGTAGCCGGCGCGGGAGAGGGCGAAGATCTGCCGCGAGTAGGCATAGATGATCGAGAAGAAGCTGGCGATCAGTCCGGCCAGGCCGACCAGGTTGACGAACTGGCTCATCCAGGTCGAACCCTTGTAGGCCGACTCCAGCGCTTCCACTAGGGGATTGCCCGAGCCCATCAGCTCCTTGGCTCCGGCGGCCCCGGGACCAACGACCAGAATCAGTGCGGCGAAGGCGAGAAGCACCAACATGGCGCCGATCAGTCCGCGCGGCAGGTCGCGCTTGGGGTTCTTGGTTTCCTCGGCGGCCAGCGGCACGCCTTCGACGGCGAGGAAGAACCAGATCGCGTAGGGGATCGCCGCCCAGACCCCGACATAGCCGAACGGCAGGAAGCTGCTGGCGCCGGTCGCCGCGGTCTGCGGGATGTTGAACAGGTTGGCCGAGTCGAAGTGCGGAACCATCGCGACAATGAACACGCCGAGGGCGATGGCCGCCACCGCGGTGATGACGAACATCAGCTTCAGCGCCTCGCCGGCGCCGAGGATGTGGATGCCGATGAACACGATGTAGAACACCAGGTAGATCAGCCAGCCGCCGACGCCGAACAGCGACTCGCAGTAGGCGCCGATGAAGCAGGCGATGGCCGCCGGGGCGATGGCGTATTCGATGAGGATCGCGGTGCCGGTGAGGAAGCCGCCCCAGGGCCCGAAGGCGCTGCGGGCGAAGCCGTAGCCACCGCCGGCGGTAGGGATCATCGAAGACAGCTCGGCGAGCGAGAAGCACATGCACAGGTACATGGTGGCCATCAGCAGGGTGGCGAGGAACATCCCGCCCCAGCCGCCCTGGGCCAGGCCGAAGTTCCAGCCGGCGTAGTCGCCGGAGATCACGTAGGCGACGCCGAGCCCGACCAGCAGGACCCAGCCGGCGGCGCCTTTCTTCAGTTGACGGTGTTGGAAGTAGTCGGCGTCGACGCTTTCGAAGTCGACCCCGGAAGTTGCGGGCGCATGGCCGGTTTGTTCGAGGGACATGGGTTTTTCACCTCAATCTTGTTGTTATCGACCCCGGTTTTCCCGGTGGTGTGCTGTACGTGGTGAACGCAGGCAATAGCTATGCCAGCCGCTCTGCAATCGGCTTGACGAGGAGGTGGAAGGGGCGCCGCCGTCAGCCTCGGCGGCGTGTTTCACGAGCCGGCGCGACCGCTCCGGGAAAGAGCGGTCGCGGCCGGTCCGGGGTCCTACTAGAAGAAGCCCAGCGGGTTGATGTCGTAGCTCACCAGCAGGTTCTTGGTCTGCTGGTAGTGGTCGAGCATCATCTTGTGCGTCTCGCGACCGACGCCGGACTTCTTGTAGCCGCCGAACGCGGCGTGGGCCGGGTACA
>NZ_JBZWBG010000023.1:0-111578 GCF_058680555.1 Pseudomonas sp. YA1
CCGGGCGAGTACCGGCTGGGCTACTACTACAGCACGGCGAAGGCCGATGACGTCTACGACGACGTCGACGGCCAGCCGCAGGGGCTGACCGGCAACGACTTCAAGTCGCGCGGCAGCAAACATGGCTGGTGGGTGGTGGCGCAGCAGCAGGTCACTTCGCACAACGGCGATGCCTCGCGCGGGTTGAGCCTGTTCGCCAACCTGACGGTCCACGACAAGGCAACCAACGTGGTGGACAACTACCAGCAGCTCGGGGTGGTCTACAAGGGTCCGTTCGACGCGCGGCCGAAGGACGACATCGGCCTGGGCATCGCGCGCATCCACGTCAACGACGATGTGAAGAAGCGCCAGCGCCTGGTGAACCAGGTGAACGGCATCGACGACTACGACAACCCGCTGTACCAGCCGCTGCAGGACACCGAGTACAACGCCGAGCTGTACTACGGGGTGCATGTGACCGACTGGCTGACGGTGCGGCCGAACCTGCAGTACATCAAGCAGCCGGGCGGGGTCGACGAGGTCGACAACGCGCTGGTGGCGGGGATCAAGATCCAGACGGTGTTCTGACCGTCGCGTTGCCTGCTCCGGTGTTGTGCCTGGGCCCGCCCGAGCGTTTCGGGCGGGCCGTTTTTTTCCGGCGACCGCTCTTCCCGGCTGCCTGTTACAAACCGACTACGCTTTTCCTGTGCCGATCATTTGGGGCTTGCGTGCGAAATGTAGTAAAACTACACGGATGCACGCCCGGGCTTTCCGGGAAGGGGAGAGGGTAGGACAATCGGACATGCTTGAGCATCCGCTGCAGCGTTTCTTTCATTCCATGCGGGCCAAGCGACCGTTCGACTGGGTACGCTTCCAACGTCGCGATCTGCTGTTGATCGACCATCCGCTGTGCCAGGCCGTATTCAGTCGGCAAGGGGCGCAGCTCCTGCATTTCCAGCCGCAGGGCGAACGCCCGTTGCTGTGGTGCGCCAGCGAATGGCCGGCCCTCAGCAGTGCGCCGGTGCGCGGCGGCATCCCGGTCTGCTGGCCGTGGTTCGGCAGCCATCCGAACGGCAGCGAATGGCCGCAGCAGGGCTGGGCGCGGCAACGCGAATGGCGCCTGCTGGATGCCTACGCCGACGAAAGCAAGGTGGTGGTGAGCTGGCAACTGGACCTGGAGGACTGGCACGTGCGCCTCGATGCGCGCCTTGGCCAGCGCCTGGAGCTGGAGCTGTGCAGCTACCATGAGGAAGACGACGATTGCCTGTTCAGCTTCGCCCTGCAGCCCTACTGGCGGGTCGGTGCGCTGAGCCGGGTGGTGGTGCACGGCATGGAGCTGGAGTCGGCTCGCGGCCAGCGCGGCGCTTCGCGGATTCCGGGAACCTGGATACCGCGCGGCGCGGTCAAGCAGGTGCTCTACCATCCCGGATCGCTGGTGCTGGAGGACGGCGGCTGGAACCGCCGCTTGCGGATCGACAAGAACGTCAGCGCCGGCAGCGTGATCTGGCACCCCGGCAGCCGCCCGGTGGAGCAGGTCGAGCCGGGCGAAGCGGAACGCTTCCTCTGTATCGGCGCCGCTGGCTACCGCCCGGGCGGGCTGATCCTGGCGCCCGGCGAACGCATGCGCCTGAGTCTCGCCGCCGGCCTGCAATAGGCGGGCGGTCAGTTGTCCTCGTCGAGGGGATAGCGGGTCGGCACCAGGCTTTCCTTGATCCGCCGCAGGTGCGGCTGGAAGTCCACGCCGCGGCGCAGGGTCACTCCGGTGGCCAGTACGTCGAGCACGGTGAGCTGGACGATCCGCGAAGTCATCGGCATGTAGATGTCGGTGTCTTCCGGCAACGGGATGTCCAGGCACAGGGTGCTGGCCCTGGCCAGCGGCGAGCCGGCGGCGGTCAGGCCGAGCACCGAGGCGCCGTTCTCCCGCGCCAGGTGCGCCACCTCCACCAGCTCGCGGGTGCGTCCGGTATAGGAAATCACCACGAACAGGTCGCCGGTATGCGCCACCGAGGCGATCATCCGTTGCATCAGCACGTCGGCCTGGGCGCTCACCGCCAGGTTGAAGCGGAAGAACTTGTGCTGCGCGTCGAGCGCTACCGAGGCCGAGGCGCCGAGACCGAAGAAGTGGATCTGCCGGGCCTGGATCAACAGGTCCACGGCGCGGTCGATGACGCGTGGGTCGAGCAGCTTGTGGGCGCTGTCGAGGGAGGCGATGGTGTTGCTGAAGATCTTCCGCGTATAGGCTTCCGGCCCGTCGTCCTCGGCTACCGCCTGGGTCACGAAGGCAGCGCCGCTGGCCAGGCTCTGGGCCAGCTGGATCTTCAGTTCCGGATAGCCGCTCATGCCGAAGGAGCGACAGAAGCGGTTCACCGTCGGTTCGCTGACCGCTGCCGCCTGGGCCAGGGCGGCGATGCTGAAGCGGGTGGCCTGCTGCGGGTTCTGCAGGATGACCTCGGCGACTTTGCGCTCCGCCTTGTTCAGTTCGTCCAGGCGGCTCTGGATCTGCTCCAGCAGGTTTTTCATCCGGGTTCCTCGTGTTCTGTCGGCCCGGCGGGGAAGGGCCGGCGGCGGCGCCTATCCTAACGTCAGGCCGGCATGCGACCAACAGCGTGGCGGGCTGGGAAAAATATGTTGTTTAATTACTACATATTTGTCTTAATTGCGCAGTGGATGGCTCAATATCACTCAATATTTGGTTGGTAACAACAAATGCCTGATGTCCGCGTTCTGCCTTGCACGTTAGCGCTGTTCGGTGCGCTGGGCGATCTCGCCTTGCGCAAGCTGTTCCCGGCGCTCTACCAACTCGATCGCGAGAACCTGCTGCACCGCGATACCCGCGTCCTGGCCCTGGCCCGTGACGAAGGCGCTCCCGCCGAACACCTGGCGACGCTGGAGCAGCGCCTGCGCCTGGCAGTGCCGGCGAAGGAGTGGGACGACGCGGTCTGGCAGCGTTTCCGCGAACGCCTCGACTACCTGAGCATGGACTTCCTCGACCCGCAGGCCTATGTCGGCTTGCGCGAGGCGGTGGACGACGAACTGCCGCTGGTCGCCTACTTCGCCACGCCGGCCTCGGTGTTCGGCGGCATCTGCGAGAACCTCGCCGCCGCCGGTCTCGCCGAGCGCACCCGGGTGGTGCTGGAGAAGCCCATCGGTCATGACCTGGAGTCGTCCCGCGAGGTCAACGAGGCAGTCGCCCGGTTCTTCCCGGAAAGCCGCATCTACCGGATCGACCATTACCTGGGCAAGGAGACGGTGCAGAACCTGATCGCCCTGCGCTTCGCCAACAGCCTCTTCGAGACCCAGTGGAACCAGAACCACATCTCCCACGTGGAGATCACCGTGGCCGAGAAGGTAGGCATCGAAGGCCGCTGGGGCTACTTCGACCAGGCCGGGCAACTGCGCGACATGGTGCAGAACCACCTGCTGCAACTGCTCTGCCTGATCGCCATGGATCCGCCCAGCGACCTTTCGGCGGACAGCATTCGCGACGAGAAGGTCAAGGTGCTCCGCGCCCTCGAGCCGATTCCCGCCGAACAACTGGCTTCGCGCGTGGTGCGTGGGCAGTACACCGCCGGTTTCAGCGACGGCAAGGCAGTGCCGGGCTACCTGGAGGAGGAACATGCGAATCGCGACAGCGACGCGGAAACCTTCGTCGCCCTGCGCGTGGATATCCGCAACTGGCGCTGGTCGGGCGTGCCGTTCTACCTGCGCACCGGCAAGCGCATGCCGCAGAAGCTGTCGCAGATCGTCATCCACTTCAAGGAGCCGCCGCACTACATCTTCGCTCCCGAGCAGCGTTCGCTGATCAGCAACCGGCTGATCATCCGCCTGCAGCCGGACGAAGGTATCTCCCTGCAAGTGATGACCAAGGACCAGGGCCTGGGCAAGGGCATGCAATTGCGTACCGGCCCGCTGCAACTGAGTTTTTCCGAGACCTACCACGCGGCGCGGATTCCCGATGCCTATGAGCGTCTGCTGCTGGAGGTCACCCAGGGCAACCAGTACCTGTTCGTGCGCAAGGACGAGGTGGAGTTCGCCTGGAAGTGGTGCGACCAGCTGATCGCTGGCTGGGAACGCCTGAGCGAAGCGCCCAAGCCGTATCCGGCGGGGAGTTGGGGGCCGGTGGCCTCGGTGGCCCTGGTGGCCCGCGATGGGAGGAGTTGGTATGGCGATTTCTGAGTTGAAGCTGCCGGCCGGCGTCGGCCTGCAGGTCTGGGGCAGCGCCGCCGAGCAGGCCCGCGGCCTGGCAGCCGAGGTCGCCGGCCGGTTGCGCTCGGCGCTGGCCGAGCAGGGCCAGGCGCTGCTGGTGGTGTCCGGTGGGCGCAGTCCGGTGGCCTTCCTCGAAGCCTTGAGCGAGGAGCCGCTGGACTGGTCGCGGATCACCCTCAGCCTGGCCGACGAGCGCTGGGTGCCGGAGTCCCATGCCGATAGCAACGCCGGCCTGGTTCGCCGCCACCTGCTCCGTGGCGAGGCGGCGAAGGCGCGCTTCATCGGCCTCTACCAGCCGGCGGCGAGCCTGGAGGAAGCGGCCGAGCTGGCCGACCACCACCTGCACGAGCTGCCGTTGCCGATCGACGTGCTGGTCCTCGGCATGGGCGACGACGGCCATACCGCCTCGCTGTTCCCGAACAGCCCTGGCCTGGACCTGGCGATGGATCCCCAGGGCACGCGCCGTTGCCTGCCGATGTGGGCGCCGAGCGTGCCGCACCAGCGCCTGACCCTACCGCGCGCCGTGCTGGCGGCGGCGAAGGTGCAGCTGCTGGCGATCCAGGGCCAGTCCAAGCTGGCCACCCTGAACACCGCGCTGGCGGTCGAGGACGAACGGCGGATGCCGGTTCGCGCCTTCCTCCGCGCGCCGCTGACGATCCATTGGTACCCCTGAGTGGCGGAGCTGTAGCCATGCACAACCTTGAACAGAAGACCGCCCGCATCGACACGCTGTGCCGGGAGGCGCGCATCCTCCCGGTGATCACCATCGACCGCGAGGCGGACATCCTGCCGATGGCCGATGCCCTCGCCGCCGGCGGCCTGACCGCCCTGGAGATCACCCTGCGCACGGCACACGGGCTGACCGCCATCCGTCGCCTCAGCGAGGAGCGCCCGCACCTGCGCATCGGCGCCGGCACCGTGCTCGACCCGCAGACCTTCGCCGCCGCGGAAAAGGCCGGGGCGAGCTTTGTGGTCACCCCGGGATGCACTGACGAGTTGCTGCGCTTCGCCCTGGACAGCGAAGTCCCGCTGTTGCCCGGCGTGGCCAGCGCTTCCGAGATCATGCTCGCCTACCGCCATGGCTACCGCCGCTTCAAGCTGTTTCCCGCCGAGGTCAGCGGCGGCCCGGCGGCGCTGAAGGCGTTCTCGGGACCATTCCCCGATATCCGCTTCTGCCCCACCGGAGGCGTCAGCCTGAACAATCTCGCCGACTACCTGGCGGTACCCAACGTGATGTGCGTCGGCGGCACCTGGATGCTGCCCAAGGCCGTGGTCGACCGCGGCGACTGGGCCCAGGTCGAGCGCCTCAGCCGCGAAGCCCTGGAGCGCTTCGCCGAGCACCGCAGACACTGAGACTGCCTGCCTGGGCATGCCCGGCTTCGGCCGGGTTTTTTTATGCCGTCCGGATTATCCGGGGCATGGAACGGCTAACGTCATCGGCGTTATTCGCCGATGCGCCGGCGTTCCCGCAGATAGTCGCCGAGCCGGCTCTGCAGGTAGGGTACGGCCATGGCATGCGCGAGGTAGGCGTCCACCTCCATCAATCGCCAGTATTGTCCTTCGTCGCCGAAGCGGATGGCCTCGAATTCGCGGTCCTCCAGGCGCGCCACCAGGAAGTAGGCGAAGGGCGCGCTGCCGCTGGTGCTCGGATACTGTCGCTGCCATTCGATACGAGGTTCTTCCAGGCGGATGGAGAACTCTTCCTCGAGTTCGCGCAGGGCGCATTCGGCAGGCGTCTCCAGGCCCTCGCGGCCGCCGCCGGGAAAGTCCCAGTAGCCGGGGAAGGGAATGCCGGGTTTTTCGTCGCGTTTGTAGACGACCAGGTGGTCGCCATAGAACAGCGCCAGCTTGGCGCCGCTGAAGGGAGGGACATCGTGCACCGGGGCCTCCGGGTGGCGGGGTGGGTGAACCCGGCCTAGTCTAGCGGGATTGTCCGGGTTTCCGCCCGGGGACGGTGCTTTGTCCTGACGAAGCGCGTATGATGCGCGCCCTTCGATTCGTTGCCAGCCACACCGGGAGGTGCCCAGATGAACGATACCCCAGAGAATCCACACGTACCGGTCGGGGAAAAATTGCAGAAAGTCCTCGCCCGTCTCGGCGTCGGTTCCCGGCGCGACGTAGAAGTGTGGATCGCCGAAGGCCGGGTCAACGTCAATGGCAGCGTGGCCAGCCTCGGCCAGCGGGTCGACAGCCACGATGCGATCACCGTCGATGGCCACCTGATCCGCCGCGAAGAGGCCGCCGAGAATGTCCGTCGCGTGCTGATCTACAACAAGCCGGAAGGCGAGGTCTGCACCCGTGACGATCCGGAAGGCCGCCCGACCATCTTCGACCGCCTGCCGCGCCTGCGCACCGGTCGCTGGATCAATGTCGGTCGCCTGGACATCAATACCACCGGCCTGCTGCTGTTCACCACCGATGGCGAACTGGCCAACCGCCTGATGCATCCTTCCTATGAGATGGACCGCGAGTACGCGGTACGGGTGCGCGGCGAGGTCACCGAAGAGATGATCGAGCGCCTGCTCAACGGCGTGATGCTCGAGGACGGCCCGGCCAAGTTCAGCGATATCCAGCAGGCGCCGGGCGGCGAAGGCTTCAACCACTGGTACCACTGCGTAGTGATGGAGGGCCGCAACCGCGAGGTGCGCCGGTTGTGGGAATCCCAGGGATTGGTGGTCAGCCGCCTGAAGCGGGTGCGTTTCGGCCCGGTGTTCCTGACCTCCGAGCTGACCATGGGCCGCTACCGCGAAATGGACCAGCGCGAAATCGACATCCTCAGCGAGGAAGTCGGCCTCAAGCCGGTGGCGCTGCCGGGCATGACCACCAAGGCGCGCGAGAAGGCCGAACGCCAGCAGCGCAAGCAGGCCCGTCCGCTGGCGCGCAGCGAGCGTCCGGAAGCCGGGCGCAAGCGTGCGCCAAGGCGCGAGGACGGCGAGAATGCCGCTCGTCGCGCGCCGGCTTCGCGTCCCGCGCGCGGTCCGCAGCCGAGCGCCGAGCGCAAGGGGCGCGAGCAGGGCACTCCGGTTGCCGAGCGGCCCCGCGAGAGCAACCGCAAGCCGCGCCCGAGCAAGCCGCGCGACGAGCGTCCGGCCAGCGCGCCGGGCGACAAGCCGGCGGCCCGCAAGCCGCAGGTCAAGCGGCGGCCGAAACCGGCCGGCGACGGTATGCGTCCGGGCTTCCGCCGCTGAGCGGAAAGCGCCCTGGAAAGGCCCCTTTGGGGGCCTTTTTCATGCCTGGTAATCGGTGTCTAATGGTCGCCCGCACACAAGGAGGTGGTGAAATGCACAGGATCCTGGCTATTGCGCTCTGTGCGCTATGGAGCGTCGCCGGGCTGGCCGAGGATGCGGCGATGCCGGCGCAGAGCTGTGCAAGCCTTGGCGAGGCGACGGCCGGCCCCGAGGACAACTTCCGTCCGCCGCTGGAGGGCGAGGTGATCGACAAGGGGCGCGCCTATTTCCACAGCGCGCCGCGTGCCGACTGTGTCACCGGGGTCTTCGTGATTCCCGGCGACTTCGTCACTGTCTACAAGCCGAGCGGCGAGTGGCTGAACGTCATGTACCTGGCTCGAGACGGCAAGGAAACCAGCGGCTGGCTGCTGGAGAAACGCGTCCGCTTGCGCCAGGCCTATGGCGCCCCGGACGAGCCGGCGCAGCCATAAGCGGCAGGACCTTGGCGGAAACCGTGACTGCGCCGGTGAGAGCCGTCGCCACTGCCGTCGCCTGATGCGCCTGCTCCGCGCTTCGGGGGCGAGTCGGCAAGCCTCAGGCGCAGCGCAGGCGGTTGCGGCCGTCGCGCTTGGCTTCGTAGAGCGCCTCGTCGACCCGTCGCAGCAGGTCGTCGCTGCCTTCGCCGGGTCGCAGGTCGGCGCAACCGAGGCTGATCGACAGCTTCAGCGGTTCGCCGGCGTGCCGGTAGTCCAACTCCTCCACCGCCTGGCGCAGGCGTTCGCCGACCATGCAGGCAGCCTGCAGCGGCGTGCTGGACAGCAGGACGAGGAATTCCTCGCCGCCGAAACGGAACACCATGTCGACATTGCGCAGGTGGTCCTTGATGGTTTCCGCCACGGCCTTGAGGGCTTCGTCGCCGACGGTGTGACCGTAGTGGTCGTTGACCCGCTTGAAGTGGTCGATATCGAGCATCAGCACCGAGAGCGGTTGCAGGTTGCGCCGGGCCAGTTCCAGTTCGCGGCCGAGCGCCTGGTCCATGGCGATGCGGTTGCCGGTGCCGGTCAGGGCGTCGCGCAGGGCGGTCTGGATCGCGGCGCGATAGAGCAGGGCGTTGCGCAGCGGGAACAGCAGGGTGCCGAGCAGGCTCTCCAGTTGCCGTTGTTCGTCTTCGCCGAGGCGCTGGCGGCGACGGAAGATCAGTTCGCCGAGGTAGTCGCTGTCATGGCTCAGGCGATAGCTCACCGAATGCTTGGCGCTGCTGCCGAACTCCAGGCGCAGGTCGGAGCCCGGATGGCGGTAGCCAAGGGCGTCCAGCGGGATCAGTTGGCGGACTTCCTCGAAGAACAGGCCGAGAATCCGCTCCGCCTCCAGGCTGCTCTGCAACTGTAGGGTCAGTTGCTGGCGCAACTCCGTCAGGTTGCTGGCGCGCGGCCCGCTGGCGTTGCCGCCGGGCTGGGGGCCGCGCTTCTGCTTGGCGGCGTCGAAATCGATGGTATTGGACTGCTTGGGAGGAGCCATGCGCGGAACCTCTGGCGCGAAAGACGGCGACAGTAGGGCTAAGGCGAGTTTCGTGCCAGCCAACTGAAGAACGGAGAAATCAGAGGCACAGACAGGTTTTCCTAGGAATGGTTTCCACATTCTGTAGGAATTTCGGAGAGATTTCGACGGAATAATGGCGTTTTGCTGGCGAGTGGCCGAGGCGCTCGTCGGAAAGCTGGCGCTCCGCTAGCGGAGCGCCGCCATGGTTCAACTGAAGGCGTTGATGAACCAGGTGATAGCAGGGATGGCGACGAGATCGATCAGTACCGCGCCGCACAGGGGCACGATGATGAAGGCCTTGTGCGAGAACACCCGATAGTGCTCGCAGACCGCGCCCATGTTGGCCACCGCGTTGGGCGTGGCGCCCAGGCCGTGGCCGAGGAAGCCGGCGCAGAGCACCGCGGCGTCGTAGTTGCGGCCGAGCAGGCGGAACAGCACGAAGATCGTCAGCAGCAACAGCACCGCGACCTGGATGAACAGTACGCCGAGCAGCGGCAGGCCGAGGTTCTCCAGCTCCCAGAACTTCAGGCTCATCATCGCCATGGTCAGGAAGATGCCCAGGCAGACGTCGCCCAGGGTACCGACGGCGTGGTCCGGAATGCGCAGCCAGCCGAGCCGGTCGTCGAGGTTGCGCAGGACGATGGCGATGAACATCGCCCCGACATAACTGGGCAGCACCAGGCCCAGGCGTTCCTGGAGCGCGTCGCCGAGCCAGAAGCCGAGCACCATCACCAGCAGCACGCAGGTCAGCAGGCGCAGCAGGAGATTGCCGTCCAGCGTGGCCGCCGCATGCTGGCGTCGCTCCTGCTGGCCGAGGGCTTCCAGCCGGTTGTCGCTTTCCGCCTGCACCGGCAGGCGGTTGCGTTCGATCAGCCAGCGCGCCACCGGGCTGCCGAGCAGCCCGCCAGCGACCATGCCGAAGGTGGCCGAGGCCAGCGCCACGGTGGTCGCGCCCTGGGCGCCGAGCCCTTCCGCAACCGGGCCGAAGGCCGCCGCCGCGCCGAAACCGCCTTCCAGCGACACCGCGCCGGCCATGATCCCGAGCAGCGGGTCGAGGCCGAGCAGCCCGGCGCTGCCGACGCCGATCAGGTTCTGCAGTATCGCCAGCGCCCAGCAGGCCGACAGGTAGACCAGCAGGGTCTTGCCGCCCTTGCGCAGCAGGCCGAGGCTGCCACCGAGGCCGACGGTGGTGAAGAACGCCACCATCAGGGGTGTCTGCAGGCTGGTGTCGAGGCCGATGTCGAGCCAGCCGCGATCCCTGAGCAGCCAGACCAGGAAGGCGAAGCCGAAGCCGGCGATCACCGGTGACGGTACGCACAGACGTGTCAGCCAGCGGCTGCGCTTCTTCAATTGGCTGCCGAGGGCGAGCAGGAGCAGGGCGAGGGCGGTGGTGGACAGGGCGTCCAGGTGCAATGTCGGCATGGCGGGGCTCTATTGTTGTTGTGTGGGCGAAAGGGTGATCAGTTGACCAGGCTGTCGACCAGGCGCGCGGCGATCCGGGCGGTGCGCTGGTCGCTATCGAGTTGCGGGTTGAGTTCGGCGATGTCGGCCAGGCGCAGCTTGCCGCTGGCCTTGGCGCGGCGGACCAGGTGCTCCACCACCGGCATCTCCACGCCGTGCGCCGAGGGCGCGCTGACGCCGGGCGCCTGGGCGGCCGGGAGCACGTCGAGGCAAACGGTCAGGTAGAGGTGGTCGACGGATTGCAGGAAGCTGTCGAGGAAGGCTTCGCTGCGTTCCAGGTTCCACGGCTGCAACTGACGGTCCAGCAGGTAGCGCACACCCAGGCGCTGGGCCTGGTCGAACAGCGCCGCGGTGTTGCTCAGGCGGCTGATGCCCAGGCAGCAGTAGGCGAACGGCCAGTCGCTGGCCTGGCAGAGTTCGGCGATCTGGCGGAACGGCGTGCCGGAGCTGGCCCGTTCGGCGTGGCGCAGGTCGAAATGCGCGTCGAAATTGAGGATACCGATGCGCGGCAGGCGCTCATGCCGACTCAGGTGGCGGGCGAGGCCGGCGAAGCTGGCGTAGGCGATTTCGTGGCCGCCGCCCAGGCCGACCACCCGGTGGCCGCGCGCGAGCAGGTCGGCGACGCGTTGCGCGTAGCGTTCCTGGGCGGCTTCCAGATCGTCGCCGGCGACGATGTCGCCGGCATCGTAGATCGCTTGCTCGCCGTGCCAGGCCAGGTTGGCCAGCGCGCGACGCAAGGCTGGCGGTCCGTGGCGCGCGCCCTGGCGACCCTGGTTGCGGCGCACGCCTTCGTCGCTGGCGAAACCGAGCAGCACGCTGGCCGCTTCGGCGTCGTCTGCGTAGGGACGCATCCATTGGTGCCAGCGCCGCGCGTCGGCGCCTTCCTGGCTATCGATCCGGCCTTGCCAGAGGCTCATGTCGGGGGCGGGGTACATCGAAACTCCTGTTGGTCAGTCCAGCCGCGCGGAAAGTCGCGCGGCGGCGTCGAGGGTCCATTGCCGCAAGCGTTCGCTGCGCGACTGGGCGCGCAAGGCGGGGGCCATCAGGCTGAGGGCGCCGTGCAGGCGCTGGCGGCTGTCCAGCAGCGGTACGCTGATGCCCCAGACGCCTTCGTCGATCTCGCCCTGGCTGACGGCGTAGCCCTGTTCGCGGATCAGCCGGAGTTCCTGCTCCAGCTTGTCGATACGCTCGGCGGAGAGTTCCTGGGCGAGGTACAGCTCCTCGCGCCGTTCGTCCTCCAGGTGCGCCAGCAGGGCTTTGGCCGAGGCGCCATGCAACAGCGGCTGCGCCAGCCCTTTCTGGTAGCAGCAGCGCAGCGGCTGCGGACTGTCGAACAGTTCCAGGCAGATCGCCTGCTGGTTGCTGGCCACCATCAGCGCCACGCTCTCCTGGCTCAGGTCGGCCAGGCGCTTGAGTTCCGGTTTGGCGAGACCGATCAGCGAGGCCTCGCGATCGAATTTCTTCGCCAGTTGCAGGCAGGCTGGGCCGGGCAGGTAGCGGCCCTGGCCGGCCTGTTCTTCGGCCAGGCCCCAGCGCAACAGGGTCTTCAGGTGCCGGTAGGTGCTGCTCAGCGGCTGCTCCAGGGTCAGCGACAGCTCCTTGGCAGACAGGGCTTCGGGAGCCTGGCCGAGGGCAATGAGGATTTGCAGCAGGCGATCGGTGGGGGAATGCTTCGACATGGGAACTCCTTGACCCACAGGGTGAAGGCGATTTCCCGGAAAATGAAACCACTTTCCCACTCAGTGGGAAAAATATGCAAAAAGAATGGGAAGTTCCGGACGGGAAGAGGGAAGGGAAGGACAGGGCAGCCTCGCCGGGCGGCGAGGCTGCCGGGGAATCACTGGGCGTCGAAGGCCTGGCCGTTGACGCCGGCGCTGTCCGGCCCCATGAGGTACAGGTAGACCGGCATGATCTCCTCGCCGGTGGGGTTGTTCAGCGGGTTTTCCCCAGGGTAGGCGAGGGCGCGCATGCTGGTGCGGGTGGCGCCGGGGTTGACGCTGTTGGCGCGGATCGCGCTGGTACCGTCGAGTTCGTCGGCAAGGGTCTGCATCAGGCCCTCGGTGGCGAACTTCGATACCGAATAGGCGCCCCAGTAGGCGCGGCCCTTCCGGCCCACGCTGCTCGAGGTGAAGATGATCGAGGCGTCGCTGGAGAGCTTCATCAGCGGCAGCATGGCGGTGGTCAGCATGAACATGGCATTGACGTTCACCTGCATCACGCGCATGAAGTTCTCCCCGGAAATCTGCTGCATCGGCGAGCGCGGACCGAGGATCGAAGCGTTGTGCAGCAGGCCGTCGATGCGCCCGAACTCGTTCTCCAGGGTTGCCGCCAGTTCCTCGAACTGGTGCGGCTGGGCGGTCTCCAGGTTGAACGGGATCACGGCGGCCTGCGGATGGCCGGCGGCCTCGATGGCGTCGTAGACCTCGTTCAGGTACTCCTCGGTCTTGCCCAGCAGCAGCACGGTGGCGCCGTGGGCGGCGAAGGTCTTGGCGGCGGCGGCGCCGATGCCGCGGCCGGCGCCGGTGACCAGGATCACGCGGTCTTTCAGCAGGTCGGGGCGGGCGGAGTACTGGAACATGTCGAATCCTTTGAATGCATGACCCGCCTGGCGGCGGGTTGTTGTCTGTCGGTGGCGCTGCGGATCAGCAGTCGCAGAGCGCGCGGTCGAGAACGTCGATGAGTTCGCGCGGGTGGTCGACGATCACGTCGGCGCCCCAGTGCGCGGGGTTGTCTTCGGGGTGGATGTAGCCGTAGCGCACCGCCGCGGTCTTGGTCCCGGCGTCGCGGCCGGACTCGATGTCGCGCAGGTCGTCGCCGATGAACAGCACCCTCGACGGATCGATGCCGAGCTGGCTACAGGCCAGTAGCAGCGGCTCGGGATCGGGCTTGCTGCGGGTCACGTGGTCCGGGCAGACCAGCACCCTGGAACGCTCGGCGTAGCCCAGGCGCTGCATGATCGGTTCGGCGAAGCGCACCGGCTTGTTGGTCACCACGCCCCAGATCAACCCGGCTTTCTCGATCGCCGCAAGCAGTTCGGGGATGCCGTCGTAGGGCCGGCTGAGAACCGCGCAATGCTCCTGGTAGCGGTCGAGGAACTCCTGGCGCAGGGGTTCCAGTTCTGGGCTGTCCAGCGACAGGCCGAAGGCCGCGGCAACCATCGCGCGCGCGCCGCCGGAGACCACGTCGCGCACCCGTTGCTCGTCCACCGGCGGCAGGCCGTGGGCGGCACGCATGGCCTGGGTGATGGCGATGAAGTCCGGCGCCGTGTCGAGCAGGGTGCCATCCATGTCGAACAGTACCGCTTTGAGCCGCATGCGCTTCACGCCTCCCGCTGGGTCTGGACCATGTAGTTGACGTCGACGTCGTTGGCCAGCTTGTAGTGCTTGGTCAGCGGGTTGTAGGTCAGGCCGATGATGTCCTTGACCTCGAGACCGGCCTCGCGCGACCAGGCGCCGAGTTCCGACGGACGGATGAACTTGCGGAAATCGTGGGTCCCGCGCGGCAGCAACTGGAGGATGTACTCCGCGCCGATCACCGCGAACAGGTAGGCCTTGGGATTGCGGTTGATGGTCGAGAGGAAAACCTGTCCGCCCGGCTTGACCAGGCGGTGGCAGGCGCGGATCACCGAGGCCGGGTCCGGCACGTGTTCGAGCATCTCCAGGCAGGTGACCACGTCGAACTGCCCGGGCATTTCCTCGGCCATCTGCTCGGCGGTGATCTGCCGGTAGTCGACGGCGACGCCGGATTCCAGCTGGTGAAGGCGCGCCACCGCGAGCGGCGCTTCGCCCATGTCGATGCCGGTGACGTTGGCGCCGCGCTGGGCCATGGCTTCGCTGAGGATGCCGCCGCCGCAACCGATGTCGAGCACCTTCTTGCCGGCCAGGCCGGCGCGCTCGTCGATCCAGTTGACGCGCAGCGGGTTGATATCGTGGAGCGGCTTGAACTCGCTCTCGCGGTCCCACCAGCGATGGGCCAGTGCCTCGAATTTGGCGATCTCGGCGTGGTCGACGTTGCTCATAATCGTTCCCGTTGAAGAGTGAAGCCTTTGGGGGAAGGGCCGCGGCGGCGGAGTCCAATCCTTCATGTTGCCAGCTTTGGCGGAGGGATGGGGCCGGCGGCGGTTCGCCTTCCTATGTCAGTTTGTCGCAGCGGGCCGGCCCGCCGCAGTTCAGGACCTGTCGCTGGCGGCGATCTTCGCCCCCCATTCGCGGGCCCTGGCGATCAGGCGCTGTTCGTCGTGACGGAGCAGGCGGCCGTCGTCGAGGAGTTGCCTGCCGCCGACCCAGACATGCCGCACGCAGTCGCGGCCGCTGGCATAGATAAGTTGCGAAACCGGGTCGTAGACCGGTTGCTGGGCCAGGCCGGACAGGTCGAAGGCCACCAGGTCGGCGGCCTTGCCGGCTTCCAGGGAGCCGATCAGGCGCTCCAGGCCAAGCGCGCGGGCGCCGTTCAGGGTGGCCATGCGCAGCGCGCGGTGGGCGTCGAGGGCGGTGGCCTGGCCGTACACGGCCTTGGCCAGCAGCGCCGCGGTGCGGGTCTCGCCGAGCAGGTCGAGATCGTTGTTGCTGGCCGCGCCGTCGGTGCCGATGGCCACGTTGACCCCGGCCTGCCAGAGCTTTTCCACCGGGCAGAAGCCGCTGGCCAGCTTGAGGTTGGATTCCGGGCAGTGGATCACCGAGCTGTTGGTTTCCACCAGCATCGCCAGGTCGTCGTCGTCCACCTGGGTCATGTGCACCGCCTGGAAACGCGGGCCGAGCAGGCCGAGGCGGTGCAGACGGGCCAGCGGGCGCTCGCCGTTGCGCTCCATGGCCTGCTCCACCTCGAAGGCGGTCTCGTGGACATGCATCTGGATGCTGGCGTCGAGTTCCTCGGTGAGCACCAGGATCTGCTCCAGCTTGTCGTCGCTCACCGTATAAGGTGCGTGCGGGCCGAAGGCGATGCGGATGCGCGGGTGGTGCTTGAGGTCGTCGAACAGCGCCATGCCCTGGCGGATCGCCTCGGCGCTGTCGCGGGCGCCGGGGATCGGGAAGTCCAGCACCGGGATCGCCACCTGGGCGCGTACCCCGCTGTCATGGACCACGCCGCAGATGGCCTGTGGATAGAAGTACATGTCGGAGAAACAGGTGATGCCGCCCTTTACCTGTTCGGCGATGGCCAGCTCCGTGCCGTCGCGGATGAAATCCTCGCTGACCCATTGGCCTTCGGCCGGCCAGATGTGGTCCTGCAGCCAGGTCATCAGCGGCAGGTCGTCGGCGAGACCGCGGAACAGACTCATTGCCGAATGGCCGTGGGCGTTGACCAGGCCGGGGGCGAGCAGCATGCCGGGCAATTCGCGGATTTCCGTGGCGCCATGGCGCATGGCCTGCTCGCGCGGCGCGACCAGGGCGATCTGACCGTCGCGGATGCCCAGCGCGTGATCGCGCAGCACCACCCCGGCGGGCTCCACGGGGACGATCCAGGTCGGCAGCAGGAGGAGGTCGAAGGGGTTACGGACGTTGGGCATGGCGGCGCATCCTGGGCGCAGAGCGGGAAGCCGGAAGTATACCCGAGCGTCCGCGGCTGGGGCTCGTTATAATCCGCAGCTTTTCCGTGATTCAGCGAGAGGTGTGTGCATGCGAGAGCGACTGCTGGCGGCCGAGCGGGTCAAGGCGATCGAGTGGCGGGACGGTACGCTGCGGTTGCTGGATCAGCGCCTGCTGCCCCAGGAGGAGGTCTGGCTCGAACATGAGTCGGCGGCCGAGGTGGCCAAGGCCATTCGCGATATGGTCGTGCGCGGCGCGCCGGCCATCGGCATCAGCGCCGCCTACGGCATCGTCCTTGGCGCCCGCGCGCGCCTGGCGCAGGGCGGCGACTGGCGCGCCGCGCTGGAGGAGGACTTCCGCCTGCTGGCCGACTCGCGACCCACGGCGGTCAACCTGTTCTGGGCGCTGAACCGCATGCGCGACCGTCTGGAGCGAATGAAAGAGGGCGACCAGCCGCTGGCGGTGCTGGAAGCCGAGGCGATCTCCATCCATGAAAGCGACCGCGAGGCCAACCTGACCATGGCCCAGTTGGGCATGGAGCTGATCCGCAAGCAGCAGGGCAGCCCGCAGAACATCCTCACCCACTGCAATACCGGCGCCCTGGCGACCGGCGGGTTCGGCACCGCGCTGGGGGTGATCCGCGCCGCGCACCTGGAAGGCCTGGTCAATCGCATCTACGCCGACGAAACCCGGCCCTGGCTCCAGGGCTCGCGACTGACCGCCTGGGAGCTGGCCAACGAAGGCATCCCGGTCAGCCTGAACGTGGATTCGGCCGCCGCGCACCTGATGAAGACCGAGAACATCACCTGGGTCATCGTCGGCGCCGACCGCATCACCGCCAATGGCGATGTCGCCAACAAGATCGGCACCTACCAGTTGGCGGTCAACGCCATGCACCACGGCGTGCGCTTCATGGTGGTGGCGCCGAGTTCGACCATCGACATGAACCTGGAGAGCGGCGAGGACATTCCGATCGAAGAGCGCGACGGTCGCGAGCTGCTGGAAATCGGCGGGCGACGGGTGGCGGCCGAGGTCGATGCCTACAATCCGGTATTCGACGTGACCCCGGCGGATCTTATCGATGCCATCGTGACCGAGCGAGGCGTCGTCGAGCGTCCCGACGCCGAGCGCATGGCCGCCCTGATGAGCCGCAAGCGCCTGCATTGAACGAGGCGACTGGAGGTCGTCCCCGCCAGGGCCTTTGCCTTGGGCTGGGGCGTGGGCTGTGGTAAGCTCCGACGGTTATTCGAGCGCCCCGCGGAGGGGCCTCGAGAGTGCGCGAATCCTTGACTCAAGTCGTTGATTTGTAGTGAGTTGGCGCTGCTCGGGCATGCGCCGACCTACTTCGTTTGCCTCAGGATCGAGGCGGCGAAGTTCCACCAGAAAAAGGAACCAGGCTTCTCATGGGCGAACTGGCCAAAGAAATTCTCCCGGTCAATATCGAAGACGAGCTGAAACAGTCCTATCTCGACTACGCGATGAGCGTGATCGTCGGGCGGGCCCTGCCGGATGCACGTGACGGCCTGAAGCCGGTGCACCGCCGTGTGCTTTATGCCATGAGCGAGCTGGGCAACGACTGGAACAAGCCCTACAAGAAATCCGCCCGTGTGGTCGGCGACGTGATCGGTAAGTACCACCCGCACGGCGACACCGCGGTCTACGACACCATCGTGCGCATGGCGCAGCCGTTCTCGCTGCGCTACATGCTGGTGGACGGCCAGGGCAACTTCGGTTCGGTGGACGGCGACAACGCCGCAGCCATGCGATACACCGAAGTGCGCATGGCCAAGCTGGCCCACGAACTGCTGGCGGACCTGGAAAAGGAAACCGTCGACTGGGTGCCCAACTACGATGGCACCGAGCAGATCCCGGCGGTCATGCCGACCAAGATTCCCAACCTGCTGGTCAACGGTTCCAGTGGTATCGCCGTGGGCATGGCGACCAACATCCCGCCGCACAACCTCGGCGAAGTGATCGACGGCTGCCTGGCGCTGATGGACAACCCCGACCTGACCGTCGATGAGCTGATGCAGTACATCCCCGGTCCGGACTTCCCCACCGCCGGCATCATCAACGGCCGCGCCGGGATCATCGAGGCCTACCGCACCGGTCGCGGGCGCATCTACATCCGCGCCCGTGCCGTCGTCGAGGAGATGGAGAAGGGCGGCGGTCGCGAGCAGATCATCATCACCGAGCTGCCGTACCAGTTGAACAAGGCGCGGTTGATCGAGAAGATCGCCGAGCTGGTGAAAGAGAAGAAGATCGAGGGTATTTCCGAGCTGCGCGACGAGTCCGACAAGGACGGCATGCGCGTGGTCATCGAGCTGCGTCGCGGCGAGGTGGGCGAGGTGGTCCTCAACAACCTCTATGCCCAGACCCAGCTGCAGAGCGTGTTCGGCATCAACGTGGTGGCCCTGGTCGACGGCCAGCCGCGCACGCTGAACCTGAAGGACATGCTCGAAGTGTTCGTCCGCCACCGCCGCGAAGTGGTGACCCGGCGTACCGTCTACGAGCTGCGCAAGGCCCGCGAGCGCGGGCACATCCTGGAAGGCCAGGCGGTCGCCCTGTCGAACATCGATCCGGTGATCGAGCTGATCAAGAGTTCGCCGACCCCGGCCGAGGCCAAGGAACGCCTGATCGCCACTGCCTGGGAGTCCAGCGCGGTGGAAGCGATGGTCGAGCGTGCCGGCGCCGACGCCTGTCGTCCGGAAGACCTGGATCCGCAGTACGGCCTGCGCGACGGCAAGTACTACCTGTCGCCGGAACAGGCCCAGGCGATCCTCGAGCTGCGCCTGCATCGTCTGACCGGTCTGGAGCACGAGAAGCTGCTCTCCGAATACCAGGAAATCCTCAACCTGATCGGCGAGCTGATCCGCATCCTGACCAACCCGGCGCGCCTGATGGAGGTGATCCGTGAGGAGCTGGAAGCGGTTAAGGCCGAATTCGGCGATGCTCGCCGCACCGAGATCGTGGCTTCCCAGGTCGACCTGACCATCGCCGACCTGATCACCGAGGAAGACCGCGTGGTGACCATTTCCCACGGCGGCTACGCCAAGTCCCAGCCGCTGGCTGCCTACCAGGCGCAGCGTCGCGGCGGCAAAGGCAAGTCCGCCACCGGGATGAAGGACGAGGACTACATCGAACACCTGCTGGTGGCCAACAGCCATGCGACCCTCCTGCTGTTCTCCAGCAAGGGCAAGGTCTACTGGCTGCGTACCTTCGAGATTCCGGAGGCCTCGCGTACCGCGCGTGGCCGGCCGCTGGTGAACCTGCTGCCGCTGGACGAGGGCGAGCGGATCACCGCGATGTTGCAGATCGACCTGGAGGCGCTGCAGCAGAACGGCGGCGCCGATGACGACCTCGACGAAGCCGAAGGCGCGGTGCTCGAGGGCGAGGTGGTCGAGGCCGCCGAGGTCGAGGAAGTCGAGGGCGAGACCGCCGAGCTGGTGGCCGAGCCGACCGGCGCCTACATCTTCATGGCCACCGCCTTCGGTACCGTGAAGAAGACCCCGCTGGTGCAGTTCAGCCGTCCGCGCAGCAGCGGCCTGATCGCGCTCAAGCTGGAAGAGGGCGACACCCTGATCGCCGCCGCGATCACCGATGGCGCCAAGGAAGTCATGCTGTTCTCCAGCGCCGGCAAGGTGATCCGTTTCGCCGAGAGCGTGGTGCGCATCATGGGCCGCAACGCCCGCGGCGTACGCGGCATGCGCCTGGGCAAGGGGCAGCAACTGATCTCCATGCTGATTCCGGAGTCCGGGGCGCAGATCCTCACCGCCTCCGAGCGCGGCTTCGGCAAGCGTACCCCGCTGAGCAAGTTCCCGCGTCGCGGCCGTGGCGGCCAGGGGGTGATCGCCATGGTCACCAACGAGCGCAACGGCGCGCTGATCGCCGCGGTACAGGTCCAGGAAGGCGAGGAGATCATGCTGATTTCCGACCAGGGCACCCTGGTGCGGACGCGTGTCGACGAAGTCTCCCTGTCCGGCCGCAATACCCAGGGCGTAACCCTGATCAAGCTCGCCAGCGACGAGGTACTGGTCGGTCTGGAGCGTGTCCAGGAGCCGTCGGGCGGAGATGACGAGGACCTGCCCGAGGGCGAGGAAGCTGCCGAATCTCTGGGCGAGTCGGCCGAGTCCGAGCCCGCGGCGGAAGCGGAAGGCAACGAAGAGTAAGGCTCGGGGCGGGCGTCTGCGCCCGCCTGGCCGATGACGTCGGCGGATAACTCACGGCTATCCGCCCTACCTATAGCGAGAGTGGATGTGAGCAAGCGAGCCTTCAATTTCTGCGCCGGTCCCGCGGCGCTTCCCGACGCAGTTCTGCAACGTGCCCAGGCCGAGCTTCTCGACTGGCGGGGCAAGGGCCTTTCGGTCATGGAAATGAGCCACCGTAGCGACGACTACGTGGCCATCGCCAGCAAGGCCGAGCAGGACCTGCGCGACCTGCTCGACATTCCCTCGGACTACAAGGTGCTGTTCCTGCAGGGCGGCGCCAGCCAGCAGTTCGCCGAGATTCCGCTGAATCTGCTGCCCGAAGATGGCGTCGCCGACTATATCGATACCGGTATCTGGTCGAAGAAGGCCATCGAGGAGGCTCGTCGCTATGGCACCGTGAATGTCGCGGCCAGCGCCAAGGAGTACGACTACTTCGCCATTCCGGGTCAGAACGAGTGGACGCTGACCAAGGACGCGGCCTATGTGCACTACGCCTCCAACGAGACCATCGGCGGCCTCGAGTTCGACTGGATTCCCGAGACCGGCGACGTGCCGCTGGTCACCGACATGTCCTCCGATATCCTCTCGCGCCCGCTCGACGTGTCCCGCTTCGGCCTGATCTATGCCGGGGCGCAGAAGAACATCGGCCCGTCCGGCCTGGTGGTGGTGATCGTTCGCGAAGACCTGCTCGGCCGCGCCCGCAGCGTCTGCCCGACCATGCTCAACTACAAGATCGCCGCGGACAACGGTTCCATGTACAACACCCCGGCGACCTACTCCTGGTACCTGTCCGGCCTGGTCTTCGAATGGCTGAAGGAGCAGGGCGGGGTGACCGCGATGGAGCAGCGCAACCGCGCCAAGAAGGACCTGCTGTACAAGACCATCGATGCCAGCGACTTCTACACCAACCCGATCCAGCCGAGCGCCCGCTCCTGGATGAACGTGCCGTTCCGCCTGGCCGACGAGCGTCTCGACAAGCCGTTCCTGGAAGGCGCCGAGGCGCGCGGGCTGCTCAACCTGAAAGGCCACCGCTCGGTCGGCGGCATGCGCGCTTCCATCTACAACGCCCTTGGCCTGGACGCGGTCGAGGCGCTGGTCGCATACATGGCGGAGTTCGAGAAGGAGCACGGCTGATGGCGGACCAGGACCAGCTCAAGGCCTTGCGCCTGCGCATCGACAGCCTCGACGAGAAGTTGCTCGAGCTGATCAGCGAGCGTGCCCGTTGCGCCCAGGACGTGGCGCGAGTGAAGACCCAGACCCTGGGCGAGGGCGAGGCGCCGGTGTTCTACCGTCCCGAGCGCGAAGCCTGGGTGCTCAAGCACATCATGCAATTGAACAAGGGGCCGCTGGACAACGAAGAGGTCGCGCGGCTGTTCCGCGAGATCATGTCGTCCTGCCTGGCGCTCGAGCAGCCGCTGAAAGTGGCCTATCTCGGACCCGAGGGCACCTTCACCCAGGCCGCGGCGCTCAAGCATTTCGGTAATGCGGTGATCAGCACGCCGATGGCGGCGATCGACGAGGTGTTCCGCGAGGTCGCCGCCGGCGCGGTGAACTTCGGCGTGGTGCCTGTGGAAAACTCCACCGAGGGGGCGGTCAACCATACCCTCGACAGCTTCCTTGAGCACGACATGGTGATCTGCGGCGAAGTCGAGCTGCGTATCCACCATCACCTGCTGGTCGGCGAAACCACCAAGACCGACAACATCACCCGGATCTATTCCCATGCCCAATCCCTCGCGCAATGTCGCAAGTGGCTGGACTCGCACTACCCGAGCGTTGAGCGGGTGGCGGTGTCGAGCAACGCCGACGCGGCCAAGCGGGTGAAGAGCGAGTGGAATTCGGCGGCGATCGCCGGCGACATGGCGGCCAGCCTGTACGACCTGAGCAAGCTGCACGAGAAGATCGAGGACCGCCCGGACAACTCCACGCGCTTCCTGATCATCGGCAACCAGGAGGTGCCGCCGACCGGCGACGACAAGACCTCGATCATCGTTTCCATGCGCAACAAGCCGGGAGCCCTGCACGAGCTGCTGGTACCGTTCCACAACAACGGTATCGACCTGACCCGCATCGAAACCCGCCCGTCGCGCAGCGGCAAATGGACCTACGTGTTCTTCATCGATTTCGTCGGCCACCATAAAGAACCGCTGATCAAGGACGTCCTGGAGAAGATCGGCCAGGAAGCCGTCGCCCTGAAGGTCCTGGGCTCCTATCCGAAAGCGGTGCTCTGAGCGCGCTGTCATTCCGAAGAGACGGGTCATCGATGAATGCCCCGTCCCGCGTCGAGGCTGAACTATCCATGTCCGATTTCCTTGCCCTGGCCCAGCCGGGGGTGCAAAAGCTGTCGCCCTACGTCCCTGGCAAGCCGGTGGACGAACTGGCCCGCGAGCTGGGCATCGACCCTGCGGCGATCGTCAAGCTCGCCAGCAACGAGAACCCGCTGGGTGCGAGCCCAAAGGCGCTGGAGGCTATCCGCGCCGAACTGGCGGAACTGACCCGTTATCCTGACGGCAACGGTTTCGAACTCAAGCGCAAGCTGGCCGAGCGTTGCGCGGTGGATGCGGCGCAGGTGACCCTGGGCAACGGCTCCAACGACATTCTCGACCTGGTCGCCCGTGCCTACCTCGCGCCTGGTCTGAACGCCGTGTTCAGCGAACATGCCTTCGCCGTCTACCCGATCGCCACCCAGGCCGTGGGCGCCGAGGGGCGGGCGGTCAAGGCGCGCGTCTGGGGGCATGACTTGGAAGCGATGCTCGCCGCCATCGATGGGCAAACTCGCGTGGTGTTCGTCGCCAACCCGAACAACCCGACCGGGACCTGGTTCGGTGCGGACGCCCTGGAGCGGTTCCTCGCCCAGGTGCCGGCGGAGGTGCTGGTGGTGCTGGACGAGGCCTATATCGAATACGCCGAGGGCGACGAGCTGCCCGATGGCCTGGACTACCTGGCGCGCCATCCCAACCTGCTGGTCTCGCGGACTTTCTCCAAGGCCTATGGCCTGGCTTCGCTGCGGGTCGGCTACGCGCTTTCGAGCAAGGCGGTGGCCGATGTGCTCAACCGCGTGCGCCAGCCGTTCAATGTCAATAGCCTGGCCCTGGCGGCTGCCTGCGCGGCGCTGGATGACCATGACTACCTGGCGCAGAGTCGCCGCCTAAACGATTCCGGCATGGCGCAGCTGGAGGATGGCTTCCACGCGTTGGGCCTGTCCTGGATTCCCTCGAAGGGCAACTTCATCGCCGTGGATCTGGCTCGCGATGCCGGTCCGGTCTACCAGGCGCTGCTGCGCGAAGGCGTGATTGTGCGCCCGGTGGCTGGCTACGGGATGCCGACCTTCCTGCGCGTCTCCATCGGGCTGCCGGAGGAGAACGATCGTTTCCTCCAGGCGCTGGGCAAGGTGCTGGCGCATGACTGAGGTCACGCCGCTGCAACAGTCGACCCCTAAGCTGGGCCGCCTGGTGGTGGTGGGGCTGGGCCTGATCGGCGGCTCCTTCGCCAAGGGGTTGCGGAGCAAAGGGTTGTTCCGGGAAGTGGTCGGCGTGGATCGGGATGCCGAGTCTTGCCGCCTGGCGGTGGAACTCGGCGTGGTCGACCGTTGCGAGGAGGATCTTGGCCGCGCCTGCGTCGGCGCTGACGTGATCCAACTGGCGGTGCCGATCCTGGCGATGGAACGGGTGCTGGCCGACCTGGCGAAGCTCGACCTGGGCAAGGCTGTATTGACCGACGTTGGCAGCGCCAAGGGCAATATCGCGCGTGCCGCGCGTGCCGCGTTCGGCGGGATGCCGCGGTACCTGGTGCCGGGGCATCCGATCGCGGGTTCCGAGCAGAGCGGAGTGACCGCGGCGAAGGCGACCCTGTTCCGCCGGCACAAGGTGATTCTCACGCCCTCCGCGGAGACCGATGCCGACGCGCTGGCGCTGGTCGACAGCCTGTGGCGCGCGCTGGGCGCGGACGTCGAGCACATGGAGGTCGAGCATCACGACGAGGTTCTGGCGGCCACCAGCCACCTGCCTCACCTGCTGGCCTTCACCCTGGTCGACTCCCTGGCCAAGCGCAGCGAGAACCTGGAGATCTTCCGCTATGCCGCCGGCGGTTTCCGTGATTTCACACGGATCGCCGGCAGCGACCCGGTGATGTGGCACGACATCTTTCTCGCCAATCGCGAGGCGGTGCTGCGTACACTGGATGTTTTTCGTGACGACCTCGACGCGCTGCGCGAGGCCGTCGACACTGGGGACGGGCACCAGTTGTTGGGCGTTTTCACGCGCGCCCGGGTAGCCCGTGAGCATTTCAGCAAAATCCTGGCCCGTCGGGCCTATGTGGACGCCATGCACAACAACGACCTGATTTATCTGGCCCAGCCGGGCGGCAGCCTGTCCGGAACCATCCGGGTACCGGGCGACAAGTCGATCTCCCATCGCTCGATCATGCTCGGCTCCCTGGCCGAAGGCACCACCGAAGTGGAGGGCTTCCTCGAGGGTGAGGACGCACTGGCAACCATCCAGGCGTTCCGCGACATGGGAGTGGTGATCGAGGGGCCACAGAACGGCCGCGTCACCGTCCATGGCGTTGGCCTGCACGGCCTCAAGGCGCCGCCTGGGCCGATCTACCTGGGTAACTCCGGTACTTCCATGCGTCTGCTCAGCGGTCTGCTGGCGGCTCAGCCGTTCGACAGCACCCTGACCGGCGACGCTTCCCTTTCCAAGCGGCCGATGAATCGCGTAGCCAAGCCGCTGCGCGAGATGGGCGCGGTAATCGAGACGGGGCCGGAAGGCCGTCCGCCGATGACCATTCGCGGCGGCCAGCGCCTCACCGGTATGCATTACGACATGCCGATGGCCAGCGCCCAGGTGAAGTCCTGCCTGTTGCTCGCCGGGCTCTACGCCGCGGGTGAGACCTCGGTCACCGAGCCGGCGCCGACCCGCGACCACACCGAGCGCATGCTGCGCGGCTTCGGCTATCCGGTGGAGGTCGAGGGCAGCACCGCCAAGGTCGAATCCGGGCACAAGTTGAGCGCCACCCATATCGAGGTCCCGGCCGACATTTCCTCGGCAGCCTTCTTCCTGGTTGCCGCCAGTATCGCCGAGGGTTCGGAACTGGTCCTGCAGCACGTCGGCATCAACCCGACGCGCGTCGGCGTCATCGAGATCCTGCGCCTGATGGGTGGTGACCTGAGCCTGGAAAACCAGCGCGAGGTCGGCGGCGAGCCGGTCGCCGACATCCGCGTGCGCTCCGCGCGGCTCAAGGGCATCGACATTCCCGAGGACCTGGTGCCACTGGCCATCGACGAGTTCCCGGTACTCTTCGTGGCTGCCGCCTGCGCCGAGGGGCGCACCGTCCTGCGTGGCGCCGAAGAGCTGCGGGTCAAGGAGTCGGACCGTATCCAGGTCATGGCCGACGGCCTGAAGGCCCTGGGCGTGAAGGCCGAGCCGACCCCGGATGGCATCGTCATCGAGGGTGGTGCGTTCGGTGGCGGCGAAGTCTGGGCGCACGGCGACCACCGTATCGCCATGTCCTTCAGCGTCGCTTCGCTGCGCGCCAGCGGGCCGATCCGCATCCACGATTGCGCCAACGTCGCCACCTCCTTCCCCAACTTCCTCGCCCTGTGTGCCCAGACCGGTATCCGGGTCGCCGTGGAGAACCATTGATGAACGGCGCTGTACCGATGCTCGCCATCGATGGCCCCAGTGGCGCTGGCAAGGGCACGGTCGCCGGGCTGCTCGCCCGGCGCCTGGGCTGGAACCTGCTGGATTCCGGGGCGCTTTATCGGCTGTTGGCGTTCGCCGCGGTCAACCATGGTGTCGACCTGACCAATGAAGAGGCGCTGAAGGTCCTGGCTGCGCACCTCGATGTGCAGTTCGTCGCCGCCGATGGCAGCCATGGGCAGCGCATCATTCTCGAAGGCGAGGAAGTGACCGATGTGATCCGTACCGAGCAGGTCGGTGCCGGCGCCTCGCAGGTCGCCGCCTTACCGGCCGTGCGCGATGCGTTGCTGCAGCGCCAGCGGGCGTTCCTCGAAGCGCCGGGGTTGGTGGCCGACGGCCGCGACATGGGCACCGTGGTGTTTCCCGATGCGCCTCTGAAGATCTTCCTCACCGCCTCGGCGGAGGAGCGTGCGCGTCGACGCTACCTGCAGTTGAAGGCGAAGGGCGCGGATGTCGACCAGTCTGCCTTGCTGGAAGAAATCCGCGAGCGCGACGAGCGCGACAGCCAGCGCGCGGTCGCGCCGCTGAAACCGGCCGATGACGCGATCCTGCTGGACTCCACCGAAATGAGCATCGAGGCGGTGGTCGAGACGATCATCCGGCACTGCGAGCGGCAGGGCTGGGACGTCTGAGGTTTCGGCGCGGGAATTGACGATACAGGGCCTGGTTGCTAATATTCCAGACCTTATGTTGTGGCGTTTTGCAGGTGCGGTGAGGGTTGCCTCTCGACTTGGATGGCGCCATCGCAGAACAACCCAACTGGGCATTCCCATTCGGGAGTGCAATCAGAAGCTAGCAGGAAACCAGCAAATTGTCCTGCGGCTTCATTTAATGACTTGACCGCATTGGCTGGTGATGCGGAATCGGGCCCTTCCGGGCCTTTGACTACAGGTATGAACATGAGCGAAAGCTTCGCAGAACTCTTTGAAGAAAGTCTGAAATCCCTCGACATGCAGCCGGGTGCCATCATCACCGGCATCGTGGTCGACATCGATGGTGACTGGGTCACCGTCCATGCCGGTCTGAAATCCGAGGGCGTCATCCCGGTCGAGCAGTTCTACAACGAACAGGGCGAACTGACCATCAAGGTGGGTGACGAAGTCCACGTCGCATTGGACGCGGTAGAAGACGGCTTTGGCGAGACCAAGCTGTCCCGCGAGAAAGCCAAGCGCGCCGAGAGCTGGATTGTTCTGGAAGCGGCTTTCGCTGCCGACGAAGTGGTCAAGGGCGTCATCAACGGCAAGGTCAAGGGCGGTTTCACCGTCGACGTCAACGGCATCCGCGCGTTCCTGCCGGGTTCGCTGGTCGACGTGCGTCCGGTTCGCGACACCACCCACCTGGAAGGCAAAGAGCTCGAGTTCAAGGTCATCAAGCTCGACCAGAAGCGCAACAACGTTGTCGTTTCCCGCCGCAGCGTCCTGGAAGCCGAGAACAGCGCCGAGCGTGAAGCTCTGCTGGAATCGCTGCAGGAAGGCCAGCAGGTCAAGGGTATCGTCAAGAACCTCACCGACTACGGCGCATTCGTGGACCTGGGCGGCGTAGACGGCCTGCTGCACATCACCGACATGGCCTGGAAGCGCATCAAGCATCCGTCCGAGATCGTCAACGTTGGCGACGAGATCGACGTCAAGGTCCTGAAGTTCGACCGCGAGCGCAACCGTGTATCCCTGGGCCTGAAGCAACTGGGCGAAGACCCGTGGGTTGCCATCAAGGCGCGTTACCCGGAAGGCACCCGCGTCATGGCCCGCGTCACCAACCTCACTGACTACGGCTGCTTCGCCGAGCTGGAAGAGGGCGTGGAAGGCCTGGTACACGTCTCCGAAATGGACTGGACCAACAAGAACATCCATCCGTCGAAAGTCGTCCAGGTTGGCGACGAAGTGGAAGTTCAGGTTCTGGACATCGACGAAGAGCGTCGTCGTATCTCCCTGGGTATCAAGCAGTGCAAATCCAACCCGTGGGAAGACTTCTCCAGCCAGTTCAACAAGGGGGACCGTATCTCCGGTACCATCAAGTCGATCACCGACTTCGGTATCTTCATCGGTCTGGACGGCGGCATCGACGGCCTGGTCCACCTGTCCGACATCTCCTGGAACGAAGTCGGCGAAGAAGCCGTACGTCGCTTCAAGAAGGGCGACGAGCTGGAAACCGTCATCCTGTCGGTCGACCCGGAGCGCGAGCGCATCTCCCTGGGCATCAAGCAGCTGGAAGACGATCCGTTCTCCAACTACGCGTCCCTGCACGAGAAAGGCAGCATCGTCCGCGGTACCGTGAAGGAAGTCGACGCCAAGGGCGCTGTCATCAGCCTGGGCGACGACATCGAAGGTATCCTGAAGGCTTCCGAAATCAGTCGTGACCGCGTCGAAGACGCGCGCAACGTCCTGAAGGAAGGCGAGGAAGTCGAAGCCAAGATCATCAGCATCGACCGCAAGAGCCGCGTCATCAGCCTCTCCGTCAAGTCCAAGGACGTCGACGACGAGAAGGACGCAATGAAAGAACTGCGTAAGCAGGAAGTAGAAAGCGCTGGTCCGACCACCATCGGTGATCTGATCCGTGCTCAGATGGAGAATCAGGGCTAAGTCTCTGATCCATCATGAAAAAGGGCGGCCTAGGCCGCCCTTTTTCGTTTTCCCCTTCTTGGACCTGTTCAAAGACTGATCAGCATGCTAAAAGAGACCTGAGCTGATCTAGCCGCTTGAAAAAGAAGGGAAAACCATGACCAAGTCGGAGTTGATCGAACGGATCGTTACCCATCAGGGGCAACTGTCCGCGAAGGATGTCGAGTTGGCAATCAAGACCATGCTGGAGCAAATGTCCCAGGCCCTGGCGACCGGGGACCGGATCGAGATCCGTGGCTTCGGCAGCTTTTCCTTGCACTACCGCGCCCCGCGCGTCGGTCGCAACCCCAAGACCGGGGAGTCGGTACGCCTCGACGGCAAGTTCGTGCCGCACTTCAAGCCGGGCAAGGAGTTGCGGGATCGGGTCAACGAGCCGGAGTGACTCTGGCAGATACGAGGTTTTTTCAATGCAATGGCTCGGGCGGATTTTGACTGCTGTGTTTGTGTTGGTGGTTGCGCTGGTGGTCCTGGTTTTCGTATTGGAAAATCAGAATAGCGTCAGCCTTGCCTTCCTTGGGTGGCACACTCCTGACGGTCCGCTTTCTCTCTTCGTGTCTCTGGCTTTCATCCTCGGTGGGCTCGGTGGGTTGTTGAGTGGGGCATTGCTTCGTTTGAGGGGGCGTCAACAAAAATCTCTTCGCTCTGAATCAACCTCTCTATAAGTTCGTCCCTTCCGAACTAATTGCGTGCCAGCTCCGCAGTGGGTCTCTTCTTGCTGAAAAGGGTTGCTGCCGGCGGGTCGTAACCTCTCGTGGAAGGTATCCTCTGGCCTGCTTGACCCCATTTTTCTGCTGTGGGCACTAATCTCTGACTGTCTTGTCTAACATACGTCCGTGCATCCTGAATCGCGAGCTAGGCTCTGTTATCAGCGATTGGTGCGCTGAAGGTGTTTGCGTCGTATCCCTATCTCCTGGAGTCGATGGTCGCGACCGTGCGGCTTGTAATCTCGTAGCATGCTGTCAAAATGCAGCAGCTTCCTGATGCATCTCCACGTCAGGAGGGGGGCTGCCGCATGATGACTCCTTAACCCAAGAATTGGATCCGTTGTGACAGAAAAAAATTTTCCCTCCTATAAAGCCAAGAGCGGCGAGTTCGATCTGATAGAGATTATGAGTGGGTTGTGGTCCCTGAGATGGCTGATTGCTTTGCTGGCAGTGTTGCCCGTGTTGTTGGCTATTGTTTATCTATTCATCACCAAGCCCGTCTATGAGGCTCGTGTCTCGACGCTGCCTCCTTCACTCAGCGATATAGCTGGTTTCAACTTGGGAAGATCGGAAAACGGGCTTCCCGCGTTTTCGGCAAATGGTGTCTATTCAATCTTCGTGCGAAATCTCCAGTCCGAAGAGACTCGCCGTCAGTTTTTTCGAGATGTATATATTCCTTCCTTGGAGGAGGGGGCTTCTGTTGGTTCGCGGGATCAGCTTTATGCGCTTCTCATGAATTCGGTAACTATTCAGAAGCCTAGCAAAGAGGATAGCGAGCGCTACACTGTCGTCATCGAGCGGCATGATCCTTCGCAGGCGGCGGAGTGGGGCGAGAAATATATAGGAATTGCAGTCAAGCGTTCCATGCAGGAAATGCAAGAAGGAGTACGCCGCGAGTTTCAAGTGAAGAATCGCAATATACAGCAACAGATCGACATCTTGCGTGAAACTGCGAAGGCTCGCCGTGAAGATCGTATCTCTCGACTGAAAGAGGCGTTGCGCGTTGCGGAGGCCTTGAAGCTGGAAAATCCTCCGTTGATAGAAGGGCAGGTTGATCAACAGCTTTCCTCCATCATGGAAGGCGGACTGATGTACATGCGTGGTGCCAAGGCTATTCGGGCAGAAATAAAAACGCTGCAAGATCGTGTCTCCGATGATCCTTTCATTCCCGCATTACGAGGCTTGCAGGAGAAGTATGCTCTTCTGGAGGGGCTGACGCTGAATCTCGATAAAGTCGCTGTTTTTCGTCAGGATGGTACGATAGAGGTGCCAGATGATCCCGTCCGTCCAAGAAAAGGCATAGTGCTTATCCTAAGCATGCTTGCCGGTGGTTTTTTGGGGGTTGCGGTGGCTCTAGCCATCCTTATGGTGAGAGGTGGGTTTAGGCGCACGGTCGATGCTGCATGAGTTTTTTGCTTGTAGGGTCGGCAGAAGTTTATAGTCAATGGGATTTTCAGTTTTCAATCCATCGGATTTTGGTTGAGAACTGTTTTACATGAAGTGAGGTGCGCGTTAAATGAAGGATCTGAAGGTTGCAGTTGTTGGGCTAGGCTATGTTGGTCTTCCGCTTGCTGTTGAATTTGGTAAAAAACGAACCGTTGTCGGTTTCGATATCAATCAGGGGCGAATCGCTGAACTGCGGCAAGGCATTGACTCTACTCTTGAAGTAGATGCGGCTGAGTTGAAAGAAGCGTCCGAACTGAGCTTTACTTCCAATCTTCAGGACTTGCAAAAGTGCAATGTTTTCATTGTGACGGTTCCTACACCTATTGATGAACATAAGCAACCCGACCTCACCCCTCTTGTAAAGGCCTCGGAGAGCATCGGAAAGGTTCTGAAGAAGGGCGATATTGTAATTTATGAGTCTACCGTTTACCCGGGAGCGACGGAAGAGGACTGCGTACCTGTTCTGGAAAAATTTTCCGGGCTGAGGTTTAACGAGGACTTCTTCGCCGGTTATAGCCCCGAGCGCATCAATCCCGGCGATAAGGAACATCGGGTCTCTTCGATCAAGAAGGTCACTTCCGGCTCTACGCCGGAGATCGCAGAGTTGGTTGACTCCCTGTATAGAGAGATCATCACTGCCGGTACTCACAAGGCGAGCAGCATTAAAGTCGCTGAGGCTGCCAAGGTGATCGAAAATACGCAGCGAGATCTCAATATTGCTCTGATCAACGAACTCGCCATCATTTTCAATCGAATGGGTATCGATACCGAGGCGGTCCTCAAGGCTGCCGGCACGAAATGGAATTTCATGCCGTTCCGCCCGGGCCTAGTCGGCGGTCATTGCATCGGAGTCGATCCATATTATCTGACTCATAAAGCCCAGAGTATTGGCTATCATCCAGAGATCATCCTGGCTGGCCGCCGTTTGAATGACGGTATGGGTGCCTACGTCGTTTCGCAACTGGTCAAGGCTATGCTCAAGCGTCGTATCCACGTGGACGGTGCTCGCGTTCTGCTTATGGGGCTTACATTCAAGGAAAATTGTCCAGACCTCCGCAATACCAAAGTCGTCGATATTGTCCGTGAGTTGGCGGAATACAACATACAGGTTGATGTTTTTGATCCTTGGGTGAGCGCCGAAGATGCCATGCATGAGTATGGGATTACTCCAGTCGGTACGCCATCCCATGGCGCTTATGATGGAATTATCCTTGCGGTCGCGCACAGTGAATTCAAAAATATGGGCGCAGAAAATATACGGAAGTTAGGGAAGGCTGAGCATGTTCTCTATGATCTAAAATATCTACTCGATGAAGATCAGTCTGATCTACGCCTGTAAGATCAGTTGTAAGCTTTGTGAGTAGACGAGAGGGAATATGATGAGTCGTTATGAAGAGCTAAGAAAGGAATTGCCGGCGCAGCCGAAAGTCTGGCTGATTACAGGTGTGGCGGGCTTTATTGGCTCTAATCTTCTTGAGACTTTGCTAAAGCTTGATCAGAAGGTTGTCGGCCTGGATAATTTTGCTACTGGTCATCAGCGGAACCTGGACGAAGTGCGGTCCTTGGTTAGCGAGAAGCAATGGTCAAATTTTAAATTTATTCAAGGTGATATTCGCAATCTGGATGATTGCAATAACGCCTGTGCAGGTGTTGATTACGTTTTACATCAAGCTGCCTTGGGTTCGGTACCGCGTTCTATTAACGATCCGATCACCTCCAATGCAACGAACATCGATGGTTTCTTGAATATGCTGATTGCAGCCAGAGATGCCAAGGTGCAGAGTTTCACTTATGCGGCAAGTAGCTCTACCTATGGAGATCATCCCGGTTTACCGAAGGTGGAGGATACTATAGGTAAGCCTCTTTCCCCTTATGCGGTTACCAAATATGTGAATGAGCTTTATGCCGATGTGTTTTCGCGCTGCTACGGCTTTTCGACCATTGGGCTTCGTTATTTCAATGTGTTCGGTCGTCGACAGGATCCCAATGGTGCCTATGCGGCAGTCATACCAAAATGGACCTCTTCGATGATCCAGGGTGATGATGTCTATATTAACGGTGATGGCGAGACCAGTCGGGATTTTTGTTATATTGAAAACACCGTTCAGGCCAATCTGCTTGCTGCAACCGCGGGGCTTGATGCTCGTAATCAAGTTTACAATATTGCTGTTGGCGGGCGGACGAGTTTGAATCAGTTGTTCTTTGCGCTTCGCGACGGCCTTGCCGAAAACGGTGTGTCCTATCACCGGGAACCTGTTTATCGTGATTTTAGGGAGGGGGATGTACGTCACTCTCTCGCTGATATCAGCAAGGCTGCTAAACTGCTGGGGTATGCGCCGAAATATGATGTGTCTGCAGGTGTGGCGTTGGCCATGCCTTGGTACATCATGTTTTTGAAATGATATTCACTCTGGTGCGTTTGGATGAAAGTAGCGTCGTTTCCAAGAGCGGCGCTATTTTTGCTTTTGAGAGTCGCCTGGTGCTCCAAGTGCTCAATATTAGAGGCGTGTGATTCTCTATTTTCATCGCGGAGCACTTTTTCTATGATTGTTTTTTTATTTTTTGCTCATTGTTTTCTCTTTTTTATGGTTTAGAAAAGTATGCTGGGAAAACATAGTTTGGTTTATTTTTTGTTCAAGTCTTTTCCGGCAATATTGACTCTTGTCGGTCTTTCCGTTTTTACTCGTCTGTTGAGTCCGGGTGAGTATGGAGTCTATTCGCTGACAATTATAGTTGTTGGCTTCCTCAATACGGTTTTCTTGCAATGGGTGGCGCTGGGGGTTGGTCGTTATCTACCTGAGTGTAGTGATGACCAAGCTCGGGCGAGGCTTCTTGGCACGGCTAGGGCCATTAGCTTCCTTGTTTCACTCGTTATCATATTCGTCACGTTCCTGCTTTGGGAGTGGCGTGAAGAGATAGGTTTCTCTATTCTTTATTATATGGTCGGTTTTCTTTGCCTGGCACAGGCTTGGCATGATTTGAATCTGAAGATTCAAAATGCGATCTTGCAGCCGCTGACCTACGGGAAAATGTTGTTGATCAAAGGGGCTGGAAGCTTCTTTATCGGTGTTCTCCTTGTTTATTTCGGGTTTGGCGTTGATGGTTTGCTGCTGGGTACGCTTGTGTCTCTGGTACTGGCGACCATTTTCTTCCAAGATGCGTGGCGGGGAGTCAGTTGGGCGTTGGTAGACAAGGAGCAGTTAACCAGGTTGTTTGCCTATGGTGCACCACTGACGCTTACTTTCCTTTTTGCATTCATAGTCAATGCGTCTGATCGCTTCTTTATTGGGGCATTTCTGGGGGATGCCGCGGTAGGTGTCTACTCGGTGTCATATGACCTAGCGCAATATAGTGTTGGTACAGTGGCTTCTGTCGTTCACCTGGCGGCTTTTCCGCTGGTAATGGAGAAACTTTCCAAGAGCGGCTTGCCACAGACACAGGACCAACTGCGGAAGACCTTTATTTTTATCTTTGCAGTAGTCTCGCCTGCTGCCTGTGGTCTGGCCATGGTGGCTCCGGAAATTTCAGGATCTATTATGGGCGAAGAGTTTCGTGAGGGTGCCCTAAAGATAATTCCGTTGATATCCCTTTCGGCTTTTCTGGGGGGCTTGAAATCTTTTTACTTTGACTACTCTTTCCAATTGGCTAGTGCTACACGAGTGCAGGTTGTGACAGTGGCGGTGTCGGCAGTGGTTGATGTTGTGTTTAATTTAATCCTTATTCCGGAGTTTGGAATAGTTGGCGCGGCGGTATCTTCTGTTATGGCGTTTTCCTCTGCAATACTAATTAGTATCTTCTTGGGGCGGCGTGTTTTCCCAATGCCCGCCCTTCCGGGGAAAGATGCTATGAAAATTGTGTTGTCTGTGCTGTTGATGGCGGTGTCAGTTGCATCCTTCAGTTTGGAGAGTGCTCTTTTTGGCCTGGTTGTGAAAGTTGTCTTGGGGGGAGGGGTCTATTTGGCGGCAATGATTGCTCTTGATGTTTCTGGCATGCGTACTTTCCTGAAGAGCAAGCTAATTCGATGATAAGCAGTATGCCGACTTGCTTTCTGTTTGGAGGGGATGGGTCCCGGTTTGGTGGGGAGTGCCCAGAGCACTGCGATCTCCCGTTGGACAGGCGTGTCCAGGAATCAAGGAGGGGTAAATCATGATAGCGGAGCTCCCAGCAGTGCGGGTTCGGGCTTTTACCCAAGGTAGATCCGTTCCCAGTTCGAGATTTCGCGTGAAGGCTCTGCTCGAAGGGCTTGGCACGCGAGGTATCGACATGCATATGTCGGAAGCGCTGGTCTCTGCCTATCCTCCGGCTCGTCGACTGGATCGCCCGCTTTGGTTGCTGAGAGAACTGCTTCACCGCCTTCCTCAGGTAATCGGCTCTTACGGAAGTGACGTTGTGATCCTTCAACGAGAGCTTCTCTCGACAATTCCAACTCTTGAGTTTCTTACCAAGGCGCCCAGAATTCTGGATGTCGATGATGCAATATGGCTGCATCGTAGGGGGATCGCCGCGAATTCGATTGCTCGTCGTGTCGACCATATCGTGTGTGGCAATCAATACCTGGCCGATTACTTCGGTCAGTTCGGTAGGCCGACTACGATCATTCCGACGGGCGTCGATACTCTTCGTTTTTCACCCAGAAGGGAACGCAGGGAGAATAGAGTGATCGGCTGGTCCGGCACGTCGGGTGGCTACCGCTTTCTTTATGACATAGAAATCCCGCTGTCCCACCTGTTCAGAGATCACCCCGAATGGAAATTGAGGATCGTTTCGGACCGTCCTCCCGAGTTCAAGGTCATTCCAGCCGAAAAGGTTGAGTTCATTCGCTGGACAGAGACCAATGAGGTCGAAACGATTGCCGGAATGGATATCGGTATAATGCCTCTTGCCGATGATCTATGGTCGAGGGGGAAGTGTAGCTACAAAATGTTGCTTTATATGGCCTGTGGCTTGCCGGTAGTGGTTTCCGAGTATGGTATGAACCGCGATGTTCTAGCCCGAGGCTTCATCGGATATGGTGCGGTGGACGACGAGGGCTGGTATGAGTCACTTGCGGCTTTGGTCAAAGATCCGGAAGCCCGTGTGCGTGCAGGGCAAAATGGAAGAGATATTATCGAAAGGCACTATTCTCTCGATGTCGTTTGTGACCTGTGGGCAATGGTCATTGGCTCGGTAGCGCCTGGAAAGGGAACGAGGTGATTTGATGTGTGGTATCGCTGGCTTCTGGAATATTACGGGAACTCTCCTAGGGGATAATGCACGTGTGGCCCGGCAGATGGCTGCCGCCATACATCATCGTGGACCGGATGAGTCGGGGATTTGGTACGAGGCTCCGCGCGCCCCGATACTTGTCCATGCGCGTCTTGCGGTTCTGGAGCTTTCCCCCGCAGGCAGCCAGCCCATGCACTCCGACTGTGGTCGGTATGTGCTGATTTACAATGGCGAGATATACAACCATCTGGCTCTTAGGGCTCGCCTGAGCGAGGCAGGTGTAACACATTCCTGGCGTGGTGGATCGGACACCGAAACCTTATTGGCATGCTTTGCCCAATGGGGTGTGGAGAGTACCCTCAAGCTCACCGTGGGTATGTTCGCTCTGGCCTTGTGGGATCGACAGGAGAAAACAATTATTCTGGCTCGTGATCGAATGGGCGAAAAGCCTCTCTATTGGGGCTGGCAGAATGGCGTGCTTTTTTTTGCATCCGAACTGAAGGCCCTGAAAGAACATCCGCTTTTTAGGGGGGATATTGATAGAGATGCCTTGGCCCTATTTCTACGATATGGATATGTCCCGGCTCCCTATAGTATTTATAAAGGTATCGGGAAGCTAAGGGCAGGGAGCTATTTGGTCCTATCGGAACGTTCATTGAACGAGACCTGCGAACCTGCTGCCTATTGGAGTGCGAACGCCGCGATAGAAGAGGCTCTCTCCAATCCATTCCAGGGAACGGATGCCGAGGCAGTTGATCTTCTGGAAAGCCAGTTGAGAACTAGCATATCGGATCAGATGGTCTCCGATGTTCCTTTGGGAGCTTTTCTGAGCGGTGGGGTGGATAGTAGTACGGTCGTGGCGCTGATGCAGCAGCAGTCCTCACGCCCTATACGGACATTCTCTATTGGCTTTGATGAGCCTGGGTATGATGAGGCTATTTACGCAAAGGCGGTTGCAGAACATATCGGTACCGATCATACAGAGCTCTATGTCAATTCAAAAGATGCCCTAGATGTAATTCCATCTTTGCCAAAGATCTACTGTGAGCCATTTGGTGACAGTTCGCAGATACCAACCTTGATTGTCAGTGGACTGGCCAGGCAGCAAGTTACTGTTGCGCTGAGTGGAGATGGTGGTGATGAACTGTTTGGCGGCTACAATCCCTATCAGTTTACTCCCCGTGTCTGGCGCATGCTGGAGCGATTTCCTCATTCCATGCGGCGTTTCGCATCGGCTTTTGCTCAGGACTTGCCTTTACCTGACAAGTTGGGGAAGCTGCGTGACGTATTTGCTTCGAGGACGGCCGAGGAGCTTTTCTATCGATTGAACAGTCACTGGAGAAATCACGAATACCCGGTCATAGGTGCAAAGGGTCACACGGCACTATTGGATACTCCAGAAAGATGGCCAAGGGTGGACTCGTTCCAGCACTGGATGATGGCCATGGATGTTCAGGGCTACATGCCTGACGACATTCTGGTGAAGGTAGACAGAGCAGCGATGGCTAACAGCCTGGAAACCCGGGTTCCACTGATAGACCATCGCGTGTTCGAACTGGCTTGGCGCATGCCGTTGCATATGAAGATTCGCAATGGAAAAGGAAAGTGGTTGCTTCGTGAGGTCTTGTATAGGCATGTTTCGCGAGAGCTCATAGAGCGGCCCAAGAAGGGGTTTTCCGTTCCTGTCTCCGATTGGCTGAGAGGCCCTCTGAAAGAGTGGGCTGAATCGCTGCTTGATGAGCGACGCCTTCAGCAAGAAGGTTATTTGGATAGTAGGTTGATACGCAGGATCTGGAACGACCACTTGGCGGGAAGGCGGGACCACTCAAGACGCCTCTGGAGTGTTCTCATGTTCCAAGCGTGGTTGGAGTCATGACTACAGTAAAAGTTATCCACGTGATAGCCGGCCTGAAGAAAGTCGGCGGTGCTGAGTTAATGCTCAAGCGGTTGATCGAGACTCAAAATGGCGGCAGCGAATTCGAACATTCGATTATTTCACTGTCTGATCTTGGCGAGTTTGGGCAGGGTCTGATTGAGGCTGGTATATCTGTTGATGTGCTTGGCATGACCTCGATGAGGGATATGCCTCGGGTGCTCCTTCGTCTAATAGGGATATTTCGTGAAAGGAGGCCCGATATAGTCCAAACATGGATGTATCATTCCGATCTTCTTGGTGGATTGGCTGCCAGAATGGCCGGTATTGGCGGGATTATATGGGGAGTCCGCACGACCGACCTTCAAGAGGGCGGCAAGAGTACGACTGTTCTGGTACGGAAGGTGTGTGCCTGGCTATCCGGATTCTTGCCAAAATATATTGTTTGCGCCGCCGAGGCCTCAAGGCGCTCACACATTGCTGTTGGCTACAACGCAAGCAGGATGCTGGTCATTCCCAACGGTTTCGATCTCACTCGCCTGCAGGCGACTGACGAACAGCGGTCCGCTATCAGGAGTGGAGCTGGCATAGAGGCCAGCGATATCGTGGTTGGCAGTCTAGGCAGATTCCACCCGGTAAAGGATCATGCTTCCTTTGTCGCAGCTGCCGGTCTGCTGGCTCCACGTTATTCGCGCTTGAAGTTTCTTTTGGTGGGACGGGAGCTGCTGTCTTCCAATGCTGAATTGCAGCGCCTCATCGAAGCGACCGGGTATGCGGAGCGCTTCATCCTGCTTGGAGAGCGGCAAGATGTAGCATCGTGTCTGAAAGCCATGGATATCTTCTGTCTGCATTCTCGCACGGAGGGATTCCCCAATGTTCTTGGTGAAGCCATGGCCATGGGATTGCCTTGTATTACCACTGATGTGGGTGATGCTGCTTATTTGCTAGGTAACGACGGTGTCGTCGTTCCGGCCTTGGATCCGAATGCGCTCGGCAAAGGTATCGAGGATCTCATTGCGTTGGATGTCGAGGGTCGTCGGGCACTTGGTGAGGCTGCAAGACAGAGGATTTACTCGAACTTCACGATGGCCAGTGCCTCTCAGCGTTTCATGAGTCTGTATCGCGACATTCTTGTAAAAAGAAAAGCTTGACGAGCTTGAAGGTTATGTTTGTAAAACGCATCGAGGAGTTTGCATGAAGCCGGTATTGTTGATGATAGTGAACGACCCGGCTTTCTTCATGTCTCACCGTTTACCGGTCGCTGTCGGAGCCCAGCAGGCTGGTTTCCAGGTACATATCGCCACACGCCCTGGTGACGCGGTGAAAAAGATCGTCTCCCAAGGTTTTCTGCATCATGAATTGCCACTGTCCAGAAGCGGAAAGAATCCTTTTTCAGAGCTGTATCTGCTGACTTATGTCTGGCGCCTTTTGTGGAGGTTGCGGCCTGATGTTTTACACCTGGTTACCATCAAGCCGGTAATCTATGGCGGTATCGCCGCACGCTTGGCGCCGGTGAAGGGGGTCGTGGCGGCCGTTTCCGGACTTGGTTTCGTTTTCATGGCCAAGGGTCTGAAGGCCTGCGCGTTTCGTGCCTGTGTCGCCTGGCTTTATCGGCGGGCTTTGGGCAAGAAAAAGTTGCGTGTCATCTTTCAAAATCCCGATGATCGGGACGCGCTGATCGGCCTGGGTGCGATCACTTTTGAAAAGTCCGTCCTGATTCGCGGTTCGGGGGTCGACCTGACGCAATACCAGCCGGCCCCGGAAAGCCCCGAAACGCCGGTGGTCACATTGGCGGCTCGGTTGCTCAGGGACAAGGGTGTGCTGGAATTCGTCGAAGCGGCAAATATCCTTAGGCAGCGCAGCGTACCGGCACATTTTCAACTGGTCGGAGACCTGGATCCTGGGAACCCCACCAGTATCGAGCCGTCCGAACTAGAGCGTTGGCGTAGTGAGGGCACGATCGAGTGTCTTGGTTATCGCCAGGATATCGCGTCTGTCTTCGCCCGTTCGCATATAGTCGTTCTGCCTTCTTATCGTGAAGGGCTTCCTAAGGTCCTGGTCGAGGCGTCGGCGTGCGGGCGTGCGGTTGTGACCACCGATGTACCGGGTTGCCGGGATGCAATCCAGGCTGATGTTACGGGCCTGCTCGTGCCGGTGCGTGATTCTGCTGCTCTGGCGGATGCCATTCAGCGTCTTATTGAGTCGCCAGAGTTGCGTAAGAAGATGGGAGCTGCTGGGCGAGCGTTGGCAGAGCGTGATTTTGCGATCGAAAGTATCGTCCAACAGCACCTGGATATTTATCGGGCACTAGGGAGCGGAGCTTGACGCGACATAATGTATTGGTAACGGGGGCAACCGGATTCATCGGGGCCGCGCTGGTCAATAGTCTCTGTTCTTCCGGGCAGTACAAGGTTTGGGCCGGGTGCCGCCGAAGAGGTGGGGCCTGGCCTCGAGGGGTTACTCCCTTGCTTCTGGGTGAACTGGGCAGTTCTGTTGTCTGGGATGCGGAGTCGGCCATCGATACGGTGGTTCATTGCGCTGCCCGCGTGCATGTCATGAGCGAGACGGCCTCCGATCCGCTCGTCGAGTTCCGCAAGGCCAACGTTCAGGGGACACTTGATCTGGCCCGGGAGGCCGTATCCCGGGGAGTGCGGCGTTTCATCTTTATCAGCTCGATAAAGGTCAATGGCGAGGGAACTGAGCCCGGTCGGCCCTATACTGCGGACAGTCCGCCCAATCCTGTCGATCCCTATGGCGTATCCAAACGGGAAGCGGAGCAAGCGCTATTGGATCTGGCGGAAGAGACCGGACTGGAGGTTGTGATCATCCGACCGGTCCTGGTTTATGGTCCAGGGGTCAAGGCCAACGTACAGACCATGATGCGCTGGCTGAAGCGCGGCGTGCCCCTCCCTCTAGGGGCCATTCATAATCGGCGTAGTCTGGTGTCGCTGGATAATCTTGTCGACCTCATCATCACCTGCATCGAGCATCCGGCTGCGGTCGGGCAAGTTTTCCTCGTAAGCGACGGTGAGGATCTTTCCACCACCGAGTTGCTGCGGAGAATGGGACGCGCCTTGGGCGCTCCCGCTCGCCTGCTGCCTGTTCCCGCCAGTTGGATCGGTGCAGCGGCGAAAGTTCTGAACAGGCAGGCATTTGCTCGCCGCCTGTGCGGCTCATTGCAAGTCGATATCATGAAAACCCGCCAAGTGCTTGGCTGGACTCCGCCTGTAGGGGTGGACCAGGCATTGGAGAAAACCGCCCGCTCTTTCCTGGATCGCCAATGATGAATCTATGGTTGTTGTTGCCGGCGGTTGCCGCTCTTTCCCTGCTGTTGACCGCCGGCTTGCGCCGTTACGCGATTGCCCGCAGCTTGATCGATGTACCCAATGCTCGAAGTTCTCACCAGGTGCCGACGCCTAGGGGGGGCGGTGTCGCTATCGTGCTCTCCTTCCTGCTGGCAGTGCTGCTTGCGGCGATATTGGGCGCGGTGAAACCGGATCTGGCCACTGGTATCCTGGGGGCGGGTATCGGGATCGCATTGCTGGGCTTCCTCGACGATCATGGCCATATCGCTGCCCGTTGGCGTTTGCTCGGCCATTTCGCCGGTGCTTGCTGGCTGCTGTACTGGCTTGGAGGTTTGCCTGCATTGGCCTTTTTCGGCCTTGTGGTCGATCTGGGGTGGGTTGGGCACATAGCTGCGGCGTTCTATCTGGTATGGATGCTCAATCTCTACAATTTCATGGACGGTATCGATGGGATTGCCAGCGTTGAGGCTGTGTGTGTGTGCGTTGGCGCTGCCCTGCTTGTCGTGGTCAGTGGTGTAGGTTCCGATGAGGCATCCCAGGGCGTTTGGTTGGCGGCGCTGCTGGCAGCCGCGGTGACGGGGTTCCTTTTCTGGAATTTCCCTCCTGCGCGGATCTTCATGGGGGATGCTGGTAGCGGTTTCTTGGGGGTTATCATTGGTGGCCTTTCCCTGCAAGCCGCATGGGTCTCGCCGCAACTCTTCTGGGGTTGGCTCATCCTGCTGGGGGTATTCATTGTTGATGCCACCCTGACCTTGTTGCGCCGGTTGCTGCGGGGAGACAAGGTTTATGAGGCGCATCGCAGTCACGCATACCAGTATGCTTCTCGTCATTACGGGCGTCATCTTCCTGTTACCCTGGCAGTGGGAAGCATCAACATCTTCTGGTTGTTGCCACTGGCACTGCTTGTCGCAGCGGGGAAGATCGACGGCATGCTTGCGTTGTTGATTGGCTACCTGCCTCTGGCGTTCCTGGCGCTCCGTTTTAAGGCCGGAGTCCTGGAATCACGCGCTGCTTGAATGTCCCGGTTGGCTGGAGGCGCGGGACGATTTTCCGGGAACGTATAATATGAAAGGAATGTGCAAGCGATGATCAGTAGTGACTACTGCCGATAGCGTGGTTTGGGTTCCGGAATGGTATTTGCCAGACCAAGGAAATGGACTGCCCGGACTTGTTCGGGTGGATGCGGGTGCAGTGAAGGGGGCTGATTAATAGGATGTTGGATAACTTGCGTGGACGCCTCCTGGGATTGCCGCGCCGCCAGAAGCGCATTCTCCAGGTTGCGACGGACATCGGCCTGGTGTGGCTTTCATTGTGGCTGGCTTTCCTGGTGCGTCTCGGCACCGAAGACATGATCGATCCGTTCGGGGATCACGCCTGGCTGTTCATAGCGGCGCCTCTAACCGCCATCCCGCTCTTCATCCGCTTCGGCATGTACCGGGCGGTGATGCGCTACCTGGGCAACGATGCCCTTATCGCGATCGCCAAGGCCGTCACCATTTCCGCGCTGGTCCTGTCGTTGCTGGTCTACTGGTACCGCTCCCCGCCGGCGGTGGTGCCGCGTTCCCTGGTGTTCAACTACTGGTGGTTGAGCATGCTGCTGATCGGCGGCTTGCGTCTGGCCATGCGCCAGTATTTCATGGGCGACTGGTACTCTGCTGTGCAGTCGGTACCATTTCTCAATCGCCAGGACGGCCTGCCCAGGGTGGCTATCTATGGCGCGGGGGCGGCCGGCAACCAGTTGGTTGCGGCATTGCGTCTCGGTCGGGCGATGCGTCCGGTGGCGTTCATCGATGACGACAAGCAGATCGCCAACCGGGTCATCGCCGGTCTGCGGGTCTATACCGCCAAGCATATCCGCCAGATGATCGACGAGACGGGCGCGCAGGAGGTTCTCCTGGCGATTCCTTCCGCCACTCGGGCCCGGCGCCGAGAGATTCTCGAGTCCCTGGAGCCGTTCCCGCTGCACGTGCGCAGCATGCCTGGCTTCATGGACCTGGCCAGCGGCCGGGTCAAGGTGGACGACCTGCAGGAGGTGGACATCGCTGACCTGCTGGGGCGCGACAGCGTCGCACCGCGCAAGGAGCTGCTGGAACGGTGCATCCGCGGTCAGGTGGTGATGGTGACCGGGGCGGGCGGCTCTATCGGTTCGGAACTCTGTCGGCAGATCATGAGTTGTTCGCCTAGCGTGCTGATCCTGTTTGAGCACAGCGAATACAACCTCTATAGGATCCATCAGGAACTGGAGCGTCGGATCAAGCGCGAGTCGCTTTCGGTGAACCTGTTGCCGATCCTCGGTTCGGTGCGCAATCCTGAGCGCCTGGTGGACGTGATGCGTACCTGGAAGGTCAATACCGTCTACCATGCGGCGGCCTACAAGCATGTGCCGATCGTCGAGCACAACATCGCCGAAGGCGTTCTCAACAACGTGATAGGCACCTTGCATGCGGTGCAGGCCGCGGTGCAGGTCGGCGTGCAGAACTTCGTGCTGATTTCCACCGACAAGGCGGTGCGGCCGACCAATGTGATGGGCAGCACCAAGCGCCTGGCGGAGATGGTCCTTCAGGCGCTCAGCAACGAATCGGCGCCGGTGCTGTTCGGTGACCGGAAGGACGTGCATCACGTCAACAAGACCCGTTTCACCATGGTCCGCTTCGGCAACGTCCTCGGTTCGTCCGGCTCGGTCATTCCGCTGTTCCGCGAGCAGATCAAGCGCGGCGGCCCGGTGACGGTCACCCACCCGAGCATCACCCGTTACTTCATGACCATTCCCGAGGCGGCGCAGTTGGTCATCCAGGCCGGTTCGATGGGGCAGGGCGGAGATGTATTCGTGCTGGACATGGGGCCGCCGGTGAAGATCCTGGAGCTCGCCGAGAAGATGATCCACCTGTCCGGCTTGAGCGTGCGTTCCGAGCGTTCGCCCCATGGTGACATCGCCATCGAGTTCAGTGGCCTGCGTCCTGGCGAGAAGCTCTACGAAGAGCTGCTGATCGGTGACAACGTGAATCCCACCGACCATCCGATGATCATGCGGGCCAACGAGGAACACCTGAGCTGGGAGGCCTTCAAGGTCGTGCTGGAGCAGTTGCTGGCCGCCGTAGAGAAGGACGACTACTCGCGGGTTCGCCAGTTGCTGCGGGAAACCGTCAGCGGCTATGCGCCTGACGGTGAAATCGTCGACTGGATCTATCGCCAGAGGCGGCGAGAACCCTGAGTCATCGTTCTCCGGAAAAGGCCGCCTAGCGGCCTTTTTTGTTTTCTCCGTACGATGTTTCCGGTGCCGGACCAGGAAGCGACTGCTTTGCTGGGGCTGTCGATCCAGGTGCGTTCCACGGCGATAAGGTGGTTTCGTGGATGGGCATGAAGCCCTCTACGTGGTCATTCATCTCTGAAGGAGTGCACCCATGCACCTAATCAAATCCGCTCTGCTTCTCATCCTGTTCGCCTGTCTTCCGTTTTCGGCTTCCGCCGCACCGGTCGCCGTCGCCAAGAATCCGCTGGCCGCAACGACACCTGCGACGACCCTGTCGCCGGGGGAGCAGGTCAATATCAATACGGTCGACGAGGCCGCCCTGATACGGGGGCTCAACGGTGTCGGCGAGGCCAAGGCCAGGGCGATCCTCGAGTATCGTGCGGCCCATGGTCCGTTCGTCTCGGTGGATCAACTGCTGGAAGTGAAAGGGGTAGGCCCGGCGTTGCTGGAGAAGAACCGGTCGCGGATCGTCATCGAGTGAGGTGCGACCGAAGGGGCGAACTTTCGTCCCGATAACGAAAAAGCCCCCGGCATATGCCGAGGGCTTTGAATTTGGCTCCGCGACCTGGACTCGAACCAGGGACCCAATGATTAACAGTCATTTGCTCTACCGACTGAGCTATCGCGGAACAGCGAGGCGTATGTTACTGATTAAAAAGGGGAAGTCAAGCCTCTCCCGATGACTTCCCCTTTTTCCCTACAGGACCTGGACGATGGCCTTGGTGATGGTCTCCAGGTTCGATTTGTTCAGCGCGGCGACGCAGATACGGCCGGTGCTGACGGCGTAGATACCGAACTCGGTCTTCAGGCGCTCGACCTGGTCGGCGGTCAGGCCGGAATAGGAGAACATGCCACGCTGGCGACCGACGAAGCTGAAGTCGCGCTTGGCGCCGTGGGCTGCCAGTTGCTCGACCATCGCCAGGCGCATGTCGCGGATGCGGTCGCGCATCTCGCCCAGTTCCTGCTCCCAGAGGGCCCGCAGTTCCGGGCTGTTGAGCACGGAGGAGACGACGCTGGCGCCGTGGGTCGGTGGGTTCGAATAGTTGGTGCGGATCACCCGCTTCACCTGGGACAGCACGTGGGCCGATTCATCGCGGCTTTCGGTCACGATCGAGAGGGCGCCGACGCGTTCGCCATAGAGCGAGAAGGATTTGGAGAACGAGCTGGAAACGAAGAAGCTCAGGCCCGACTGGGCGAACAGGCGCACCGCGGCGGCGTCTTCCTCGATGCCGTTGCCGAAGCCCTGGTAGGCGATGTCGAGGAATGGCACGTGGCCCTTGGCCTTGAGCACGTCCAGCACCTGTTTCCAGTCGTCCAGCTCGAGATCGACGCCGGTCGGATTATGGCAGCAGGCGTGCAGGACCACGATCGAGCGGGCCGGCAGGGCATTCAGGTCTTCCAGCAGGCCGGCGCGGTTCACGCCATTGCTGGCGGCGTCGTAATAGCGGTAGTTCTGCACCGGGAAGCCGGCGGCTTCGAACAGTGCGCGGTGGTTTTCCCAGCTCGGGTCGCTGATGGCCACGGTGGCGTCGGGCAGCAGGCGCTTGAGGAAGTCGGCGCCGAGCTTGAGGGCGCCGGTGCCGCCGACGGCCTGGGTCGTGACCACGCGGCCGGCGGCCAGCAGCTCGGATTCGTTACCGAACAGCAGTTTCTGTACGCCCTGGTCGTAGGCGGCGATCCCTTCGATCGGCAGGTAGCCGCGCGGCGCGTGGGCCTCGATGCGGGCCTTCTCGGCAGCCTGCACGGCACGCAACAGCGGAATGCGCCCCTCCTCGTTGTAGTACACGCCCACGCCCAAGTTGATCTTGCCCGGACGGGTATCGGCGTTAAAGGCTTCGTTCAGGCCAAGGATGGGATCACGCGGTGCCATTTCGACGGCAGAAAACAGACTCATTTTGCGGCTGCTCGGAGTGTGAAGAGAGGAGGGCAACGCAACCCGTTATGCGGGGGCGCAAAGGGTTGCGCAAACGGGGGGTTATTATAGACACCCCTTGATGCATGCGGCGACATTTAGGTGCATGCTTTCAGCTATTTCTGACGCCGGATTTTCCTTGGCGTCACAGCTCCCTGCGAGGTTTTTCATGGATACGTTCCAACTCGACTCGCGCTTCAAGCCCGCCGGCGACCAGCCGGAAGCCATCCGGCAGATGGTCGAGGGGCTGGAGGCGGGGCTTTCGCACCAGACCCTGCTGGGGGTGACGGGCTCTGGCAAGACTTTCAGCATCGCCAACGTGATTGCCCAGGTGCAGCGCCCGACCCTGGTCCTGGCGCCGAACAAGACCCTGGCGGCCCAGCTCTATGGGGAGTTCAAGACGTTCTTCCCGCACAATTCCGTGGAGTACTTCGTTTCCTACTACGACTACTACCAGCCGGAGGCCTACGTACCGTCTTCCGATACCTATATCGAGAAGGACTCCTCGATCAACGACCATATCGAGCAGATGCGCCTGTCGGCGACCAAGGCGCTGCTCGAGCGTCCGGATGCGATCATCGTCGCCACCGTGTCGTCCATCTACGGCCTCGGTGATCCCGCGTCCTACCTGAAGATGGTCCTGCACCTGGACCGCGGCGACCGCATCGACCAGCGCGAACTGTTGCGGCGACTGACCAGCCTGCAGTACACCCGCAACGACATGGATTTCGCCCGTGCGACTTTCCGTGTGCGTGGCGATGTGATCGACATCTTCCCGGCCGAATCCGATCTCGAGGCGATTCGTGTCGAGTTGTTCGACGACGAGGTGGAAAGTCTCTCGGCCTTCGACCCGCTCACCGGCGAGGTGATCCGCAAGCTGCCGCGCTTCACCTTCTACCCCAAGAGCCACTACGTGACCCCGCGCGAGACGCTGCTGGAGGCGGTCGACCAGATCAAGGCCGAACTCAAGGAACGCCTGGACTACCTGCGCAACAACAACAAGCTGGTGGAAGCCCAGCGCCTGGAGCAGCGCACGCGTTTCGACCTGGAGATGATCCTCGAACTGGGCTACTGCAACGGCATCGAGAACTACTCGCGCTATCTTTCCGGGCGGGCCCCCGGCGAGCCGCCGCCGACGCTCTACGACTACCTGCCGGCCAACTCGCTGCTGGTTATCGACGAATCGCACGTCAGCGTTCCGCAGGTCGGCGCGATGTTCAAGGGCGACCGCTCGCGCAAGGAGACCCTGGTGGAATACGGTTTCCGCCTGCCTTCGGCGCTGGACAACCGGCCGCTGCGCTTCGAAGAGTGGGAGGCGGTGAGTCCGCAGACCATCTTCGTCTCCGCCACCCCGGGCCCCTACGAGGCGGAACATGCCGGGCGGGTCATCGAGCAGGTGGTGCGTCCCACCGGGCTGGTCGATCCGGAGATCGAGGTACGCCCGGCGATGACCCAGGTGGACGACCTGCTCTCGCAGATCCGCCAGCGGGTGGCCAAGGACGAGCGGGTGCTGGTGACTACCCTGACCAAGCGCATGGCCGAAGACCTCACCGATTATCTCGGCGATCACGACGTGCGGGTGCGCTACCTGCACTCGGACATCGATACCGTCGAGCGAGTGGAGATCATCCGCGACCTGCGCGCCGGTGCGTTCGACGTGCTGGTGGGGATCAACCTGCTGCGCGAAGGCCTGGACATGCCCGAGGTGTCGCTGGTGGCGATCCTCGACGCGGACAAGGAAGGCTTCCTGCGCTCGGAGCGCTCGCTGATCCAGACCATCGGTCGTGCCGCGCGCAACCTGCACGGCAAGGCGATCCTCTACGCCGACAACGTCACCGGCTCGATGCAGCGTGCGATCGACGAGACCGAGCGGCGTCGGGCCAAGCAGATCGCTTTCAACGAAGCCCATGGCATCGTGCCCAAGGGGGTGCGCAAGGACATCAAGGACATTCTCGAAGGCGCCGTGGTGCCCGGCGCGCGCGGCAAGCGCAAGGGCGTGGCCAAGGTGGCGGAGGAGAGCGGGCGCTACGAGAACGAACTGCGCTCGCCGAGCGAGATCAGCAAGCGCATCCGCCAACTGGAGGAAAAGATGTACCAGTTGGCCCGCGACCTGGAGTTCGAGGCGGCGGCGCAACTGCGCGACGAGATCCAGACGCTGCGCGAGCGCCTGGTCAACGTCTGAACCTCAGTGAGCCCCGGCGTCGGCGCGGGCGCCGATGCCGGCCGGCAGCGAGCGGGTCAGCAGCACCGCGAGCATGCTCACTGCGAGCACCATGCCGATGATATGGAAAGCATCGTTGTAGGCCATGATCATCGCCTGCTGGTGGGTGATCTCGCTGAGTTTGCCCAGCGCCGCCTGCTGGCTGCCCAGTTGCGCGGCGAGTTGCGCGAGGCGTTCGTCGACCTGCGGGTTGGTCGGCACCAGGGCTTCGCGCAGATAGTCGAAGTACACCTTGGCGCGACTGTCGAGCAGGGTCGCGAGCAGGGCGATGCCGATGGCGCCGCCGAGGTTGCGCAGGATGTTGAACAGGCTCGAGGCCGAGCCGGCATCCTGTGGCTGCAGGTAGGCGGTGGCGATCAGCGAAATGGTCACCATGATCATCGGCTGGCCGAGGGCGCGCAGTAGCTGGATCTGGTTGAACTGCGGTCCGGCGAAGTCCGGGTTGAGCACTCCGGAGAAGAAGCTGGCAAGGCCGAACAGGCCGAAGCCGGCGGCGCAGAGCAGGCGCGGCGAGACCAGCTTCATCAACTTCGGGACCAGCGGGATCAGGAACAGCTGGGGAATGCCCATCCACATGATCACCTCGCCGATCTGCATGGCGTTGTAGCCCTGGATTTGCGCCAGGTATAGCGGCAGTACGTAGATCGAGCCGTACAGGCCCATGCCCAGACCGATGCTGGAAATGCTCGCGAGGCCGAAGTTGCGGTTGCGCAGGATGCCCAGATCGATCAGCGGGTTCGGCCGCGACAACTGCAGGATGACGAACAGGACCAGGCTGAACAGGGCGACGCTGCCGAGGCTGACGATCAGTTGCGACTCCAGCCAGTCCTTGCGGTGACCTTCCTCGAGGAAGACCTGCAGGCAGCCCAGGCCGATGCCGAGGGTGACGATGCCGGCGTAGTCGGTACTCTTCAGCAGTTCCCAGTGCGGCGCCTTTTTCTCCAGGCCGTAGAGCAGCCCGGCGATCATCAACAGGCCCGGCGGCACGTTGATATAGAAGATGTATTCCCAGCCGAAGTTTTCCGTCAGCCAGCCTCCCAGGGTCGGTCCGATGGAGGGCGCGAAGGTGGCGGTGATGGCGAACAGCGCCATGCCCTTCGGACGGTGGTGTTCCGGCAACTTGACCAGGGCCAGGGTGAACGCCAGCGGAATCAGCGCGCCGCCGGTGAAACCCTGCATGGCGCGGAACACGATCATGCTTTCCAGGTTCCAGGCGAACGAGCAGAGCAGCGAGGACACCAGGAAGCCCACCGAGATCATCACCGCCAGGCGCCGTGCCGAGAGCAGCTGCACCAGCCAGGCGGTCATCGGGATCATGATGATCTCCGCCACCAGATAGGAGGTGGAGATCCACGAGCCTTCCTCGAGGGTCGCCGCCAGCGCGCCCTGGATGTCCTTCAGCGAGGAGTTGGTGATCTGGATGTCGAGCACCGCCATGAATGCGCCGAGCATGGCGCTGAGCACCGCGATCCAGTCGCGCCGGGTCGGTTCGCCAAGCGGCCGGGCCAGCGCCTCAGCGGTCACGGAGCTCGACCTCGGCTTCGACGGACATGCCGGGGCGGATGCGGCCATGCAACGGGTTGTCGGCCTCGAACACGATCTTCACCGGGATGCGTTGCACCACCTTGGTGAAGTTTCCGGTGGCGTTGTCCGGTGGCAGCAGGCTGAACTGCGCGCCGGAAGCGGCGAACAGGCTATCGATGCGACCGTCGATAGGCGTGTCGGGGAAGGCGTCGAAGGTCAGGCGCGCCTTCTGCCCGTCGCGCATGCGGCCGACCTGGGTCTCCTTGAAGTTGGCCTGGACCCAGATGTCTTCGTCCGGCACCAGTGACAGCAAATGGGTACCAACCTGCACGTACTGGCCGTTGCGTGCGCTGCGCTGGCCGACCAGGCCGTTGATCGGCGAATGGATCAGGGTGCGTGACAGGTTGATTTCGGCTTGCGCCAGTTCGGTTCGGGCGCTGGCGATCTGCGCTTCCAGGCGCTTGATCTCGGCGCCCAGGGTGTCGCGCTGGACGCGTTGTGCCTCGAGGTCGGCGCGGGCCTTGGCCAGTTGCGAGCGAGCCACATGGTTGTCGGCGGTGAGGGTGGTGACCCGTTCCTCGGAAACGTAGCCGGGCTTGCGCAGGGCTTCGGCGCGGTTCAGGTCGATCTGTGCGCGGCCGAGGGTTGCCTGGCTGGCGTTGACGTCGGCGGCGCTGGCGGCGATCAGGCTGCCCTGCTGCACCAGCTTGCTGCGCGCCTGGGCCAGTTCCGCCTCGCGGGTGGCCAGCGCGGCCTGGGCGCGCTCGACGGCCAGCTTGAAGTCGGCGTCTTCCAGGCGTACCAGTAGCTGCCCCTTGTCCACGTGCTGGTTGTCGCGCACCAGGACTTCCTCGACCCGCGCGCCCAACTGGCTGGCCACCCGCGTGATCTCGCCCTGGACGTAGGCGTTGTCGGTGCTTTCCACGTGGCGGCCGATGAACCACCAGTGGAGGAAGAAGGCCAGGGCGATCAGGCCGACGGCCACCAGGAAGACGGTCAGGCGACGTTTGAGTTGGGCGGGCATGGGTGGAGTGTTCCGTCGGCAAAATTCGGCCAATCTAGCAGTGTTCCGCCGGACGTTATAGGCGCTACACTTCGGACTCTTTGTTGCTTATAGGGAACAATAATGGGGCTTGATGATGCGCTGATCTTCACCCGCGTGGTGGAGTACCACAGCTTCACCCAGGCCGCGCAGAGCCTGGGCATGCAGAAGTCCACGGTGAGCCGGCGCATCGCCCTGCTGGAGGAGCGCCTGGGGGTGCGCCTGCTCAATCGCACCACCCGCAAGTTGCGCCTGACCGAAGTAGGGCAGGCCTACTACGAGCGCTGCCGGCAGATCATGCACGATTTCGCCGAGGCCGAGCAGGCGGTCATGCAGTTGCAGCAGGCGCCGTCGGGATTGCTGCGGATCACCTCGCCGATAGAGTTCGGCCAGATGTTCCTCGCCAGCCTGCTGGGCGACTTCATGCGCCAGTACCCGCAGATCACCGCCGAGGTCGAACTGGCCTCGCGCAGCGTCGATCCGCTGCAGGAGGGCGTCGACATCGTGATCATGGTCGGCCAGCCGGAGGATTCCACCCTGGTGGCCCGTCGCCTGCTCTCTACCAGCCGCTGGCTCTGCGCCAGCCCCGACTACCTGGCGGCGCACGGCACGCCGACATCGGTGGCCGAGCTTGCCGGGCATCGCGCGGTCCTTCTGTCCACCGACTCCCAGCGCTACTGGCCGCTTTCCGGAGACAGCCTGCCCTGCCAGCGGGTGCTGTCCTGCAACAACATCACCTTCGCCCGCGAGGCGGTGGTCGCCGGTGCCGGCATTGCCGCGCTACCGGCGCTGATCTGTGCGGAGAGCGTGCACAGCGGGCGTCTGGTGCGTTTGCTGGCGGACGTGCCGTTGCCGGTCGGCGAACTGTATGCGGTCTATCCTTCGCGGCGTTTCCAGGCGATGAAGGTCAAGGCCTTCCTCGATTTCCTGATCAGCCGCCTGCCGGCCGACACCGGTCGTTTACTGGAGCCGGAGGCGGCCCGCCTGATAACATCGCGCCCCTGAATTTCCGTTTTAACTTCCGCTTGGCAAGAGAGTCTCCATGACCACTGTTCGTACTCGCATCGCCCCGTCGCCGACGGGCGACCCGCACGTCGGTACCGCATACATCGCGCTGTTCAACCTGTGCTTCGCGCGTCAGCACGGCGGTCAGTTCATCCTGCGCATCGAGGACACCGACCAGTTGCGTTCGACGCGGGAGTCCGAGCAGCAGATCTACGACGCCCTGCGCTGGCTCGGCATCGAGTGGGACGAGGGCCCGGACGTCGGCGGCCCGCATGGCCCGTACCGGCAGAGCGAGCGCGGGCACATCTACAAGAAGTATTCGGACGAACTGGTCGAGAAGGGCCATGCCTTCACCTGCTTCTGCACGCCCGAGCGCCTCGATGCGGTTCGCGCCGAGCAGATGGCGCGCAAGGAAACCCCGCGCTACGACGGCCACTGCATGCACCTGCCGAAGGATGAGGTGCAGCGCCGCGTCGCCGCCGGCGAGTCCCATGTCACCCGCATGAAGGTGCCGACCGAGGGTGTCTGCGTGGTGCCGGACATGCTCCGCGGCGATGTCGAGATTCCGTGGGATCGCATGGACATGCAGGTGCTGATGAAGGCCGACGGCCTGCCCACCTACTTCCTCGCCAACGTGGTCGACGACCACCTGATGGGCATCACCCACGTCCTGCGCGGCGAAGAGTGGCTGCCGTCGGCGCCCAAGCTGATCAAGCTCTACGAGTATTTCGGCTGGGAGCAGCCGCAGCTGTGCTACATGCCGCTGCTGCGCAACCCTGACAAGAGCAAGCTGTCCAAGCGCAAGAACCCGACCTCTATCACCTTCTACGAGCGCATGGGCTACCTGCCGCAGGCGCTGCTCAACTACCTCGGGCGGATGGGCTGGTCGATGCCGGACGAGCGCGAGAAATTCACCCTCGCCGAGATGATCGAGCATTTCGACCTGTCGCGCGTCTCCCTGGGCGGACCGATCTTCGACCTGGAGAAGCTCTCCTGGCTGAACGGGCAGTGGATCCGCGAGCAGTCCGTGGAGGAGTTCGCCCGTGAGGTGCAGAAGTGGGCGTTGAATCCCGAATACCTGATGAAGATCGCTCCGCACGTGCAGGGACGGGTGGAGAACTTCAGCCAGATCGCGCCGCTGGCCGGATTCTTCTTCAGCGGCGGGGTGCCGCTGGACGCTTCGCTGTTCGAACACAAGAAGCTCGATCCGACCCAGGTCCGCCAGGTCCTGCAACTGGTGCTGTGGAAACTCGAATCCCTGCGCCAGTGGGAGAAGGAACGCATCACCGGCTGCATCCAGGCTGTCGCCGAACACCTCCAGCTCAAGCTGCGCGACGTGATGCCGCTGATGTTCCCGGCCATCACCGGACATGCCAGCTCGGTTTCGGTGCTGGACGCCATGGAGATCCTTGGTGCCGACCTGTCGCGCTATCGCTTGCGCCAGGCCCTGGAGCTGCTGGGCGGGGCGTCGAAAAAGGAAACCAAGGAATGGGAGAAGATCCGCGACGCCATTCCCGGCTGACCGGCTTTCTTCTACAGTCGATGACGAGGCCCGCCCAGTTGCGGGCCTCGTTTTTTGGGGAGGGGAGGTAAGTGATTGTTCTTCCGGTAAAATTTTTTAGGTTTCGATGAAAAATAATGTTGACAGCCTCAAGTCTCACCCTTAGTATGCGCCCCGTCTTCACGACGAACTCAACGAAGTGAAGCGATCCAGCGGTACTTTGGGGCTATAGCTCAGCTGGGAGAGCGCTTGCATGGCATGCAAGAGGTCGACGGTTCGATCCCGTCTAGCTCCACCAAATTGCCGGGAATACGCGGTTGGTTTTGCGGATTCCTACGAAGGTTTCGTCCCCTTCGTCTAGTGGCCTAGGACACCGCCCTTTCACGGCGGTAACAGGGGTTCGAGTCCCCTAGGGGACGCCACTTCATGTTCATCCGTCCCAGCAATGGATGAGCGTGTCGACAACCGGAAGGTTGTCGAAGCGATCGGAAGATCGCCCGCCTGATGGCGAATTCGGGGCTATAGCTCAGCTGGGAGAGCGCTTGCATGGCATGCAAGAGGTCGACGGTTCGATCCCGTCTAGCTCCACCATATTCCAAGGCCAGCATCGCTGGCCTTACTTTTCGAAGGTTTCATTGTCCCCTTCGTCTAGTGGCCTAGGACACCGCCCTTTCACGGCGGTAACAGGGGTTCGAGTCCCCTAGGGGACGCCACTTTTTCCCGCTCTGCGGGGCTCTATAGGGCCATTCCGAATTGGAATGGCCCTTTTGTTTTTTCCCTTTTCGAATTTCCTGACAGACGGTCCGGCCGTACGCTTGTCGATTTTTATTATGCATATAATATTTCACTCATAATATTTTCGGAGATCGTCATGAGCGACAAGAAAACCCAGACCCGTGCCCGCATCCTCGGTGCCGCCACCCAGGCCCTGCTCGAGCGGGGCGCCGTCGAGCCTAGCGTCGGGGAAGTGATGGGCGCGGCGGGGCTCACCGTCGGCGGCTTCTATGCCCACTTCCAGAGCAAGGATGCGCTGATGCTCGAGGCGTTCGAGCAATTGCTCGGCAAGCGCCGCGAACTGCTCGGTGAACTCGACCCCGGATTGTCGGGAAAGGAGCGTCGGGCCTTGGCGGCCGCCTTCTACCTGTCGCGCAAGCATCGGGACGCACAGGTCGACGCCGGTTGTCCGCTGCCGGCGACCCTCGCCGAGGTGGCGCGCCTGCCGGAGGGGTTTCGCGAGGTCTTGAGCAGGCATGTCGAGATCATGGTCGCCAGCCTGGCGGAAAATCCCGAGGAAACCGACGTCGCCCTGGCCGACCTGGTGTTGATGATTGGCGGTTTGGCGCTGGCCCGGGCATTGGGGCCGGGCGAGCTGTCCGACCGGGTTCTGCGTGCCGCCAAGCAGGCGGTGAACTGAGGAGGTGCGAGATGAGTAGCCTGACCTGGATTCGCGGTTTCAACGGGACGATCGGCCGCATCGCGCCGCGTTGGACGGCCGAGCGTATGCGTCGGGCGTTCATGATGCCTGGCGAGTGGCCGCCGAAGGATTGGGAGCTGCCGCTGCTGGCCAGCTCGGAGCGCGTCACTCTGCGCTTCGGGCTGTCGGTGTTGCGCTGGGGCGAGGGGCCGGCAGTCCTGCTGCTGCATGGCTGGGCCGGCAGGCCGACACAGTTCGCCCATCTGATCGAGCAACTGGTCGGCGCGGGTTATTCGGTGTATGCCCTCGATGCGCCGGCCCACGCCTTGCTGGAGGCCGCTGGTGAGTTGCCGCCGCTGCGTGCGGTGGTCGGTCATTCCCTGGGTGGCGCGGCGGCGTTGCTGGCGGCCCAGATGGGGCTGCGCAGCGAAGCGCTGGTGACGGTCTCGGCGCCGTCGCGGATTCTCGAACAGTTGCGCCTGTTCGCTCGTTTCGTCGGTTTGCCGGCCCTGGCTCGCTCGCATTTCATCCGCCTGGTCGAGCGGCAGGCGGGCATATCCGCGGCGTGCCTGGATGTGGCGCGCTACCGTCTGGAAATGCCCGGACTGGTGGTGCATGCCGACGACGACACGCGCGTAGCGGTGGAAAATGCCGAGCGCATCCATGCCGCCTGGCCGGCCAGTCGCTTGCTGCGCCTGCCGGGCGGCGGCCACCACCGACTGCTCGGCGAGCGCAGGCTGAGCGAGTCGCTGCTGGCGCTGCTCGAGGAGCGCCCGGCGATGCGCGCTTGCCGGCGCGTGGAAAAGACGGCGAGCGCTTCCTGAGGCGCGTAGCAGAGGGGTTGTCGTTGTCCTGACCTCGGTTCTTCGGTAAAAAGCGCTGTGGCCCGCGCGGAGCGATCCGGCGGGGCGAGCCGTTTCGAATCGAGGAATGCCCATGACATTGCCGCTGGATCGGGTCCTGCTGCAGGCCAGCCCGGTATTGCCGGTGCTGGTGATCGAGGACGTGGCGCTGGCGCCCGACCTGGCGCGCGCGTTGTATGCGGGCGGCGTCACGGTGCTGGAAGTGACGCTGCGCACGCCGCAGGCGCTGGACGCGATCGCCGCCATCCATCGCGAGGTGCCCGAGGTCCTGCTGGGGGCGGGTACCCTGATCCACACCGAGCAGTTTCTCGAGGCACGCGACGCGGGCGCGCAGTTCGCCGTCAGCCCCGGATGCACGCCGCGCCTTGCCGCCGCCGCGGAGGATGCCGGCCTGCCATACCTGCCCGGGGTGATGACGCCTTCGGAAGTGTTGCTGGCGCTGGAGTACGGTTATCGCTCGCTGAAGCTGTTCCCGGCCGATGGCACTGCCAGCGTGAAAATGCTGAAAAGCCTGAAGGGGCCGTTCACCGGCATCCGCTTCTGCCCGACCGGCGGGGTGAACCTGGACAACCTGCTGAATTTCCTCCGCCTGCCCAATGTCGCCTGTGTCGGCGGCACCTGGCTGGCGCCGCCGAGCCTGATCCGGGCGCGGGCCTGGGATCAGATCACACAACTGGCCAGGGAAGCGCGCGAACTGGCCGGCAGCCTGGAGCAGCATTGATGAATTGGGACTACGCCGATCCGTTCGTGATCGACCTCAGGGTCCTCGCCGAGGACATCGACGGGCTCGGCCACGCGAATAACGCCGTCTACGTCAGTTGGCTGGAGCGCTGCGCCTGGCGTCACTCGCAGCGGCTGGGCCTGGACCTGGCCGAGTACCGCCGGCTGGACCGGGCGATGGCGGTGCTGCGCCACGAGATCGACTACCTGGCCGCGGCTTACGAGGGCGACGAACTGCAACTGGCGACCTGGATCGTCGAGTCCGACCAGCGTTTGCGGATGAACCGGCGCTTCCAGTTGGTACGCCCGGCGGATGGCGCCACGCTGCTGCGGGCGCAGACCACCTTCGTCTGCATCGAACTGTCCAGCGGCAAGCCGAAGCGGATGCCGGCGGAGTTCATCGACGGCTATGGCCAGGCTCTGCTCGCCGGGGCCTGACCCGTCGCGCGTCGGCCGGCAGGCATTCGCACTTTGTTCCGGGCGGCGGATTCTCTAGAATCCGCCGCCTGTCATTTTCGAGGTAGTGGTTCGTGCAAATCGCCCTGGCGCCGATGGAAGGTCTGGTGGATGAAATCCTCCGCGACGTGCTGACCCGCGTCGGCGGCATCGATTGGTGCGTCACCGAATTCATCCGCATCACCGATCGCCTGCTGCCGGCCACGGCTTTCCACAAGCTGGCGCCGGAGCTGCGAGACGGCAGCCGGACCCGCGCCGGGACGCCGATGCGTGTGCAGTTGCTCGGCTCCGATCCTGCGTGCCTGGCGGATAACGCCGCGTTCGCCTGTGAGCTGGGCGCCCCGGTGATCGACCTGAACTTCGGTTGTCCGGCCAAGACCGTGAACCGCTCGCGCGGCGGCGCGGTATTGCTCAAGGAGCCGGAGCTGATGCACGACATCGTCGCCGCCGTGCGTCGCGCGGTGCCGAGCGAGATTGCTGTGACCTCGAAGATGCGCCTGGGCTACGACAGTCCCGACGGCGCCCTGGATTGTGCGCGGGCCCTGGCCGACGGCGGCTCGGCCCATGTAGTGGTGCATGCCCGGACCAAGGTCGATGGCTACAGGCCGCCGGCGCACTGGGAATGGGTGGCGCGGGTGGCCGAGGCGGTGCGCGTGCCGGTGTTCGCCAATGGCGAGGTGTGGACGCTCGACGACTACCTGCGTTGTCGCGAGGTCAGCGGGGTGGAGGACATCATGCTCGGTCGCGGCCTGGTCTCGCGTCCTGGCCTGGCTCGGCAGATCGCCGCCTGGCGCAATGGCGGCGAAATCCACGAGATGCCCTGGAGCGAGCTGTTGCCGCTGCTGCGCGACTTCTGGCTACAGGCCCGGCGCAAGCTCGCCCCGCGCTATGCCCCGGGGCGTCTCAAGCAGTGGCTGGGCATGCTCACGCGCACCTATCCCGAAGCCGTCGAGCTGTTCGCGCGGATTCGCCGGGAAAGCGATTGCGAAACCATCGACCGGCTGTTGCAGGTGTCGTTCAGCCAGGCGGCCTAGCTTGCGTAGCAGGCCTAGCGGCCGCCGCTGACATCGATGAAGGTGCCGGTGCTGTAGCTGGCTTCGTCCGACGCCAGCCAGAGAATCGCCCGCGCGACTTCCTCCGCCGTACCGCCGCGTCCTAGCGGTATGCCGCCCTTCAGGCGTTCGATACGGCCGGGCTCGCCGCCGCTGGCGTGGATCTCGGTATCGATCAGTCCGGGCCGCACCGCGTTGACCCGGATACCCTCCGCCGCCACTTCCCTGGCCAGCCCGATGGTCATGCTGTCGATGGCGCCCTTGGCGGCGGCATAGTCGATGTATTCGTTGGGCGATCCCAGCCGCGAGGCCATCGAGGATACGTTGACGATGCTGCCGCCGCGCCCGCCGTGGCGGGTCGACAGGCGCTTCACCGCCTCGCGGGCGCAGAGGAAGCTGCCGGTCACGTTGGTCGCGAATACCCTGTGCAGGCGCGCCGCGTCGATGTTTTCCAGGCGCGTCTGCGCTTCCAGCACGCCGGCGTTGTTGACCAGCACGTCGAGGCGGCCGAAACGTTCGTCGATGGCGGCGAACAGCCGCTCGACATCGCCTTCCTCGGCTACGTCGGCCGCCACCGCCAGGGCTTCGCCGCCCTGGCGCTCGATGCGCTGGCGCAGCGCTTCGGCGGCCTCGCGGTTGCGCAGATAGTTGAGGACGACCGCATAGCCGCGCTCGGCGGCGAGCAGAGCGGTGGCGGCGCCGATGCCGCGGCTGGCTCCGGTGATCAGCATGACGTTGCGCATGATGATGCTCCCCAGGTCAGTAGCGAGTGAAGGTCAGGTAGTCGGCGTCCCAGCCCAGGCCCTGCCAGAACAGGTTGGACAGCGGCGCGTCGAGGGCCGATTGCGCGCGGATCAGGCCGGCGCCGCGCGAGCGCAGGGCCTCCTCGGCACTGCCCACCAGTTCCCGGGCCAGGCCCTGGCGGCGGGCCTGCGGCAGTACGTAGAGCTCTGCGATCTCTCCCACCCGTGCCTGACCGTCCTCGATCTGCCACAGGTGGGCGAGGACGAAACCGCGGGGATGCTGCTGGGCCTCCGCCAGCCAGAGCAAGCGGTTGCGCGAGGCGGCCAGGAGCAGTGCCTGGATCGCCTGCTGGTCGCCGGCATCCAGGGTTTCTCCGGCTTCGCGGACATTGGCTTGCCAGAGCGCGGCCACCGCGGGGACGTCGTCGCCGCTGGCCAGGCGAACCCGGTGTTGCTCTGGCGTCGCATCGAGCTCCTGGCCGACCCGCAGCAGGTTGCCGTCGGGATCGACCAGGGCGAATTCGCGCATGCCCCAGGGTTGGTCTTCCAGGGCCGTGATGCGTGGAATCCCCTGGCTGCCCAGGCCGAGGGCCGCGGCCTGGCGATGCAGTGCCTGGACGTCCTCCAGGCGCAGGTAGGCAGCGCTGCAGTTGGTCTTTGGTTCGAGCGCTTCGAACAGCGACAGGTGCAGCTCCAGGGCGCCGCGCTGGAGGATGGCGTAGGTCGGATAGCGAGCGCCAAGGTGGAAGCCGAGGGACTGGTAGAAGGCGCTGGCGCTGTCCAGATCGCGGCAGGGGAAGGTCGGGATTGCGCGTTCCATGGCGACGGTTCTCGAAAGGATGAGTTTCGATCTGAGCACGACGAACGGTCGTTCTCAAGGCTCTTGAAATACTTCCGACGATCCCTATCTAGTTCGTGCGGGATGCCGAAGACGGGTTCCGCACCAGAGTACTTGCTGATAATTCAGGAGATTCGCAATGAGCAACGCTTTTTCCCTCGCCCCGCTGTTCCGTCATTCCGTAGGCTTCGATCGCTTCAACGATCTGTTCGAGTCGGCCCTGCGCAATGAGGCCGGGAGTACCTACCCGCCCTACAACGTCGAAAAGCACGGTGACGACGAGTATCGCATCGTTATCGCCGCCGCCGGCTTCCAGGAAGAAGACCTGGACCTGCAGGTCGAGCGCGGCGTGCTGACCGTCAGTGGCGGCAAGCGCGAGAAGTCCACGGACAACGTGACCTACCTGCACCAGGGCATCGCCCAGCGCGCCTTCAAGCTGTCGTTCCGCCTCGCCGACCATATCGAGGTCAAGGCGGCTTCGCTGGCCAACGGCCTGCTGAACATCGACCTGGTCCGGCTGGTTCCGGAAGAAGCCAAGCCGAAGCGTATCGCCATCAATGGCCAGCGCCCGGCACTGGACAACCAGTAACCGTCAGCGGTGATCGAAAAAAGGCGCCTTCGGGCGCCTTTTTTCATTTCGTTGCGCTATCGGCCCGGGGCTCTGCCGGTGTGCCGTCAGGCACCTCGTCCAGCAGGACGTCGAGGTCGACGGCGGCCGCCATCGCCCGGTTGCCTTCGTCGCTGGGGTGCAGATGGTCGCCGGAGTCGTAGCGCGCGGCGAGCCGCGACGGCTGCTCCGGATCGCGCAATGCCGCGTCGAAGTCGATCACCGCATCGAAGGCGCCGGCATGACGGATCCACTCGTTAACCTGCCTGCGCAGGGCTTCCTTGGTGGGCTGGTAATAATCGCTCAACGGCGTGCCGGGCAGTGCGCCCTCGAACGGCGTGAGGGTCGCGCCGACGACCCGGATACCCCGGTTGTGCGCCTGTTCGATCAATTGCCGGTAGCCGGCGATCAGCGCTTCCAGGGTGGGCGGTGCGGCATTCCGGGCGAAAGCGGTACCGGGCCAGGCAATGTCGTTGATGCCGAGCATCACCACCATGCTGCTTGCGCCTGGCTGGGCCAGTACGTCGCGGTCCAGACGTGCCAGCGCGTTCGCGCCCATGCCGTCGCTCAGCAGGCGGGCGCCGGAAATCCCCGCATTGGCCACGGCGACGCCATGCGGGGCCAGGCGTTCGGCGAGGAAGTCCGGCCAACGGCTGTTCCGGTCGAGGCTGGCGCTGGCTCCGTCGGTGATCGAGTCGCCGAGCGTCACCAGCGTCCGCGTTGCCGTTTCGGTTTCGACCAGGATACCTGTCAACAGCAGGCGCGCGGTGGTGCTCTGGCTGTCCGCCGCGTCCAACTGCAATGCGTGGCTTTGGGTCTGCTCGCCGGCGACGATCCAGCCCGTCTGGCGGCCGTCCCAGTGGAAGGTTTCCATGGGCGTGGCGGCCGGCAGGTAGAGACTCACCAGCACCTGCGAGAGCGCGGCCACCGGCATCGCCACCGGATCGCTGAGTAGCGTGGCGCTGGGCGCGATGGTCGCCGTCCGGCGTCCGCCAAAGGTCACGTCATGCAGGCTGCCGGTGGCGACCGCGGCGCGCTCGGAACCGGGTTTGGCCAGGGTGGCCCGGCCGATCCGGATCGGGCGCCTTCCATAGGTATTTGCCAGGACGATGCGCACGCGCGTTCCTCCCAGGCTGATTCGCGCCAGTTGCCGCACCGTCTGGTCGTGCAGTTCGGCTGGCACGTTGCTGGGAAACAGGAAGTCCTCAGCCCAGACCGGCTGCGGGCTGGCCTGCCAGCTGGCGGTCCAGGAAGCGGCCGGCGCGGCGCAGGCGTACAACAGGCTCGTCGCGAGCGCGAAGGCCCGGGTTGCGCTGGAGGTCGCGGCGGGAAGTCTTTCGATGGGTCGTTTCATGTCGTTGAATTCAGTGGTTATCCTGTAGCTGATGATGAATTCAAAGATTTAAGGGAAATAGACCGTAGCGGGGAACATCATTTATGAAGCGAAATCATCAGGCAGGGCGCCATGGCCCGGCTTGAAGTCAACCGTTCCGGCGAACTGGAGGTGTTTGCCCGGGTCGTCGAGTTGGGGGGCTTTTCCGCCGCCGCTCGACGTTGCGGCATGACGCCCTCGGCAGTCAGCAAGCTGATCACCCGGCTCGAACAGCGCCTGGGAACCCGCTTGCTGAACCGCTCCACCCGTCAATTGCAACTGACGCCCGAGGGATGCACGTTCTACGAGCGCGGGGTGCGTATCCTGGCCGACCTGGAGGAAGCCGAGCGGTGTGCGAGCGAAAACGCGGCGCCGCGCGGGCGCTTGCGAGTCAACGCCAACGTGCCTTTCGGACATCATTTCCTGCTGCCGCTGGTGCCCGAGTTCCTCGCGCAGCATCCCGAGGTGACGCTGGATATCGTGCTGACCGATGAGGTCGTCGACATCCTCGAGCAGCGCACCGACGTGGCCGTGCGCGCGGGGCCGCTGAAAAGCTCGAGCCTGGTGGCGCGCAAGCTGGGGAGCACGCGCATGCTGATCGTCGGTGCGCCGGCCTACCTGGCCCGGCATGGCATGCCGGCCACGCCGCAGGCGCTGCTGGGGCACAACCGCCTCGGCGCCAACTATGTGCGAACGCGCTCCGGCTGGCCGCTGCGGGACGCCGGCGAGGAACTCGTGGTGCCGTTGTCGGGCAACGCCCAGGCCAGCGATGGCGAGGCGCTGCGCCGTCTGGCCGTGGCCGGCCTGGGCCTGGCGCGGCTGGCCGCGTTCCAGGTGCGCGAGGACATAGCCGCCGGGCGCCTGATTCCCGTGCTCGAGGCATACAACCCGGGCGACCTGGAGGAAGTCCACGCCGTCTACGTCGGCCAGGGCGGCTATCTGCCGCTGCGCGTGCGGGCGTTCCTGGACTTTCTGGCGGAGCGCGTCGATATGAGCCAGGGTTGATCGCAGTGCTACATGAATACGCCGATTCCGCGGCCGAAAGCTTTTCTTCCTAGCGCTTCATCCACAGGAGGCAATCCAGATGAGCGATGACATCCAGCGTTACCCCAGCAGCCTGCCGTTTCCCTTTTCCCGCGCGGTGCGGGCCGGCGGCTTCCTGTTTCTTTCCGGACAGGTGCCGATGAGTCCGAGCGGCGAGGTGGTGCGTGGCGATATCCAGACCCAGACCGAAGCGGTGATGGCACGCATCGGCGAGACCCTGGAGAGCTGTGGCGCGCGTTTTGACCAACTGGTGAAGGTCACCGTCTGGCTGTCGGACATGGCCCACTTCGCCGGTTTCAACGAGGTCTACCAGCGTCATGTGCAGGGGGCCTTGCCGGTACGCTCGACGGTGACCGCCGGGCTGGCGCTGGGGGTCGACGTGGAGGTCGAGGTGCAGGCGTGGGTCGGCGAGGGCTGAGTCGCGAGGGCATTGGCATGCAGGTCGGGTGAGCGCTGGCCGCGGACGGCGAAGAGGGGAGGGCCTACCCGTGGCGTTCGACCTGAATCGCTTCAGGCCGCTGGAGTGCCGTTGCCGAATGCCTGTTCGTCGAGCAGGCGCATGAAGGCGCGCGCGGCGTTCGACAGGGTCCGCTCGGTGTGCAGGATGTAGCCGAGCTGGCGGCTGAGCTGGATGTCCTGTAGCGGCAGGCGCACCACCTGGTCGTCGAGCATGGTCCGCGGCAGCACGCTCCAGGCCAGGCCGATGGAGACCATCATCTTGATGGTCTCCAGGTAGTTGGTGCTCATGGCGATGTTCGGCGTCAGCCCTTCGGCTTCGAACATGCGCCGCACGATGTGGTGGGTGAAGGTGTTGCCGCCGGGGAATACCGCGGGGTGCTTGGCGACGTCGGCGAGGAACACCGTGCCCTGTCGGGCCAGCGGGTGCTCCGGGGCGGCGACGAAGTCCAGCGGGTCGTCCCACACCGGGACTGCGCGCACCGGTTCGGCGGTTTCCGGGGCCAGGGTGATCACCGCCAGTTCCGCACGGCCATGAAGGATCTCCTCGTAGGCCACTTCCGAATCCAGGAACTGGATATCCAGCGCCACCTGCGGATGCGCCCGGGTGAAGGCGCGCAGCAGCGGCGGCAGGCGATGCAGGCCGATGTGGTGGCTGGTGGCCAGGACCAGCCGGCCGCTGACCTCGCCGGCGAGGTTGTTCAGCGCCCGGCGGGTGTCGTCGAGCACGTTGAGCAACTGGTAGGCGCGCGGCAGCAGGGCGCGGCCGGCCTCGGTGAGGTTGACCTCGCGGCCGACCCGGTCGAACAGCCGGGCATTGAGCTGCTGTTCGAGGGCGGCGATGCGCTTGCTCACCGCCGGTTGGGTCAGGTGCAGGCGCTCGCCGGCTTCGGAGAAGCTGCCGGTCTCGGCAATGGCGATGAAGGTGTTGAGGCTGTTCAGGTCCATTGCGGGCCTCCGCTGGTTTCGGCTGCCCGGAGCTTAGCGCCAATGGATTCCTGTTGGGAATGCTTTGGATGAAAAATATGAATTTGAGTTATTCGTAGACAAGCCATAGGATCATCCTCACAAGCCCTGTGGGCATAGAAATAAGCTGATGAGGAAATCCCGATGGCCGGCAAGACCCTCTACGACAAACTCTGGGACATGCACCTGGTCAAGCAGCGCGACGACGGTTCGGCGCTGATCTACATCGACCGCCATATCCTGCACGAAGTGACCTCGCCGCAGGCCTTCGAGGGTCTTCGCCTGGCCGGGCGCAAGCCGTGGCGGATCGACGCCAACATCGCCACCCCGGACCACAACGTGCCGACCACCCGCACCGAGCGCAAGGGCGGCATCGCCGCCATCGCCGACGAGGTCTCGCGCCTGCAGGTGCAGACCCTCGACGAGAACTGCGACGACTTCGGCATCACCGAATTCAAGATGAACGACGTGCGCCAGGGCATCGTCCATGTGGTCGGTCCGGAGCAGGGCGCGACCCTCCCGGGGATGACCGTGGTCTGCGGCGACTCGCACACTTCCACCCACGGCGCCTTCGGCGCGCTGGCCCACGGCATCGGCACTTCCGAGGTCGAGCATGTGCTGGCGACCCAGTGCCTGGTGGCGAAGAAGATGAAGAACATGCTGGTCAAGGTCGAAGGCAGGCTGCCGGCCGGCGTCACGGCGAAGGATATCGTCCTCGCGGTGATCGGCAGGATCGGCACCGCCGGCGGCAACGGCCACGCCATCGAGTTCGCCGGCAGCGCCATCCGCGACCTGTCCATCGAAGGGCGGATGACCATCTGCAACATGTCGATCGAGGCGGGCGCCCGCGTCGGCCTGGTCGCCGTCGACCAGAAGACCATCGACTACGTGAAGGGCCGGCCCTTCGCGCCGAGCGCCGAGCAATGGGACCAGGCCGTCGCCTGCTGGCAGGGGCTGGTGTCGGACGCCGATGCCCGCTTCGATACCGTGGTCGAGCTGGACGCCGCGCAGATCAAGCCGCAGGTCAGCTGGGGCACGTCGCCGGAAATGGTCCTGGCCGTGGACCAGAACGTGCCGGACCCGGCCCGCGAGAGCGACCCGATCAAGCGCGGTTCGATCGAGCGCGCCTTGAAATACATGGGCCTGCGGCCGAACCAGGCGATCACCGACATCCAGCTGGACCGGGTATTCATCGGTTCCTGCACCAACTCGCGGATCGAGGACCTGCGTGCCGCCGCCGAAGTGGCCAGGGGCCGCAAGGTCGCCGCGACCATCAAGCAGGCGTTGGTGGTGCCGGGTTCCGGGTTGGTCAAGGAGCAGGCCGAGAAGGAAGGCCTGGACCGGATCTTCATCGAGGCCGGCTTCGAATGGCGCGAGCCGGGCTGTTCCATGTGCCTGGCGATGAACCCGGACCGGCTGGAGAGCGGCGAACACTGCGCCTCGACCTCCAACCGCAACTTCGAGGGCCGTCAGGGCGCCGGTGGCCGTACCCACCTGGTCAGCCCGGCGATGGCCGCCGCCGCGGCCGTCAACGGCCGCTTCATCGATGTCCGCGAATTGCTCGCCTGAGGAGAACCGAGATGAAACCCTATACCCAGACGACCGGTCTCGTCGCTCCGCTGGATCGCGCCAACGTCGATACCGATCAGATCATTCCCAAGCAATTCCTCAAGTCGATCAAGCGCACCGGCTTCGGCCCCAACCTGTTCGACGAATGGCGCTACCTGGATGTCGGGCAGCCGGGACAGGACAACTCGAAGCGTCCGCTGAACCCGGACTTCGTCCTCAACCAGCCGCGCTACCAGGGCGCCAGCGTACTGCTGGCGCGGGAGAACTTCGGCTGCGGCTCGTCCCGCGAGCACGCGCCCTGGGCGCTGGACGAGTACGGTTTCCGCACGGTGATCGCACCGAGCTATGCCGACATCTTCTTCAACAACAGTTTCAAGAACGGCTTGCTGCCGATCATCCTGCCCGAGGCCGAGGTGGACGAACTGTTCCGCCAGGTCGAGGCGAACGAAGGCTACCAGTTGTCCATCGACCTGGCGGCGCAGACCGTTACCCGTCCTGATGGCAAGGTGCTGGGGTTCGAGGTCGACCCGTTCCGCAAGCATTGCCTGCTCAACGGCCTCGACGACATCGGCCTGACGCTGCAGGACGCCGATGCGATCCGTGCCTTCGAGGACGGCTACCGCCAGCAGCAGCCCTGGCTGTTCCGCTGAGCGCCACGCGAGTCCCCTTGCCGGGCGCATCCTGGGTAGGGTGCGCCCGGTTTTTCTCCTGGAGTAGGTTCATGAGCGACCACGATGACGTTGTCCAGCGCCAGTTCGGCGCCCAGGCTGCGGCCTACCTGAGCAGCGCCGTGCATGCCCAGGGCGAGGAATTCGCCTTGCTGCGCGACGCCCTGGCCGGGCGCCCGGAAGCGCGGGTCCTCGACCTGGGTTGCGGCGCCGGCCACGTGAGCTTCCAGGTCGCCGCCCTGGCAGGGGAGGTGGTGGCCTACGATCTTTCCGCCGAGATGCTCGCCGTGGTGGCGCAGAGCGCCGCGGAACGGGGCATGGCGAACATCCGCACCGAGCAGGGCAAGGCGGAGAGCCTGCCCTTCGCCGACGGCGAGTTCGATTTCGTCTTCAGTCGCTATTCCACCCATCACTGGCGCGACGTCGGCCTGGCCCTGCGCGAGGTGCGACGGGTGCTCAAGCCCGGCGGGGTGGCGATCTTCGTCGACGTGGCGGCGCCCGGGCAGGCCTTGCCGGACACCTTCTTGCAGACCGTCGAGCTGCTCCGCGACACCAGCCATGTGCGCAACTACTCGCCGGCCGAGTGGGCGCGCCTGAGCGGCGAGGCGGGCTTGCTGGTCACCGGAAGCCGGCGCCAGCGTCTGCGCCTGGAGTTCCAGTCGTGGGTCGAGCGGATGCGTACGCCGGAGGTGTTCCGCCAGGCGATCCGCAGCTTGCAGCTGGCGGTGGGCGAGGAAGTCAGAGAGTATTTCGAGATTGCCGACGACGGCTCGTTCAGCACCGACGTGCTGGTGCTGTGGCTGCGTCGGGAGTGACGGTTCGATCACGGCGGCGCATGCCCGCCGTTCAATGAATGAAGGACAAGAGGGTGTTATGAGCAAGCAGATCCTGGTTCTCCCCGGTGACGGTATCGGTCCGGAAATCATGGCGGAAGCGGTCAAGGTGCTGGAGCTGGCCAACGACAGGTTCCAGCTCGGCTTCGAACTGGCCGAGGACGTCATCGGTGGCGCGGCCATCGACAAGCACGGCGTGCCGCTGGCCGACCAGACCCTGCAGCGCGCGCGCCAGGCCGATGCGGTGCTGCTGGGCGCGGTAGGAGGGCCGAAATGGGACAGGATCGAACGCGATATCCGTCCCGAGCGCGGTCTGCTGAAGATTCGTTCGCAACTGGGCCTGTTCGCCAACCTGCGTCCGGCCATCCTCTACCCGCAACTGGCCGCGGCCTCCAGCCTGAAGCCGGAAGTGGTCGCCGGGCTGGACATCCTCATCGTCCGCGAACTGACCGGCGGCATCTACTTCGGCCAGCCCCGCGAGCAGCGCGTGCTGGAGAACGGCGAGCGCCAGGCCTACGACACCCTGCCGTACAGCGAGAGCGAAATCCGTCGTATCGCCCGCGTCGGTTTCGACATGGCCCGCGTACGCAACAACAGGCTCTGTTCGGTGGACAAGGCCAACGTCCTCGCCTCCAGCCAGCTGTGGCGGGAAGTGGTGGAAGAGGTGGCGAAGGACTACCCGGACGTCGAGCTTTCCCATATGTACGTGGACAACGCCGCCATGCAGCTGGTGCGCGCGCCCAAGCAGTTCGACGTGATGGTCACCGACAACATGTTCGGCGACATCCTGTCGGATGAGGCTTCCATGCTGACCGGTTCCATCGGCATGCTGCCTTCTGCCTCGCTCGACGCGAACAACAAGGGCATGTACGAACCCTGCCACGGTTCCGCCCCGGACATCGCCGGTCAGGGCATCGCCAACCCGTTGGCGACCATCCTCTCGGTCTCGATGATGCTGCGCTACAGCTTCAGCCAGGCGACCGCCGCCGACGCCATCGAGCAGGCGGTGAGCAAGGTCCTCGACCAGGGATTGCGCACCGGCGACATCTGGTCCGAAGGCTGCCGCAAGGTCGGCACCCGGGAAATGGGCGATGCCGTAGTCGCGGCACTCAAGAATCTGTAATCTGACGGGCTTGGCCGGCGCCATGATGGCTGCCGGCCAGCTCACTTCTCTCATATAGGTGTAGTTGCGATGAAGCGTGTAGGTCTGATCGGTTGGCGCGGGATGGTGGGTTCCGTACTCATGCAGCGGATGCTGGAAGAGCGGGACTTCGACCTGATCGAGCCGGTGTTCTTCACCACGTCGAACGTCGGTGGCCAGGGCCCGGAAGTGGGCAAGGACATCGCTCCGCTGAAGGACGCCTACAGCATCGACGAGCTGAAGACCCTCGACGTGATCCTGACCTGCCAGGGTGGCGACTACACCAGCGAAGTATTCCCCAAGCTGCGCGAGGCCGGCTGGCAGGGCTACTGGATCGATGCCGCCTCCAGCCTGCGCATGGAAGACGACGCGGTGATCGTCCTCGACCCGGTCAACCGCAAGGTCATCGACCAGGCCCTGGACGCCGGCACCCGCAACTACATCGGCGGCAACTGCACCGTCAGCCTGATGCTGATGGCCTTGGGCGGGCTGTTCGACGCCGGGCTGGTCGAGTGGATGAGCGCCATGACCTACCAGGCCGCCTCCGGCGCCGGCGCGCAGAACATGCGTGAACTGCTCAAGCAGATGGGCGCCGCCCATGCATCGGTGGCGGATGACCTGGCCAACCCGGCCAGCGCGATCCTCGACATCGACCGCAAGGTGGCGGAGACCCTGCGCAGCGAAGCCTTCCCCACCGAGCATTTCGGCGCGCCGCTGGGCGGCAGCCTGATCCCCTGGATCGACAAGGAACTGCCCAACGGGCAGAGCCGCGAAGAGTGGAAGGCCCAGGCGGAGACCAACAAGATCCTCGCCCGCTTCAAGAACCCGATCCCGGTCGACGGTATCTGCGTGCGCGTCGGCGCCATGCGTTGCCACAGCCAGGCGCTGACCATCAAGTTGAACAAGGATGTGCCGCTGACCGACATCGAGGGCCTGATCAGCCAGCACAATCCCTGGGTCAAGCTGGTGCCGAACCACCGCGAGGTAAGCGTGCGCGAGCTGACCCCGGCCGCCGTCACCGGCACCCTGAGCGTTCCGGTCGGGCGCCTGCGCAAGCTGAACATGGGCTCCCAGTATCTCGGCGCCTTCACCGTCGGCGACCAGTTGCTGTGGGGCGCTGCCGAGCCGCTGCGGCGCATGCTGCGCATCCTGCTGGAGCGCTGATCGATCCGGCGCCGCCCGCAATGGGCGGCGCCTCGATTGCCTGGGCGAAGGTGGGCAAGTAAAGTGCCACGCCTATTTCGCAGACCGCCGAGGCTTTTCCCATGTCCCAGCCCCTCAATGTCGCAGTCGTAGGCGCCACCGGATCGGTTGGCGAGGCTCTGGTCGGTCTCCTCGACGAACGCGACTTCCCGCTTCATCGTTTGCACCTGCTGGCCAGCGCCGAGTCGGCCGGGCAGCGCATGGGTTTCGCCGAAAGCAGCCTGCGCGTCGGCGATGTCGATAGCTTCGATTTTTCCAGTGTCGGCCTGGCCTTCTTCGCCGCGGCAGCCGAGGTGTCGCGTGCCCATGCCGAGCGCGCCCGCGCGGCGGGTTGTTCGGTGATCGACCTGAGCGGCGCCCTGGAACCGAGCGTCGCACCGCCGGTCATGGTTTCGGTGAATGCCGAACGCCTGGCCTCGCAAGCGGCGCCGTTCCTTTTGTCCAGTCCTTGCGCCGTAGCCGCCGAACTGTGCGAAGTGCTGGCGCCACTCCTGGCCACGCTGGATTGCCGGCAACTGAACCTGACAGCCTGCCTCTCCGTCTCCAGCCTGGGGCGCGAAGGGGTGAAGGAACTCGCCCGGCAGACCGCCGAACTGCTCAATGCGCGCCCCCTGGAGCCGCGTCTCTTCGACCGCCAGATCGCCTTCAACCTGCTGGCGCAGGTCGGCGCGGTGGATGGCGAGGGGCACAGCGCGATCGAGCGGCGCATCTTCGCGGAGGTGCAGGCCTTGCTTGGCGAGCGTATCGGACCGTTGAACGTTACCTGCATCCAGGCGCCGGTATTCTTCGGCGATAGCCTCAGCGTGACCCTGCAGTGCGCGGAACCGGTGGACCTGGCCGCGGTGACGCGGGTCCTCGATGCGACGAAAGGTATCGAATGGGTCGGCGAGGGCGATTATCCGACGGTGGTCGGCGATGCCCTCGGCCAGGACGAGACCTATGTCGGCCGGGTGAGGGCGGGGCAGGCTGATCCCTGTCAGGTCAATTTGTGGATTGTGTCTGATAATGTGCGAAAAGGTGCCGCGCTGAATGCCGTGCTCCTGGGTGAGTTGTTGATAAAACACTATCTGTAAAAGATACTTACCCACAGATTTGTAGAATTATTCGAGCTTGTTAATACTGGTTCGATCCGCTGCTGCCGGGGAGCGTCCGTCCATGCATGGCTGGGCGAGCGGACAGCAAGCACCGACGCACTCCCTCTCGTGAAACGAGAAAAGATATTAAAACCAAGGGATTACACTATGGTTCGGCTTCGTACACTGGTTCGGGCAATCGCGGCGGCCTCGGTCCTGACTTCCGGCATGGCGCATGGATTGGGACTGGGGGAAATCACCCTGAAGTCGGCGTTGAACCAACCGTTGGATGCCGAGATCGAGCTGCTCGAAGTTCGTGACCTGGGTTCGGGCGAGGTGATCCCGAGCCTGGCGTCGCCGGAAGAGTTCAGCAAGGCGGGCGTCGATCGCCTGTACTACCTCACCGACCTGAAGTTCACGCCGGTGGTGAAGCCCAACGGCAAGAGCGTCATTCGCGTGACCTCGTCGAAGCCGGTGCAGGAGCCCTACCTGAACTTCCTGGTCCAGGTGCTCTGGCCGAATGGCCGCCTGCTGCGCGAGTACACCGTCCTGCTGGATCCGCCGCTGTACTCCCCGCAGGCCGCGGCAAGCGCTCCGCAAGCGCCGGTCAGCGCGCCGCGCGCGACCGGCGCCCCGCGAGCCCCGCAGGCTCCGGCTCCGGTGCGTACCACCGCGCCGGCAGGCAGCGACACCTATCGCACCGTTTCCAACGACACGCTCTGGGAGATCGCCCAGCGCAACCGTACCGATCGCGTTTCCGTACCCCAGGCGATGCTCGCGTTCCAGGAACTGAATCCGGGCGCCTTCGTCGATGGCAACATCAACCGGCTGAAGAGCGGCCAGGTCCTGCGCATTCCCACCGAACAGCAGATGCTGGAGCGCTCGCCGCGCGAGGCGCTGTCCCAGGTGCAGGCGCAGAACCAGAGCTGGCGCGGCAGCCGCAATCCGGCCGCGGGCAGCGCTGGCGCCAGGCAGTTGGATGCGACCCAGCGCAATGCCGCCGGGTCGGCGCCATCCAAGGTCGACGCCACGGACAACCTGCGCCTGGTGTCTGGCGAGGGCAAGGCCAGCAAGGGGGCCGACAAGGGCGGGAAGGGCGACAGCAAGGCGATCGCCGATACCCTGGCGGTGACCAAGGAAAGCCTCGATAGCACTCGCCGCGAGAACGAGGAACTGCAGAGCCGCATGCAGGATCTGCAGAGCCAGCTGGACAAGCTGCAGAAGTTGATCCAGTTGAAGGACGCCCAGTTGGCCAAGCTGCAAGGGCAGTTGGGCGCCGAAGGCCAGGGCGCAGCCCAGCCGAACGCAGCCCTGCCGGATGCGTCCCAGCCCAATGCAGCCGCGCAGGCGCCGGCTCAGCCCGGGACTCCCGCTGCGGCAGCGCCGACTCCTGCTCCGGCCGGAGAAGCGCCCGCCGCTCCGGCGCAGCCTCCGGTGGCGCCGCCGCCCGCGCCAGCTGCCGAGAAGCCTCCGGCACCTGCCGTTCCGGCGCCCGCTCCGGTACAGGCGGCAGAACAGCCGGCACCGAGCTTCCTCGACGAACTGCTGGCCAACCCGCTGTGGTTGGCGGTGATCGGCGGTAGCGCACTGCTGGCGTTGCTGGTGCTGCTGATGATCCTGTCGCGGCGCAATGCGCAGAAAGAGAAGGAAGAAGCCCAGGCTTTCGCCGCGGATGCCGGCGAGGAACAGGAGGATGCGCTGGACCTGGGAAAGGACGGCTTCGACGACCTGACCCTCGACGAGCCTGAACCGCAGGTCGCAGCCGCTGCGCCGCAGGTCGAGAAGACCACTGCGCAGACTTCCGATGCGCTGGGCGAGGCCGACATCTATATCGCCTACGGGCGTTTCAACCAGGCCGCCGAACTATTGCAGAACGCCATCTACGACGAGCCGCAGCGCACCGACCTGCGCCTCAAGCTGATGGAAGTCTATGCCGAGATGGGCGATCGCGAAGGTTTCGCTCGCCAGGAAAACGAGCTGCGCGAAATCGGCGGCGCACAGCCGCAGGTCGAGCAGCTCAAGTCGCGCTATCCGGCAATGGTCGCGGTCGCCGCGGTTGCCGGCCTGGCCGGCGCCAAGCTGGCGCAGGACGAGCTGGATAGTTTCAGCCTCGACGACCTGTCGCTCGACGACAGCGGTCACGCGGCCAAGCCGGATGCGGCAGGACAGGATCTCGACGACGCCTTCGACCTGAGCCTGGACGACCTGGGCGGCGGCGATCTTGGCAGCGACGACGTGCAGGCCGATCTCAAGTCCGACAGCGGGGCGCTGGACGACCTGACCCTGGACAGCGATCTGGACCTGGCGGCCTCGACCGCGGCGGACAAGCCTGTCGACGATCTCGACTTCGGCCTGGATTTCGCGGAGTTGGCAGAGACTCCGAACCAACCCAAGCATGACGACCTGGGCGATTTCTCCCTGGATCTCGATGCGCCGGAAGACAAGCTTTCGGACGACGACTTCCTGCTTTCGCTGAACGACGAGGTGCCCGCCGCGGCGCCAGCCGACAACGAATTCACCCTCGATACCGAGGCTGCCGAAGAGCCGGCGTTGTCCCTGCCGGACGACTTCGACCTGTCGCTGGCCGACGAGCCGACGGAGCCGGCCGCTCCGGAGAAGGGCGAGGACAGTTTCGCCGCCCAGTTGGACGAGGTGAGTGCGCAGTTGGACGAGTTGGCCAGCAACCTTGACGAGCCGAAGAGCGCGGCGCCGAGTTTCTCCGCCGAGGATGCAGCGGTCGCCTCCGCCCTGGACGGAGACGCCGACGATGACTTCGACTTCCTCTCCGGTGCCGACGAAGCGGCGACCAAGCTGGATCTGGCTCGCGCCTACATCGACATGGGCGATAGCGAAGGCGCGCGCGATATCCTCGACGAAGTCCTGGCCGAAGGTAACGACAGCCAGCAGGCGGAAGCCCGCGAGTTGCTGGAGCGCCTGGCCTGATCCGGAAATGAAGCGACCCTCATGAACGATGTTGTTCCGCCAGCGGCAGCCGAATCGGCTGCCGCTGGCGTTTCCAGAATCGCCCTCGGCATCGAGTACAAGGGCTCCCGCTATCGTGGCTGGCAGCGCCAGGAAGCCGGCGTGCCTTCCGTGCAGGAAGCGCTGGAGCGCGCCTTGTCGAAGGTTGCCGCCGAGCCGGTCGGGGTGATCTGCGCCGGCCGTACCGACGCTGCCGTTCATGCCAGCGGCCAGGTGGTGCATTTCGACACCGCGGTGGAGCGCCCGTTGAAAGCATGGGTGATGGGCACCAACGCCAACCTGCCCGCGGATATCAGTGTGACCTGGGCGAGGGTGATGCCGGCGCATTTCCACGCGCGCTTCTCGGCCATGGCCCGGCGCTATCGCTACGCCATCTACAACGATCCGATCCGCCCGGCGCACCTGGCCGAGGAGGTCACCTGGAACCATCGGCCGCTGGATATCGGGCGGATGCGCGAGGCGGCCCAGGTACTGGTCGGCACCCATGACTTCACCTCGTTCCGGGCGGTGCAGTGCCAGGCCAAGTCGCCGGTCAAGACCATGCATCACGTGCACTTGCTGGAGCATGGTCGGTTGATCGTGCTGGACATCCGCGGTAACGCTTTCCTTCACCATATGGTGCGCAACATCGCTGGCGTCCTGATGACCATCGGTGCCGGCGAGCGACCGATCGAATGGGCGAAGGAGGTGCTCGAGGCGCGCGACCGGCGCGCCGGTGGGGTCACCGCGCACCCCTACGGACTCTATCTGGTGCGGGTGGAGTACCCCGGGGAGTTCGAGTTGCCCGAGCGCTACCTGGGGCCGCATTTCCTTTCCGGATTGCCCGATATCGTCGGCTGACGTCGAATCGGGCTTTTGCTACCATCGAGAATTCCCGCCGGACCGGCCGTCCGGCGGTTCGTCGCTCACTCGCCGAGGATTCTCCGTCGTTGCCAGCCGTTCGCATCAAGATCTGCGGTATCACCCGAGTCGAGGACGCCCTGGCCGCCGCCGCGGCGGGCGCCGATGCCATCGGCCTGGTGTTCTATGCGAAGAGCCCGCGGGCGGTGGATATCCATCGGGCGCGGGAGATCGTTCGTGCCCTGCCGCCGTTCGTGACCAGCGTCGGCCTGTTCGTCAACGCCAGCCGCTGCGAACTGGGCGAGATTCTCGATGCGGTGCCGCTGGACCTGCTGCAATTCCATGGCGACGAGCGCGCCGAGGACTGCGAGGGACATCGGCGACCCTACCTGAAAGCCCTGCGGGTGAAGCCCGGCGACGACATCGTCGGGCGCGCGGCGGCATATCCGGGAGCTGCCGGGATTCTCCTGGATACCTATGTGGAAGGCGTGCCCGGCGGCACGGGGGCGGCGTTCGACTGGTCGCTGGTGCCGGCCGACCTGGGCAAACCCCTGGTGCTGGCCGGCGGTCTGACGCCGGATAACGTCGGCAGGGCAGTCGAGCAGGTCAAGCCCTACGCGGTGGACGTCAGCGGTGGCGTCGAGGCGAGCAAGGGAATCAAGGATGCGGCGAGGGTCCGCGCGTTCGTGGACGCGGTGCGTTCGCGGCGCCGCGACGAGACATGATGTGACGACGGGCGGTCCGCCACCGTCCACTAGCGTGTCGCCGTTTCCGCGACAACGCCCGGCCGCCGATAGGGAGGCCAGATATTTCGCGATAGCCGCTCGCCGGGTATCACCCAGGTGACCGCGCAGGCGGGGGATGGGACAGGCCGCGAAACGCTTCGCAGCCGTGGGGCCCACCGCTGCCGGCGGTCACGAAGATGAATTTGCTCAGGGACGTCGTCACCGGATCGGTGCGGCCATCCCGACCTTGCACTGGAGAACAAAGAGCATGAGCAACTGGCTGGTAGACAAGCTGATCCCTTCCATCATGCGTTCCGAGTCCCAGAAGAGTTCGGTACCGGAAGGCCTGTGGCACAAATGCCCGTCCTGCGAAGCCGTGCTGTACCGTCCGGAGCTGGAAAAGACCCTGGATGTCTGCCCGAAGTGCGACCACCACATGCGCATCAACGCGCGTACCCGCCTGGACATCTTCCTCGATGAGGACGGTCGCGAGGAGCTGGGTGCCGACCTCGAGCCGGTGGACCGCCTAAAATTCCGCGACAGCAAGAAGTACAAGGATCGCCTCGCCGCGGCACAGAAGGACACTGGCGAGAAGGACGCGCTGATCGCCATGAGCGGCAAGCTGCAGGGTATGCCGGTGGTCGCCTGCGCCTTCGAGTTCTCCTTCATGGGCGGTTCGATGGGCGCCATCGTCGGCGAGCGCTTCGTTCGCGCGGCCAACGTCGCCCTGGAGAAGCGCTGCCCGCTGATCTGCTTCTCCGCCTCCGGCGGCGCGCGCATGCAGGAAGCGCTGATCTCGCTGATGCAGATGGCCAAGACTTCGGCGGTCCTGGCGCGCCTGCGCGAAGAAGGCATCCCGTTCGTCTCGGTATTGACCGACCCGGTCTACGGCGGCGTTTCCGCCAGCCTGGCGATGCTCGGCGACGTGATCGTCGGCGAACCCAAGGCGCTGATCGGCTTCGCCGGTCCCCGCGTGATCGAGCAGACCGTCCGCGAGAAGCTGCCGGAAGGCTTCCAGCGTAGCGAGTTCCTCCTCGAGCATGGCGCCATCGACATGATCGTGCATCGTGCCGAGTTGCGGCCGCGCCTGGCCAATCTGCTGTCGGCCTTCACTCATTCGCCGAGCCCCGTATCCGCATGACCCAGCGTTCCCTGGCCGATTGGCTGAGCTATCTCGAACAACTCCATCCGACGGCCATCGACATGGGCCTGGAGCGTTCCCGCGAGGTAGCGCGCCGGCTCGGCCTGGGAAGGCCGGCGAAACGCGTGGTCACCGTTACCGGGACCAACGGCAAGGGCTCTACCTGCGCCCTGCTCGCCGAGCTGCTGCGTGAGCAGGGGTTGTCGGTCGGGGTCTACAGCTCGCCGCACCTGCTGCGCTACAACGAGCGGGTGCGGATCGACGGCATCGAGGCCGGCGATGCTCAACTGTGCGACGCCTTCTCCGCGGTGGAGGCCGCACGCGGCGAGATTTCCCTGACCTATTTCGAAATGGGCACGCTGGCCGCCTTCTGGCTGTTCGAGCGCGCCGGGCTGGACTTTGCGGTGCTGGAAGTCGGCCTTGGCGGGCGCCTGGATGCGGTCAACCTGATCGACGCCGACCTGGCGCTGATCACCAGCATCGGCCTGGACCATGCCGAGTGGCTGGGCGATACCCGCGAAAGCGTGGCTTTCGAGAAAGCCGGTATCCTGCGCGCCGGCAAACCGGCCCTGTGCGGCGATCTCGATCCCCCGCAGCCATTGCTGGAGCAGGTGGCTGCGCTGGGGGCACCGCTTTACCTGCGCGGTCGCGACTACGACCTGGCGCTCGCCGATTATGGCTGGCACTGGCGCGGGCTGGCCGCGGACGGCCAGGCGCTGTCGCTGCACGATCTGCCGTTGCTCGAGTTGCCCATGGAAAACGCCGCGCTGGCCCTGCAGGCCTACGCGTTGCTCGAGTTGCCCTGGCAGGCGGAGCGCCTGGCCGAGGCGCTGCGGCGGACCCGGGTGACCGGTCGCCTCGATCGCCGCGACCTGTCCTGGAACGGCCAGCCACGCCAGCTCCTGCTGGACGTCGGGCACAATCCCCAGGCCGCCCAGTACCTGGCGCAACGCCTGCGTGCCGCAGCGCCACGAGGACGCTACCTGGCGGTCTTCGGCCTGCTGGCGGACAAGGACCTGGATGGCGTACTGGAACCCTTGACCGGCTTGGTGCAGGATTGGGCCGTTGCACCGTTGCCGACCCCGCGTTCGCGGCCGGCCGCGGAGCTGGAGGCGGCGCTGATCCTGCGCCAGGTTCCGGCGAGCAGCCATGCGGATATCGCCGCCGCCCTGGACGCGCAGTGCGCCAAGGCTACCGCGGATGATGTCATTCTGCTGTTCGGATCGTTCTATAGCGTGGCCGAAGGCCTGGAATGGCTGGCCCGTAGAACGGATAAGGGGGAGTAAATCATGGCCTTGCTGGAAAGAGGGCTGAAGCAGCGCATCGTCGGTGCGTTGGTGCTGATCGCCCTGGCGGTGATCTTCCTGCCGATGCTGTTCACCCGCGAAGACGAGTCGCGCCAGGTCGTGGTGGAAGCGCCGCCGCGCCCGCAAGCGCCGGCCATGCCCAGTGTCGAGGTGCAGCCGACCGAGGTGCCGGAACTGCAGCCCGGCGAAGAAGACATCGCTCCCGAGATCGTCGAGGAAGGCTCCTCGGCCGCCGCCGGCCAGCCCAGCCAGCCGATCGGCGGCCTGCCGGCGACCCCGCCGGCCACCCAGCCGCCCGCCCAGGCCCAGGCACCGGCCGCCAGCCCGCCGCCAAGCCAGCCGCAACCGCCCGCTGCGCCGCCGAGCCCGCCGCCCGCGGAGAAGCGCCTGGACGCCAACAACCTGCCGCAGAGCTGGTCGGTACAGCTTGCCAGCCTGTCCAACCGGGCGCGCGCCGAGGAATTGCAGAAGACCCTGCGCTCCCAGGGCTACAACGCCTACATCCGCAGTTTCGATGGGATGAACCGGGTCTTCGTCGGGCCGGTGATCCAGCGCGCCGAGGCGGATCGCCTGCGCGACCAGCTGAGCAAGCAGCAGAAGCTCAACGGCTTCGTCGTGCGCTTCCAGCCGGAACGCGGTTGACCGCGACCCGCGGCTTACCGTCGCGGGCGCGCTCTGCTAAAATGCAGCGCCTTTTCTGCTTGTGGGCTGCATAGTGGCATTTACCTGGGTCGATTGGACGATGGTCGCCATCATCGTCGTTTCCAGCCTGATCAGTCTGAGTCGCGGCTTCGTCAAGGAAGCCTTGTCCCTGCTTACCTGGATAGTCGCCGGCGCGGTGGCCTGGATGTTCGGCGGGGCGCTGGCGCAGCACCTGGGCGAATACATCCAGACCCCCTCGGCCCGCATCATCGCAGCCTGCGCGCTGCTGTTCATCGCGACCCTGCTGCTCGGGGCGCTGGTCAACTACCTCATCGGCGAACTTATCCGGGTCACCGGCCTGTCCGGCACCGACCGCTTCCTCGGCATGGTCTTCGGCGGTGCGCGCGGCGTACTGCTGGTCGTGCTGCTGGTCGGCCTGCTCAGCCTGGCCCCGGTACAGCAGGACCCTTGGTGGCAGCAGTCGGTGCTGATGCCGCATTTCCTGATGGTCGCCGACTGGTCGAAGAACTTCATTCTCGGTTTCGCCGGCCAGTGGTTGCCGGCCGCGCCGATAACGCCGCCAAGCGGCATCGGCGGGCTGCTTCCCAGCCAGTGATTTTGGCGGGACACTGGCCGAGGCCGGGTCCCGCGGTTTTCCAGGGCGGCGCGTCGATGGCGCGGCGCCGGCGGCACAGGACGTGCCGCGAGCCAGTCGGCGGCGAAGGTCGCCGATTCGCGGGAGCCAGCGGCCCACAGGCCCTGGTCAGCTCGATGGTCCGGGACGGACCGATCGCGCTTCCCATCTTTCCAGCTTGAGCCAAGTAGGGGTTGCGTCACATGTGTGGCATCGTCGGTATCGTGGGCAAGTCGAACGTCAATCAGGCGCTGTATGACGCGCTCACCGTCCTCCAACATCGCGGCCAGGACGCTGCCGGTATCGTCACCTGCCATGACGATAAGCTGTACCTGCGCAAGGACAACGGCCTGGTCCGCGACGTCTTCCAGCAGCGCCACATGCAGCGCCTGATCGGCAGCGTCGGCATCGGCCATGTGCGTTACCCGACCGCCGGCAGCTCCAGCTCGGCGGAAGCGCAGCCGTTCTACGTCAACTCGCCCTACGGCATCACCCTGGCGCACAACGGCAACCTGACCAATGTCGAGCAGTTGGCCAAGGAAATCTACGAATCCGACCTGCGCCACGTGAACACCAACTCCGATTCGGAAGTGCTGCTCAACGTGTTCGCCCACGAGCTGGCGGTGCGCAACAAGCTGCAGCCCACCGAGGAGGACATCTTCGCCGCGGTTTCCTGCGTGCACGACCGTTGCGTCGGCGGCTACGCGGTGGTGGCGATGATCACCGGCCACGGCATCGTCGGTTTCCGCGACCCCAATGCGATCCGTCCGATCGTCTTCGGCCAGCGGCATACCGAGAATGGCGTCGAATACATGATCGCCTCCGAGAGCGTGGCCCTGGACGTACTCGGCTTCACCCTGATCCGCGACCTGGCACCGGGCGAGGCGGTATACATCACCGAGGAAGGCAAGCTCTACACCCGCCAGTGCGCCAAGGCGCCGAAATACGCGCCGTGCATCTTCGAGCACGTCTACCTGGCGCGTCCGGATTCGATCATGGACGGCATCTCGGTGTACAAGGCGCGCCTGCGCATGGGCGAGAAGCTTGCCGACAAGATCCTCCGCGAGCGTCCCGACCACGACATCGACGTGGTCATCCCGATCCCGGACACCAGCCGCACCGCGGCGCTGGAACTGGCCAACCGGCTCGGCGTGAAGTTCCGCGAGGGCTTCGTCAAGAACCGCTACATCGGCCGCACCTTCATCATGCCCGGCCAGGCGGCGCGGAAGAAATCCGTGCGGCAGAAGCTCAACGCCATCGAGCTGGAGTTCCGCGGCAAGAACGTGATGCTGGTGGATGACTCCATCGTCCGCGGCACCACCTGCAAGCAGATCATCCAGATGGCCCGCGAGGCCGGGGCGAAGAACGTCTACTTCTGCTCCGCCGCGCCGGCCGTGCGCTACCCCAACGTCTACGGCATCGACATGCCGAGTGCGCACGAGTTGATCGCGCACAATCGCAGCACCGAGGACGTCAGCAAGCTGATCGGCGCCGACTGGCTGGTCTACCAGGACCTGCCCGACCTGATCGATGCGGTCGGCGGCGGCAAGATCAAGATCGATCACTTCGACTGCGCCGTGTTCGACGGCGAGTACGTGACCGGCGACGTCAACGAGGCCTACCTGAACCGGATCGAACAGGCGCGCAACGATGCGACCAAGGCCAAGAGCCAGGCGGTCAGCGCGATCATCGATCTGTACAACGACTGACAAAGGGGAGAGCGGCATGACTCAGGACTGGGATGCCGGGCGTCTCGACAGCGACCTGGAAGGCGCGGCCTTCGACACCCTGGCGGTTCGCGCCGGGCAACGGCGGACGCCGGAGGGCGAGCACAGCGAGGCGCTGTTCACCACCTCCAGCTACGTCTTCCGCACCGCCGCCGACGCGGCCGCGCGGTTCGCCGGCGAAGTGCCGGGCAACGTCTATTCGCGCTACACCAACCCCACGGTACGCACCTTCGAGGAGCGCATCGCCGCCCTCGAAGGAGCCGAGCAGGCGGTGGCCACGGCGTCGGGCATGTCGGCGATCCTCGCCCTGGTGATGAGCCTGTGCAGCTCCGGTGACCACGTGCTGGTCTCGCGCAGCGTGTTCGGCTCGACCATCAGCCTGTTCGACAAGTACTTCAAGCGCTTCGGCATCCAGGTCGACTATCCGCCGTTGAGCGATCTCGCGGCCTGGGAGGCGGCGTGCAAGCCGAATACCAAGCTGTTCTTCGTCGAGTCGCCATCCAACCCGCTGGCCGAGCTGGTGGATATCGCCGCGCTGGCCGAGATCGCCCACGCCAAGGGCGCACTGCTGGCGGTGGACAACTGCTTCTGCACGCCGGCGCTGCAACAGCCGTTGAAGCTGGGTGCGGACGTGGTGATCCACTCCGCGACCAAGTACATCGACGGCCAGGGCCGGGGCATGGGCGGGGTGGTCGCCGGTCGCGGCGAGCAGATGAAGGAAGTGGTCGGCTTTCTCCGCACCGCCGGACCGACCCTCAGCCCGTTCAACGCCTGGCTGTTCCTCAAGGGCCTGGAAACCCTGCGTATCCGCATGCAGGCGCACAGCGCCAGTGCCCTGGCCCTGGCCGAATGGCTGGAGCACCAGCCGGGCATCGAGCGGGTCTACTACGCGGGCCTGCAGAGCCATCCTCAGCATGAGTTGGCCCGGCGCCAGCAGAGTGGCTTCGGCGCGGTCGTCAGCTTCGACGTGAAGGGCGGGCGCGATGCCGCCTGGCGCTTCATCGACGCCACCCGGATGGTCTCGATCACCACCAACCTGGGCGACACCAAGACCACCATCGCCCACCCGGCGACCACCTCCCACGGTCGGCTGTCCCCCGAGGACCGCGCGCGCGCCGGGATCGGCGACAGCCTGATCCGGGTTGCGGTCGGCCTGGAAGACCTCGGCGACCTCAAGGCCGACATGGCCCGGGGGCTGGCCGCGCTGTGATCGAACCCAACCTGCGAGGCAACGGCAAGGTCGCCCTGGTCACCGGGGCGGCCCGGGGCATTGGCCTGGGCATCAGTGCCTGGCTGATCGCCGAGGGCTGGCAGGTAGTGCTGGCCGACAACGACCGTGAACGCGGTGCCAGGGTGGCCGAGGCGCTGGGCGAGCACGCCTGGTTCGTGGCCATGGACGTGGCCCAGGAGGGCCAGGTGGCGACGAGCGTGGCCGAGGTGCTCGGTCAGTTCGGCCGCCTCGACGGCCTGGTCTGCAACGCCGCCATCGCCAATCCGCGCAATACGCCGCTGGAGGCGCTGAGCCTCGGCGAGTGGACCCGCACCCTGGCGGTCAACCTGACCGGTCCGATGCTGCTGGCCAAGTACTGCACGCCTTATCTGCGCGCGCACAACGGCGCCATCGTCAACATCGCCTCGACTCGTGCCCACCAGTCGGAGCCTGACTCCGAGGCCTACGCCGCGAGCAAGGGCGGGTTGCTGGCGCTGACCCATGCCCTGGCCGCCAGCCTGGGCCCGGAGATCCGTGTCAATGCGCTCAGCCCCGGCTGGATCGATACCCGCGAGGCCGCCGAGCGCGAGGCTGCGCCGCTGACCGAGCTGGACCACGACCAACACCTGGTCGGCCGGGTCGGAGCGGTGGAGGATGTCGCGTCGCTGGTGGCCTGGCTGCTCTCCGAGGACGCCGGTTTCGTCACCGGCCAGGAGTTCCTGGTCGATGGCGGCATGACCCGGAAAATGGTCTACCTCGACTGAGTGTTGCCATGTCGATGTGAAAAAGGCGCTGACCCGCAAGGGGCCGCGCCTTTTTTGTTGTCCTCCGCTGTCTCGCAGGAGAGCCTGAGGAACGTTACTCCGCTTTCAGGTCGCGCAGGTCGACGGTCTGACCGTCGAACAATTGTCCGGCGCTGCTCGGCAAGATGCTCCCACGGCCTTCTGGGCTGCGACGGCCGTCGAGCACGCGGATGTCGCTGTACTTCTTCCCGGAAATCGCCGCCAGGCCTGCGCCGTCGAGCACTACGGTCGGGCGCAGGAAGACCATCAGGTTGCGCTTGGTGTGAGTGTCCTTGGTCGAGCGGAATAGCTTGCCCAGCCAGGGAATGTCGCCGAGCAGCGGTACCTTGGACTCTGCCTGCACCACGTCGTCCTGGATCAGGCCGCCGAGCACGATGACCTGGCCGTTCTCGGCGAGGATGGTGCTCTTGATCGAGCGTTTGTTGGTGATGATGTCGGTGTTGCTGACCTGCTGCACGCTGGGGGCGATGGAGGAGATTTCTTGCTCGATCTCCAGGCGCAGGGCCGCGCCGTCGTTGATGTGCGGGGTGACCTTGAGGTTGACGCCGATGTCCTTGCGTTCGACCGTGGTGAAAGGATTGCTCGAACCTTCGCTGTTGGTAGTGTAGGAGCCGGTATTGAAGGGGACGTTCTGACCGACCAGTATTTCCGCTTTCTGGTTGTCCAGGGTCAGCAGGCTCGGGGTCGACAGCAGGTTGCTCTTGCTGTTCGCCGACAGTGCGGTGACCAGCGCGCCGAAGCTGCTGCTGCCGATACCGACGATGGCGCCGTCGGGAAGCGCCGGCGGCTTGTCGTCCTTGAGCGCTTGCAGCAGGGTGCCGATGGACAGCCCGGTATTGCCGAAGTTGGTCCTGGTCCCGCCCATGCCGCCCTTGTTGATCGCCCATTGCACGCCGACGGCATCCTGGATGTCGCCGGAGATTTCGACGATGGCCGCTTCCACCAATACCTGGGCGCGCGGCACGTCGAGCTGGCGAACGATGTCCTCGAGGGCGTTGACCGTGTCCGGGTCGGCCAGCAGGATCAGCGCATTGGTACTTTCGTCGGCACGGATCAGGATGTTGCTCGGTCGGCCGCCGCCGGTCTGTTCGCCGCCCTGGCCGCCGTTGTTCTTCATGCCTTCGGAGATCTGGCCGAGGGTTTCCGCGAGGGTCTTGGCGTCGTTATGGCGCAGGCGGATCACCCGGGTGTTGGCCGAGCGCGCGGTCGGGGTGTCCAGCGATTGCGCCAGTTGCACCAGCTTGGCGCGCGCCTGTGGCGGGCCGAGGATGATCAGGCGGTTGGTGCGCGCGTCGGCGATCACCTGGGCGCCTGCCGCGCCCTTGGCCTGGCCGCGGCTCATGGCGTTGTTGAGCACCTCGGCGGCGTCCATCACCCAGCCGTAGCGCAGGTTGATCACGCTGTAGTCGTGGCTGCCCTTCTGGTCGAGCTGGCGGATCACGTCTTCGATTCGCGCGATATTGGCGCTGCGGTCGCTGATGATCAGCGCGTTGGCCGAAGGCACCGCGGCGAGGTGGCCATATTGCGGGACCAGCGGACGGATCAGCGGGATGAGTTCCGATACCGGGCTCTGCTGCACCTGGATCACTCGCGTCTCCAGGCGATCCGGTGCGCTCTGGCCGCCACCGGCCTCGGTCTTGGCCTCGGCGTTGGGCACGATGCGCGCCTGGTCGCCCTGGGCGACCACGGTGAAGCCGTGGGTGCTCATCACCGAGAGGAACAACTGGTAGACCTCGCTCAGCGACAGTTGCGCCTTGGAGACCACGCTGACCTGGCCCTTGACCCGCGGGTCGACGACGAAGGTCTCGCCGGTGATTTCGGAAATCTGGTCGATGAACTCGCGGATGTCGGCATCCTTGAGGTTGATCGTCCAGTGCGCCTCCTGCTGGTTGCCGGCGGGGACGAAGGCGTTCCTGCCGCTGTCTTCGGCGTGCGCCGCCTGGATGCCGAGGGCCAGGCTGAGAAGGACGGCGGGAACGTACGAACGACTGGTGGGGGCAAACAGGGCGCGGAACAAGGGCTGGGACATCGGGTCAGTCGCTTTCCGTAGGCGTGGTCGTGGGCTCGCTCGAGTCTTCTTCGGCGGGTTCTGCGATGGGCGTGGCTTCCATTTGCTGGCGCAAGGCATCCAGGCGCTCGCGCAATGCTGCAGCGTTCTCATCCTGCAGGCTTTGCAGTTGTTCGATCGAGTCGTTCTCGCTTGTAATGTCGTCCGCGCTGGCCAGCAGCCCCCCGGAACGGTGCGGGAAGGGCAGGCTTTCCAGGCGCCCGCCGCGCTGCAGTTCGACGCGGTCGCGGTAGACCGCGTGCAGCTTCACGCCGTCGCTGATCTCGCCGCCGACTGCGTAGCGGTGCGGCTTGTCGCCCTGGCGCTGGATGATCGCGCTGGACAGCTTGGGATCGCTCTGGACGAAGCTGCCCTTGAGCACCAGGTCGAGGTTGGTGGCCGGTGGCGGGGCGTTGGGGTCCTGGGCGCTGGTGCCGAAGAGGCGCGCCAGGCGGGTCGGGTCGCTGCGGGTGGATTCGTGGCTGACCGGCGAGGCGGCGACGGCCACCGGGCTGCGCTGCAGGCGCAACCAGCCGGCGGCCTGCCAGGCGAGACTGATGCTCATGGCGATGATCAGGGCAACAGCCAGAAGGGCCGGGGCGTACCGCTGCAGCCAGCGGGAAGAGGCGCCGGAGAAAGGCAATACATCACTCCTGGTCTTTATCGTTATGTCTGAAGATCGCCGAGGGATCATAGCAGTTCGTTGCCGGTAGGCTACCTACTTCTATCAATAGGTGTGACTGGCCGGGCCAGGCACGCTTGTGCTTAAGATAACGGTTCGCCAGGATACTTCTGCAAGAGGAACCCGGGACCGGCCGCACAAAATGACTAACAACTAACAATACTGACGGTAACCGTTCAGTGGTCATATACGACCAAGATACTTCTGTAAGGTTACCGCTATAAGGCATCCATGATGACAGCCCCGTTACCCGACATCGCCGCGCCGGCCGCACCGCCACGGCGTCTGCCGTTCAGTTTCGCCAAGCGCCAGGGTCTGCTGTTCCTGTGCCTGGAGGAGCAGTACTGGCTGGCCTGCCGGCCGCAGGTGGAGCTGGCGGCGATCGCCGAGGCGCAGCGCTTCGCCGGCCGCCGCCTGCCGCTCAAGGCGCTCGGCGAGGATGCCTTCAACCAGGCCCTGGCGGCGTCCTACCAGCACGATTCCTCGGCGGCCATGCAGCTCGCCGAGGACCTCGGCGGCAGCCTGGACCTCGCCGCCCTGGCCGACCAGGTCCCGGAAACCGAGGACCTGATGGAGCAGGAGGACGACGCGCCGATCATTCGCCTGATCAACGCGATCCTCGGCGAGGCGATCCGCGAGAACGCTTCGGACATCCACCTGGAAACCTTCGAGAAACGCCTGGTGGTGCGCTTCCGCGTCGACGGCGTACTGCGCGAGGTGCTCGAACCCAAGCGCGAGCTGGCGGCCCTGCTGGTATCGCGGATCAAGGTCATGGCGCGGCTGGACATCGCCGAGAAACGCATTCCCCAGGATGGACGGATTTCCCTGCGGGTCGGCGGGCGTGAGGTGGACATCCGCGTCTCGACCCTGCCCTCGGCCAACGGCGAACGCGTGGTGCTGCGTCTGCTCGACAAGCAGGCCGGGCGCCTGAACCTGCAGCACCTGGGCATGAGCGAGCGCGACCGCAAGCTGATGGACGAAACCGTGCGCAAGCCGCACGGCATCCTGCTGGTCACCGGGCCCACCGGCTCGGGCAAGACCACCACCCTGTACGCCAGCCTGACCACGCTCAACGACCGCACGCGGAACATCCTCACCGTCGAGGATCCGATCGAATACCACCTGGAAGGCATCGGCCAGACCCAGGTCAACGCCAAGGTCGACATGACCTTCGCCCGCGGCCTGCGGGCGATCCTACGGCAAGACCCGGACGTGGTGATGGTCGGCGAGATCCGCGACCGGGAGACCGCCGAGATCGCGGTTCAGGCTTCGCTGACCGGCCACCTGGTGCTCTCGACCCTGCACACCAACAGCGCCATCGGCGCGATCACCCGCCTGGTGGACATGGGCATCGAGCCGTTCCTGCTGTCCTCCTCCATGCTTGGCGTGCTGGCCCAGCGCCTGGTGCGGGTGCTCTGCCCGGCGTGCAAGGAGCCCTACCGGGCCGACGAGGCCGAGTGCGCGCTGCTCGGCGTCGATCCCGCCGCGCCGCCGACCCTGCATCGCGCCCGCGGCTGCGGCGAGTGCCACCAGCATGGCTATCGCGGGCGTACCGGTATCTATGAACTGGTGGTGTTCGACGACCACATGCGCTCGCTGATCCACAACGAATCCTCCGAGCAGGAAATGACCCGGCATGCCCGCACCAGTGGACCGAGCATCCGCGACGACGGTCGGCGCAAGGTGCTGGAAGGCGTCACCACGGTCGAGGAAGTCCTGCGCGTGACCCGGGAAGAATAATGGCCGCCTTCGAATACCTCGCCCTCGACCCCAGCGGTCGCCAGCAGAAGGGCGTGCTGGAGGCGGACAGCGCGCGTCAGGTCCGCCAGTTGCTGCGCGAGCGCCAATTGGCGCCGCTCGATGTGAAGCCCACCCGTACCCGCGAGCAGAGCGGGCAGGGCGGGCGCCTGACGTTCGCCCGCGGACTGTCCGCGCGCGACCTGGCATTGGTAACCCGCCAACTGGCGACCCTGGTCCAGGCCGCGTTGCCGATCGAGGAGGCGCTGCGCGCCGCCGCGGCGCAGTCCACCTCGCAGCGCATCCAGTCGATGCTCCTCGCGGTGCGCGCCAAGGTCCTCGAAGGCCACAGCCTGGCCGGCAGCCTGCGCGAGTTTCCCACCGCCTTTCCCGAGCTGTACCGGGCGACGGTGGCTGCCGGCGAGCATGCCGGGCACCTCGGCCCGGTGCTGGAGCAACTTGCCGACTACACCGAGCAGCGCCAGCAGTCGCGCCAGAAGATCCAGCTGGCGCTGCTCTATCCGGTGATCCTGATGGTCGCTTCGCTGGCCATCGTCGGCTTCCTGCTGGGCTACGTGGTGCCCGACGTGGTCCGGGTGTTCATCGACAGCGGGCAGACGCTGCCGCTGTTGACCCGCGTGCTGATCGGCGTCAGCGACTGGGTCAAGGCCTGGGGCGCGCTGGCCTTCGTCGCGGCGATCGGCGGGGTGATCGGCTTCCGCTACGCGCTGCGCAAGGATGCCTTTCGCGAGCGCTGGCATGGCTTCCTGCTGCGTGTGCCGCTGGTTGGTCGGCTGGTGCGCTCCACCGACACCGCGCGCTTCGCCTCGACCCTGGCGATCCTCACCCGCAGCGGCGTGCCGCTGGTGGAGGCGCTGGCGATCGCCGCCGAGGTGATCGCCAACCGGATCATCCGCAACGAAGTGGTCAAGGCCGCGCAGAAGGTCCGCGAGGGCGCCAGCCTGACCCGCTCGCTGGAAGCCACCGGGCAGTTCCCGCCGATGATGCTGCACATGATCGCCAGCGGCGAGCGTTCCGGCGAGCTGGACCAGATGCTGGCGCGCACCGCGCGCAACCAGGAGAACGACCTGGCGGCGCAGATCGGCCTGATGGTCGGCCTGTTCGAACCGTTCATGCTGATATTCATGGGCGCGGTGGTGCTGGTCATCGTCCTGGCCATTCTTCTTCCGATCCTTTCTCTCAACCAACTCGTGGGGTAATCGCGTGAATCAGAGCCGCCCATTGCAGCGTCGCCAACAGTCGGGCTTCACCCTGATCGAAATCATGGTCGTGGTGGTCATCCTCGGCATCCTCGCCGCCCTGGTGGTGCCGCAGGTGATGAGCCGTCCCGACCAGGCCAAGGTCACCGTGGCCAAGGGCGACATCAAGGCCATCGCTGCCGCGCTGGACATGTACAAGCTGGACAACTTCGCCTATCCGAGCACCCAGCAGGGCCTCGAGGCGCTGGTGAAGAAGCCCACCGGCAACCCGCAGCCGAAGAACTGGAACAAGGACGGCTACCTGAAGAAGCTGCCGGTCGACCCGTGGGGCAATCCCTACCAGTACCTGGCGCCGGGCACCAAGGGCCCGTTCGACCTGTATTCGCTGGGCGCCGACGGCAAGGAAGGCGGCAGCGACAACGACGCCGAAATCGGCAACTGGGACAACTGACCGGACATGCAGGCTTCGCGCGGCTTCACCCTCATCGAGCTGATGGTGGTGATGGTCATCATCAGCGTGCTGATCGGCCTGGCGGTGCTCAGCACCGGCTTCGCCAGCACCTCGCGGGAGCTGGACAGCGAGGCCGAGCGGCTCGCCGGGCTGATCGGCGTGTTGACCGACGAGGCCGTGCTGGACAACCGCGAGTACGGCCTGCGCCTGGAGCGCGATGCCTATCAGGTGCTGCGCTACGACGAAGCGAAGGCGCGCTGGTTGCCGGTGGCGCGCGACAGCCACCGCCTGCCGGAATGGGCGGAGCTGACCTTCGAGCTGGACGGCCAGCCGCTGGTGCTGGCCGGCAGCAAGGGCGAGAAGGAGCAGAAGAAAGGCACCGATCAGCCGCAATTGCTGATCCTTTCCAGTGGCGAACTCAGCCCGTTCCGCCTGCGCCTGGCCGAGCGCGGACCCGAGGGGCGGGCGTTGTCGCTGAGCAGCGACGGTTTCCGCCTGCCACGGGTCGAGGTGGCTCGGCGATGAAGAAGCGCGCGCGTGGTTTCACCCTGCTGGAAGTGCTGGTGGCCCTGGCGATTTTCGCCATGGTCGCGGCCAGCGTGCTCAGTGCCAGCGCGCGCAGCCTGCAGAACGCCTCGCGGCTGGAGGACAAGACCCTGGCGATGTGGATCGCCGACAACCGTCTCAACGAATTGCAACTGGAACAGACGCCGCCCTCCAGCGGCCGCAACCAGGGCGAGCTGGAGTTCGCCGGGCGTCGCTGGGAGTGGCGCACCCAGGTCGACAGCACCGCCGAGCAGGATATGCGGCGGGTGATCGTCTGGGTCGCGGCGAAGCCCCTCGGCCGCGAGCGTGGCAGCATCGAGGAACGCGCCGCGGCGCGCCTCGTCGGTTTCCTCGGGAGCCAGCCATGAGGCTACAGCGGGGCTTCACCCTGCTCGAGCTGCTGATCGCCATCGCCATCTTCGCCCTGCTGGCCCTGGCCACCTACCGCATGTTCGACAGCGTGATGCAGACCGACCAGGCGACTCGCGTGCAGGAGCAGCGCATGCGTGAGCTGGTGCGGGCGATGGGCGCCCTGGAGCGCGACCTGACCCAGGCGGTCGAACGTCCGGTACGCGACGAACTGGGCGATAACCGTGGCGCCTTCCTCAGCGAGGGCGAGAACGACCAGATCGTCGAATTCACCCGTGGCGGCTGGCGCAACCCGCTCGGCCAGGCGCGCTCGCGCCTGCAGCGGGTGCGCTGGTCGCTGTCCGGGGAGACCCTCGAACGCCGCTACTGGCTGGTTCTGGACCGCGCCCAGGACAGCAAGCCACGGGTGCAGCAGGTGCTGGACGGGGTTACCGCGCTGAGCTGGCGCTTCCTCGACAAGGAGCACAACTGGCAGGGCCACTGGCCGACCGACGAAGGCAGCGAGGAGGAGCGCCTGGAAAGCCTGCCGCTGGCGGTGGAGATGACCCTGGAGCACCGCCACTACGGCAAGCTGGTGCGCGTCTGGCGTCTGCTCGATCCGCCGCTCAAGCAGGACCAGCCGCAGGGCCAGCCGGGCGACGAGAACGGCGAGAACGGCGAGGGCGGGGTGCCGCAGCCGCCGGAAGGCATGCCGGGGGCGCCGGAATGAGGCGCGGGCAGAGCGGCGTCGCGCTGATCACCGTGCTGCTGGTGGTGGCGGTGGTGACCATCGTCTGCGCCGGGCTGATCATCCGCCAGCAGTTGGCGATACGCAGCAGCGCCAACCAGTTGCACGTGCGCCAGGCCTGGCACTATGCGCTGGGCGGCGAACGCCTGGCGGAAGCGGTGCTGCGCCGCGACCTGCGCCAGGGCGGCGAGAATACCCGCGAGCCGGTGGACCACCTGGGCGAGGCCTGGGCTCGACCGATGACGCCGTTCAAGCTGGACGACGGCGGCGAGCTGCGGGTGCGGATCGAGGACCCCAGCGGGCGTTTCAACCTCAACGGACTGGTGCGCAAGCGCAAGGTCAAGCCGGATTCGGTGAAGCAGTTCCGTCGCCTGCTGGCCACCCTGGGGATGAAGGAAGAGATCGTCCAGGGCTTGCCGGACCGGCTGGCCGACTGGCTCGACGCCGACCAGAATCCGCAGGGCGAGCAAGGCGCCGAGGACAACCAGTACCTGCTGGAGGCGCCGGCCTACCGCGCCGCCAACCGCAGTTTCAAGGATGTGTCCGAGCTGCGCCTGCTGAAATTGTCGGAAGCCGACTATCGACGCCTGCTGCCGTTCGTCAGCGCCTTGCCCGAGGATGCGCCGCTGAACGTGAACACCGCCAGCGTGCCGGTGCTGGCCGCCATGTTCGAGATCGATCCGGGACAGGCGGAAAACATCGTGGACGCCCGCGGTCGGGAAGGTTTCCAGAGCAAGGACGATTTCACCAAGCATCTGACCCAGTTGGGTTCGAAGACCGGAAACGTCAGTTATGCCGTCGGCACCCGCTACTTCCAGGTGATCAGCGAGGTCAGCCTGGGCGACCGCCGGCAGGTGCTGGTGAGTACCTTGCAGCGGGGCAAGGACGGCAAGATACGCGTGATGGCCCGCGACATGGGACAGGGCGGCCTGCCCATCCCGTCGGCGGGCGGCGACGATTGGAAGAAGGACGAGCGATGAGTGGAGTGAGTGCGCTGTTCCTGCCGCCCGCCAGCACGGCGGGGGCCGATGGGGAACTGGCGGTATGGTGGGTGCAGGATGGCGAGTGCCGGCGCGCGCCGTTCGCCCAGGCGCTGGCGGAAATCCGTGCGCCCTGGCGGCTGTACCTGCCGGTGGAGGCGGTGACCGCCTGCGCGGTGAACCTGCCTACGCAGAAGGCGCGCTGGTTGCGCCAGTCGCTGCCGTTCGCGGTGGAGGAACAACTGGCCGACGATGTCGAGCAGATGCACCTTGCCCTTGGTCCGGCGCTGGCCGACGGCCGCCACCGGGTATTCGCCGTGCAGCGCACCTGGCTCGCCGCCTGGCTGGCGCTGGCCGAGGGCGCGGGCAAGGCGCCGGCTTCGCTGCATGTCGATGCCGATTGCCTGCCGGGCGGGGGCAGCTGCCTGTTCTGGCTGGAAGAGCGCTGGCTGCTCGGCGGCAGCGGTGCCGTACGCCTGGCCTGCGGCAGCGAGGATTGGCCGGTGCTGCGCGACAGTTGCCCGCCGCCGCAGCGGGCCTTCGCCGCGCAGGAGGTGGCGCCCCTGGAGGGGGTGGAAGTCCAGGCCCTGGCGGGCAATCCGCACGTCTGGCTGAGCGAGCAGCCGCTGGGCACCGACCTGGCCCAGGCCGAGTTCGCCGCGCGCCAGCAGAGCAGCCAGTGGCGCCGTTGGCGGCCGCTGCTGGGGCTGGTCGGGCTGTGGCTGGTGTTGCAATGGGGCTTTACCCTGGTCCAGGCCTGGCAGTTGCAGCGCGAAGGCGACCGCTACGCGGCGCAGAGCGCAGAACTCTACCGCCAGCTGTTTCCCGAGGACCGCAAGCTGATCAACCTGCGCGCGCAGTTCGACCAGCACCTGGCCGACAGCGCCAGCAGCGGCGGCGAAGGTCAGTTGCTCGGCCTGCTTGGCCAGGCCGCCACGGTGATCGGCGGCGAGCCGACGGTGAGCGTCGAGCAACTGGACTTCAGCGCCGCTCGCGGTGACGTCGCCCTCCAGGTGCGGGCTCCCGGTTTCGACGTGCTGGAACGGCTGCGTTCGCGTCTCAGCGAGTCCGGGCTGGCGGTGCAACTGGGTTCGGCCAGCCGCGATGGCTCGACGGTCAGCGCGCGCCTGGTGATAGGAGGTTGAGATGAAGGTGATGACGCAATTCCACGAGCGCCTCAGGGCTCAGGCGGAAACCTCGCAGCTGGCGATCCGCTGGCGCGGGCTGCCGGCGCGGGACCGCCTGGCGCTGCTCTGGCTCGGCGCGTTCCTCCTGCTGGTGGTGCTCTACCTGGCGCTGTGGCGCCCGGCCGAGCGCCATCTGCAGTCGGCGCGGCAGTACTTCACCGAACAGCGCGCGCTGCATGCCTATATCCAGCAGCAGGCGCCCAACGTGCGCCAGGCCGATGCCGCGGCGCCACAGGCGCAGATCGACCCGGCGGCGCTGCAGGGCATGGTCACGGCTTCGGCGGCCCAGGCCGGACTGAGTGTCGAGCGCCTCGACAACGAAGGCGAGGGCGCCGTGCAGGTGGCCCTGCAGCCGGCGCCATTCGCCAAGCTGCTGCCCTGGCTGGAGCAGTTGAACGGGCAGGGCGTGCAGGTGGCGGAGGCCGGCCTGGACCGCCAGGTCGACGGCCGGGTCTCGGCGCGCCTGAGCCTGCGGGTCGAGTGAGCGGCCCGTGGCTGGGGCCGGCATGGGCCCCGGCGCCGACCGCGCCGACAGGCGATCGCCGAAATTTCAAAAAAAATTCAATCAGGGCATTGACTTAGGTTTTTCGGTCGGTAGAATGCGCCCCACTTCGAGAGTGAAGGGTGATTAGCTCAGCTGGGAGAGCATCTGCCTTACAAGCAGAGGGTCGGCGGTTCGATCCCGTCATCACCCACCAATCTCGCAAGTTACGCGCAGCGGTAGTTCAGTCGGTTAGAATACCGGCCTGTCACGCCGGGGGTCGCGGGTTCGAGTCCCGTCCGCTGCGCCATTCACTTCCCCTCCCGAGTTCACCACCCCGAACTCGCCGTCTTCCGCAAGAAGGCGGGCAGCCTGGCTGCAACGAGAGGAAGTCGCTTTACCGGGCATCTTGCCCAGCCGACGCGCAGCGGTAGTTCAGTCGGTTAGAATACCGGCCTGTCACGCCGGGGGTCGCGGGTTCGAGTCCCGTCCGCTGCGCCATTTTCAAATTGCCCTTGGAGAAATCCGATAAGGTCTTGAAGGGTAAGGATAAATCGGCGGTTCTAAACCCCGATCCACGCACATAGGCAAGACGGTCGAGAAACACCAGTTTCAGGACTGTGCGCTTATCTTCAAAACGCTCGGAAGCCCAGAGTTTGCAAGGGTTTCCGAGAAAGTCAAAAGCGGTTCTAAGTGTCTGGTCAAAGCTCCGCACCGGACGCCCGCATCGAGCCATCTGCTCACCGATAACGATCCGTTGTTCCTCCAGCTTCCGAATCCGGTCTTCGTATGTCCGGATGACTGATGGCATATCCGTATCTGTGATTCGATCAAGGAACTGACCGACTTGGCGTTCGATTTTCGCCATCTCGCTTTTCAGGTTCCGAACCCGTGCCTCGCTCATCGCCAGACGATGGTTCCACAATTCCTCGAACATCTTCTGGGCGATCTTGAACAGCCCTGGTGTGGGCTGTACGGCACGCAGGAGCGCTTCAAACTCACTCTCCAATACATCGCGCTTGATGGACTTGCCGTAGCTCTCACAGCCGCGTTTGTGGCAGAGATAGTAGGGGTAGCGTGAATGCCGCCCTGACGACCAGCAAGAGGTCAAAGCCGACCCACAGTCACCGCAAAGGACGGAACCGCGAAGCGGGAAGTCCTCGTTGATATTCTTGCGGGCAGGGGCCTTGGCCTTGCTGTTCAGTCGTTCCTCAATCTTCTTGAAGGTCTGGAAGGTAATCAGCGGTTCGTGATGCCCCTGGCGCAGCGATACGTTCCAATTCGGGGCCTCGACATAACCCGCATAAACCGGGTTGGTCAGAATGTCGGTCACCTGCTGGTTACGGACATATCCGTGATTGGTGCGCGGAAATTCCGGGAAGGATTCCAGGAAGCGTTTGACTTCGGCCTGTATCTGAAAACGCCCAGATGCGAAGCCCTCCAGGGCTTCCTGGACGATGGAGGCGCAGGGCTCATTGCGAACCAGAATCTTTCCATTGCCCGTGCTTCGTGCGTAGCGGTAGCCAACGGGAGCCTGAAAGACCCAATAGCCGTTAATCAGGCGCGAGCGCATCCGGTTTTTGGTTTGTTCGCCATTCTTCTGCCGCTGGTGTTGCGAAACACTGGCCAGCAGGTTTTCAACGAGGATCGAATCTGAATCCTCGCCAAACTCAATGGAAGGGGATTCCAGCGAAGCCCCCACACTGCTGATGGCGGAACGCAGTTGCAGGTGAGCTTCCAGGCCCCGGGCCAGACGCGAGATGTCATCAATAATGACGACATGCGGGAGGCTCCTGTTTTTATGCAGATAGCCCAGCATGGACTTCATTCCGGGACGGTCGATCAGACCGCCCGACATATCGTCCTTGAACACATTCACAACGTCATAGCCTTTGTACTTGGCGTATTCCCGACATCGTGTTTCCTGGGACGTTAATCCATCGCCTTGGACGGCCTGTTTTAGGCTCGATACACGGCAATAGATTACGGCTATTTTTTCCGTAACATCTTTCATGTTGCACCTTTCATGTTGTGGTTTGATTTTGCACCGTTCAATACATTCGCCGTGCTATTGGCCCGGACGGGCTCTGACATGCTATCTGCATTTTCAGGTACAGTTGCGTTCAACAGAAGTTGAACGGAATCCACCCCAAACCCCAGCTCCACGAACGTCGCCATGATGTTCCACAGCGTTTGCAGTAGCTCTGCCGCCTGATCTTCTGTCAGGTCGAACTCCTCTACGTCCTCCCGGTACTTCTCAACATTAAACACACATACCCCTTGCGGGCTATGCAGTTTTGCTATTTCAGAGTTATCAACTTCGCCTCCCTTCATGACGGCTTTATCGTTGTTCATGATTTACTCCTATTTTCCAAAGGCTTTTCGGTAACACGGGGAAACCGAAGAGGGGCTGGGTATAGACATAATCATTGTTGCGGGGCAACAAAAAACCACTTCCGAATATCATTGCATTCGCCATGAATTCAGATTTGCAAAATGTTTTTTGGGATATCAGGATTTAAAGCTGAAAATAAAACTCCTCGGGAATAACGATGCTACGCCACTTTCTTTTTCGACTTCCCTTTGGCTGTTGCCGCTTGGGGCGATGCCCTTTGATAAATGACCACTCTCCGGATTCGTATTGCGGGTAGTCCGCAAACTCATCAGGAACGCGCTCGGTCACAACGGGTTTTATCCGCACACCGTAACGGGTCATCACCCGCACCCGGTCATGCGGTGGATGGTAAGGATTGGGCAGATAGGCTCCGGCCATCTCCGCTCTGGTGAAGTAGGGATATTTGTCCGCCAGAATCGGCATGAGCCCCAGCCCGCTGATAAACAGCACCTGCCGATCTTCCGGCAGGTTCAGCACCTCATCTGGTGCCATGAGAGGCCGGGCCTGTTTCACCCGGTGGACAGCCGCACGCGCCTGATAGGCGTAGTGCAAGCCCGCCTCAAACGGATCATCACCAGCCATGAGGCGGTCGATGATCTGCGCTTGTGTCAGGCGGGCCTGCATCTGTTCCAGTACCGGGTCGTATTCCAGCGTTTCCGCCCCCAGCATTGCGGACACCACACGGGCCGTATCAAGGTCGCGCACACCGAAGAACTGCCGCACCTGCGAAGACCCGATGAAGCCTGAAAGCGCATCACGGCCATAGTTACGGCTGATCTGGCCTATGTCCTGCCAGATACTCCAGACCCGAATCCCCATCCCACGCCCGTAGGTATAGCCGCGCAGGAGCGATTCAAACCGCCCCAGCGTGGCCGCCTCGTCGATCAGGAACAGGACGCGCGGGGCCGCAGGGTGGCGCTGTTTGTAAAGCATCGCGGCCCCGATGATGGCCCGTAACATCGGGGCAAGCTGGTTGGCATATTCCGCCGGTATCATGTTGTAAACATTGCAGTCGCGCTGGCACAGCACCTCCAGCGAGAAATCCGAACCGCTCAGCGTCTCGCGGATCACCGGGTCGCTGAGAAAGCCAAGATACTTGACGATCTCCCCCACGATGGCGCTGTATTCCTTCGGCACGTCCTTGCGCTTGGTGCTGATTTCATGGGCCGTTCGCCGCACGTCAGACGATGGGGAACGCAACATCCGACCTTCCAGAGCAGACCAGCCATCCGGCTCTTCAATCGCGTTCACCATGTCATAAAGCGCGGGCAGGCTGACTTTGCCGAACGTCATGGCGTAGTCCTGCACCAGCGATTCACACCATTGCCGCGCCCGTAACTCGAAATACTCAGCGCTGGAACTGCCGGACAGGGGGATCAGGTCACCGACCAGCAATTTCACATCGGTATGGAAGGTCGGCGATCCTGGCTGCAACACATCCCAAGGGTTCAAACGGTGCCGGGGGAGCCCGTGCAGCCTGAACGGATTGATGCAATACGCCGCTTTGCCGAACCGCACCTGAGAGCCAATGGAAATCGCCGCCAATTCCCCGCGCGGGTCATTGACCAGAATGCGCGGCGGCGTAACCCAGCCATGTTCGCCCAGTTGGAAGCCACACAGGTTATAGGCCAGCAAGTCCCGCAACTTGCCGGAGCCTGCACCGCCAATGGTGATCATCGGCGCATCGCCATCGAGCATCATGGGGCGGTCTGCGCCATAGCCGATGAACGGCCCCGGACAATCGAACAACCCGGCCCCGGCAACATCACCGCATGTTGCCCACGCCGCCGAACCAAACCGATAGTGTTCTTTGAAGGAGTCCATGACAGCCTCCCGTCAGGAATTGTCGGAGAAGCGGCGGGCGGCGAACGTCGTAATCGCACATGTAACCACAAACGTGAACAGGAGACTGATGACGGAGTAGATGATGAAGCCCTCAACACCGCCCATCACCACGGTCAGAATCTCAGCGAAATCATGCCGGAGATAACGAGCGAGGTAGGAATAAAGAGCGTCCTTGCTCCACGTATAAATCTGTGGCGTAAGCAGTATCGATACACCCAGACCAATGGCCGAGCCCAGCCCGGAAATCCCTTGATAAATGGCGCTACCCTTGCTGCCGCCCGCTTGTGGATGCTTGCCGTACATGGGAACCTCCCAACTCGTTCATGCGTGGAATCTTGAGGAGGTTCTTACTCTTATAGGGCTGGCGGAAATTCTCATCAAGCACGGCAGAGCAATGTAAAGCAGTTGAGGCGGGGCCATGGCGAATCCCTACATCCACAACTCCGTCTTGACCCGCGAACAGGTGCTGGATCTTCTGCAATGCTATGCCCGTTTCATCGCCCCCACGGCAGCCGCCGCACGTTGCGGCGTATCACGTCAGACCACCAGCGCCCTGTATCTGAAACTCAGCCAGCGCCTCCACGAGAAACACAGCAGGCACCACATCGCTGATGATGAGGCATCGCGTATCCGCACCGCGCATGACCAGGCCGAGGTAAAAGACGCCTATGCTCGCTATCTCCACGGCTCAACCCTGGATGAATATCGCAGGGCGCGCGAGGGGCGCATGCTGGTGCCGGACGAATACGGCCCGGCACTGGTCGCCCAGGAGCTGAAAGGTCATTGGGGCAAGCTTTCTGAAAAGGCCTTTCTCTACCATTACGCCCTGATTAAGCGCACGGCAGATTACCGAATCGACTGGATGCACCTGTTCGGAACCGATGATATTTCATCACCCAATGTGGCGTTGGCCGCTTCCAATCAGATATTTAACGATCTTGAAGCTAGTCTGAAAAAAGAGCCTTTAAGCACTAAAAATAATGAAAGTGAAGAATACATGGGGTTGTCGTCGCCTTGATCGCATGGTGGGGCCGTGCTAACGTCGAAACAGTGCTAGATTTTTAGCAGGGAGCAAATCATGAAATATGACAAACCGAACGAGCCGCTGGAATTCCAAAAGGAGTTCATGGATAAATTGGCATCTATGGAGCGCCAACTGAAAGCAGGCACGCTGAAGCTTGTCTCACATGATGATCTCATGAAAGATATTGACGATATTCTTGCCGACACAAGAAAAAGGCTCGATAAGCGTCAAAGAGAACGCTTGCCTTTCCCGTCGCCTCTTCCTCGCTAGGCTTTATCCTTTATTTTATGTCACTTCTTTCTTACTCGCCGGAGTTTGATGCAGAGATGCGTCGAATTGCTCATGAGTTGGATAATTTCTTCAAGACGATCTCGTTCAAGAGGCCTAGCACTGGAGAATATCGTCGGTATGTAAGGCATAGGAGCGACTTTGATCGTCTGCAAGGTGACCTGAAAGATATTGATAACGGAACAAAACAAATATTTCAGGCCGCAATAGGGGCGATGATCGCCAGTTCCAGAATATATATCTTGTGTTACGGCCCGTGGCGCGCCTACATACACAGAGCGGATGATGGCTCCATGTGCGGCCTTATTTTCGCAGACTGCCGCTAGATAGCCATGACAACCAGAATCGTACAAAAAGCAAAAGAGTCACTAAAAGGGCTATTGGATTATACGACAACCAGACTTGTACTGCTGGCTATTCTTTCGTTCATCATAATATCAGTAGGCTTCTTCGTGTCCCTCTACATAACGAAGAATCCGAGTGATGCGGGGCGAGGCGGTGCCATTGTTGTTGCACTCTCCTTTTACTTTATTTTACGACCAAACCATCATGTACACTCATATGTTCCTGAACCTGATAAGCCTTACATTAAGGGCATCCTAGAGAAAGAAACAGCCACTCTGTTGTCTTTTATGTCTGTTATAGGAACTCTTGCGTGGGGGTTTCTGGATATACTGGCCGCGTATTTTATTTAGTGTCCAGGATTCTGATCCCGCTTCATCGCCCGCCACAACGTGGTTTTCCCGACGTTCAGGCGGGCGGCGATGGCGGCATGTGTCCAGCCCCCGGAGCAGGATAGCTCCCGTGCAAGGCGAAGCTCGGATGCGCTGATGATCCGGGGACGGCCTATCTGCTTTCCTCGACCACGGGCGGCCTGCAACCCGGCCTTCGTCCGTTCTGAAATCAACGCCCCTTCAAACTCGGCAATCGCACCGACCACATGGAACAGCAACCGCCCGGATGCCGTTTCCGTGTCGATCCCATCGGCAATACACCGGAACCCGATCTTGCGAGCCTCCAAATCCTGCAAGATGTTGATAAGGTGCTTAAGTGAGCGCCCGAGGCGATCCAACTTCCACACCACCAGAACATCACCCTCCCGGAGCCGGGCCAATGTCTCGGTCAATACCGGGCGATTATTATTCTTTCCGGTCATTTTCTCCCGAAAAATGGTTTGGCAACCATCGTTTTGCAATTGATCCAATTGCAAATCTAAACTTTGGTCATCCGTAGAAACACGCGCATAGCCAATCTTCATCTTAAAAAGACTGCTGAATTAGAAGTTTGCCACAGGATACAGGGCGGGAATAACAAAGGCGGGACGTTCCGAAAAGGAACGGTTTCGGATTATAGTCAAAACCCTCCCCAAGGCAACATGTGATAACGGCAAAATGCCTGCTCCCTCCTGCTCTCTTCTTTATTTCAAAACCGTTCCTTTGTGAAATCCCACCCGCGATTTCACGCGGGAACCGTTTTTCACCAGTCTCTGCCCGTACACACGTCGCGCCATTCCTGAGGGAGGGCTGTCTGCCCGTGGCTGTCTAGGATGCGAGGCCCTGCGTGCTGGGCACCCAACGCAGAGGACGCCCGTATGACAGCCCTGAACATTCAGCCCATGCAATGGAGCCGCATTCCCACAATGGGAAGCGAGGAGCTTGAACCATTTTCCCTGGCCGATGCGGCCTGCTTCCGTGAAATCCGCGATGTACTGGCCCGCCATAACGCCTTGCACCGCTTCGGCGTTTTCCTGATCCACAAACATTTCGACATTGCGGACGATGAAACCCTGACCGAGTTCACCGATGAGGAAAACCGGAAATTAACAATCACACCGATTAAGAAAGGCTGGGTCGATCCCGCGGACGTAACCCCAACGAACTGGATTTTTTCGGAAAAGGACGAGACCTCCATCGTTGTTTGCACTTGCGCAAAATACAGCGGTGGACACTTGGGCTACCACCGAAAATCCGCAGGCTAACCATCCCTGATCAAACAAAATCAAGACAGCGGTGAATAACTCACCGCTGTCTCTCGAAAAAAGTTCAGGAGGGGTGTATGGGAGAGATTGCGAAATTTATCGGCTATGCCTTCCTCGTTCTTGTGGCGCTTGGAATTTATGGCCAGTGGAAAGATGGAAAACTGACGCTTTTTAGCAAAGCCAACTGTCGGATTATAAGTGTTAACCACTTTGCGGAGACATTTGTCACCAACGGTAATTTTGATTTTGGTTATGTCGTGCAAACCAAAATACAGAATGTCGGAGACGAAGGAAAAATAACCGTCAAAGCATATCTTTCATCGTCGGAAGGAAATCTGGAGCGCTCACAAGTTTTGGTTTTTCCAGCCAACACTGAAAGGGTTCTCCAATATCAATTCGCCGAACCATCTCTCAACGCCACAGGCGTTCAATCACGTCTTGAATGTTCGCCGAGCAAAGCCAAGAAAGCATGAAGGATAGCCATTATGAAACAGACATATTCTGCGGCACCCTATCGACGATACTGGGGCATCCTTTGGGCTGTAATGGCTATATCCGCTTTCCCAGTCCATGCCATTGCCAGTGACGATTGCGGTACCCCGGCTCAAATCACCGAAAGGCTGAAAGCCGAAGGCCAGCGCTCATTCGCCATGGCGGACAAGGTGGAGCGGACAAACGATCTGAATACACTCTATGGCATGGTCTTCACCACGAACGCGGATATGTCCGTAGGCTATATCCTGCAATCGGATCAGCCAACGGAAGAACCCGCCACGCAGTTCTGCATTTACAAGCGACTGGAAAATATTCGCCTGTTCGATGCCCGCAAACCCGGCGTCAATCCGGCCACTTTGCTCAAAACCGATGAAGCCGAGGCGCATAAGCGTTGTGAAGAGCTGATTCAGTCAGGAAAAGTCACCGGGGTCTGCGGCTCTCTGAACTCGTTTATACGGGACAGTGAACCCTTCAAAGAACGAGTCATGTTTCAGGGGTTCATTACCGAGAAACAGGCCGATGGTTCCTACAAGAAGGATGGAACCCTTGCGACCATAACGGGGAACATCGGTGGAAGCATGAAGGACTATCCCGATAAGCCTCTCAGAGGGATAGTGTCAGCAATACTGTTCAGCTCGCTGCCAGACGGGGCAACAGTGGTCAATATGTTCACCGTGTATGCGGAATATCTTCCTTACGGGGTGGAGCTTCTAGGACGTCAAGGGCAATAACACTGGGGCGAGGGCGCTACAGCCCCAACCCCATCGCCGCCACGCGCGGAGCAGGTTGTTCGGGCAATTGCTCGGGTTGATTCATGGCCGTAGGCTGTACAGCCTGCTCAAACTGGGCGCTCAATTTCGGCGTTCCCTGGAACAGGCTTTCATCTAGCGGGGTTGCGGAAACTCGCCTGATCGCGGCGTTGGATTCCGTGGTCGCTACTGTGGCGTCTCTGTTGTGTACCTGTTGCATCTCCAAATGCACCCGCCCGGTGTCATTCTCGACCTCTTGCCCCATCCGCGACTTCTGCAACTGCTCGCATTCTTTCTTCTCGGCCTCGGTCGCAATGCCCCGGCCTTCGCGGTCTTTCAGTTCGTAAATCCGGCGAATGGTCGCTTTATATTCGTCTTTTTCGCTGGCCTGAATCCGGCCTTCCTGCACGGCCCGGTCGGCGAAGGAGTCGGCGTTGTCGATAATGTGCTTCCGGGCATTTTGGGCTTCCCCGTTCGTCATCCGAACGCCGCCCACAGTCGTCATCTGCGCATTCCAGACCGCCAGATTCTGAAGTTGCCACGTCTCTTGCCGAGTCTCGTTGGTCTTCCCGGTGTCCCGCTCCAGACGCCCCTTAACATCCAGTTTTTCTTCGTCTTTCTTGTCCTTGATCTTGGCGTCGTGGCGCAACTCACGCGCCACATCCAGAACTGACCATCCGTTGCGACGGGACAGCATGCTGAGCGCATTCTGAATCCGACTGGCATCGACCCCCTCGACCCCGACCAGCGCCGCCAGCTCGGCCCGATCCCCACGAGAATCGGGAGGCATTTGCGGGTTGTCGCGAATGCCTTCCTTGTCATTCATCCGATCCAGCCGTGTATCCATGAATTCCATAACGTCCGCCAATCCTTCGGCAACCTTGAGTGGCTGCTGGGGGCAGGGCGATAGGAAAATGATATGGGAATATGGTTAATAGGCCGTTAAGTGTACCTTCAGAGCGTTTTCAGCCCGGCGGGGGCAATCCCTGAGCCCATAAGCCAGGCATCCGCAGAGTATATCCGCCGAATATGCTTATCAGGGCATCTCGTATAACGAATATCCCCACCGGAGGCTTGTATGCCAACAACGCGGACTGAGGTATCCGGAGAGTAGGGCGAAGACACAAGAATTTGAGCGTGATTACCGCCTTCAAGCAAAATACGATTGAGGTCGCTTTGTGGATTGGTCTTCATTTCATTAACAATGTCATTCACGCGATCAAAGTGCCTTTTGAATGTTCCATTGGCTTGCGCCTCAACCGCTTCAGGCAAGAACTGTCCGTTGTCATCAATGGCTTTTAGGGTGCAGGTTTGCACATAAAGGCTCCGAAGACGTATGGCGCGTGATTCATTTGATGCAGTTGTGCCATGAGCTGCCCCCACCGTAGTGGTTTGCTGTTTGGCCACTGGCATTGAGGCTGTCATAAGGTTTTTAATTACCGTCTGGGCCACTTGCCCATCGCACCCATGCCGTATTGATAACGTAACAACATCTCTCTGCCCCTGATCGTATGTGAAGCTACTCAAAGCAAAGGCGAGAAACAGCTTAAAATAATCATCCGCTCTCTGTATCGCTCCGACAGTTACGGCCAGCCCCGCCAAATCTATTCCTACAAATCCAACTTTTGAAAGAAGTGGCTTGCAGTCAGAGTCATGATCCATCATCTGCTCTGAATCCAACATTTCAGCCATCCCCTTTACATAGGAAATAAAGCCAACAGCATCCTGTGTGCCCTGCAACTTGCTGAAGTCTCCGGCATAAAGCATGGCCATATAGTGAGGGTTCTGAAAAACGGTCGGGTCAAACCGTTCTTTCGCCAACCATTTTCCCACTTCCTCTATGGCCTTATTAGCTGGCATAAATCCGCCAGCGGCGGACTCCTTGTAAAAACGCATGGCCTCTCCAGCATTGGACTCAACGCCGTCCGGTAATCCAAGGCCGTTAACAAAGGCATCGCCAATATATTTTTTGGCGCCCGCATGCCCTAGGTCTGCTGCCTCCAAGAACGCGGCAAACGCTTCCGTAGGGCGATTTGTCACGAGATAGGCCCGACCAAGTTGGAAGTGGGTACGCGCTAGATCAGGATGGGCCTTCACTGCTTTCGAGCACGCCTCTATCACAGCCCCCGGTGCTAGGCTTGAATCCTGGATACCAGCAGCATATCGATCTGGGTCGTCGGGATGTGAAGCCAGCGCGTCGCACTTCGCCAGGTAGTCTTCCGAGGAAAACCAGTCACAGGCCGACACGGCAAAGGCGGATGCCAGAATGACCAGAAGGCGTAACCCATTACCTTTGATAACGTGCATGAAACGTTCTCCACTGTCCTTGGGAGCATCTATTTTGGGGCTCCCAAAGCCTCTGGTGCGGCTCAGATACCTCGTCATGGCACTGACAGTCGCCGTGGGTCTGGGCGTTCAGGCCCCTGCAGAAGCCGGGAAGACACAGAAAGACAACGCCGCGACACAGAGCCAAACCCAGCAGGCCGTTACGCCCATAAGCCAATATGGGGATCAGAATAGCCTAGCCGAGAAGAAGGACACGCAGGTACACGATACGAAGTCGTTAAAGCAGGCGATTTCTTCTGAAGGAAGTCGAGCGAAGGCCAATCAGAACAATAATGGCTCGACCCAAGTCAAGAAAAACTCAAGACTAAGAGAAGATTTCCGGAAGAAAGTAGCTCAGACCACTCTTCCTTCAAAAATAATAGAGAAGGCCTTTGAGAAAGTACCAAGCAGTTTTGGTTTGGGGAGCGTTAACAATAAAGGCGACGGATGGAAGTGGGTAAGCAGCAAAGGTAAGAACTTAATTAGAATTGACATGCCTGACCCTCATACTAAATTTCCACACCAAAAAATAATGCACGTAACAATACGAAGCGAAGATGAGTATGTTGGCCGGGATGGAAAGCCAACCCCAAGCGCCGAGACGCCAGCCGCTCATATACCTTATAGCGAATGGATAACGTGGAGATACTGGAACAGGCCATAGGTGATGGACATGAGCGAAATAGTCCCTAGAATGAAGCTTCGGAATGAAATACACCACATGATGAAAGAGCTGTGTCGAGCAGCCAACGGAGCTTTTGAAGACGTTGATACATATTGGATGGAAAAGTTCTGTGATAGCCAGTGCTTCAATGAGCCAGGGTGCGTTGAAGCTATTGTCGGCGAGGTATTTGTAGATCGACAGGAGGCCGAGGTCTTCAATGAAGTGATGGAGGTGTTTTTCTCTATAAATCCACCGCATGGTCAAACAGAAGGATATATGGCCGATCCTTTGTGGCCTAAACTTGCCGATTCAGCAAAAAAGATGCTTCTCATCATGAGCACAAACGATGAGAGCATGTGAGAACATCTAGTACCCAAACGACGAATTTTTTTCATTTCAGCTCTTTAGCGTTTCCACTAAGAAAGCCATTTCTACCCACCCCGTCAACGATAGCTAAATCTATCTGACGAATCCGCCTGCTTCGCAGTCGGCACGGGCTCTATGCGCTTCGCGCACCGGGCCAGTCGCTACGGTCTGTCACGGCCATCCGGTAACGATCCCTTTCGGGGAAAAGCAGAGGGGTCCTTGGCCCCTCAAAATCAAGAAAAATAGACGGTATCCACCCGGACGCTTCGCTGGGCGGAGCCTCCGCGATTTTTCTTGATTTTTCACGCCGGCCTTAGTCGCCCTAGTCGGCAGGGGTTCAGCGCACGCAATGCGCAAAACCCCAAAGCCGAAAGGAAAAGACCATGAGCCACGAAATCCGCATCTATGTTGCCGACCTCGCCGCCTATAACGCGGGCTATCTGCACGGTGTCTGGATCGACGCCACACAGGACATCGAGGACATCCAAGACCAGATCACCGCCATGCTGGCGGAATCTCCAGTGGATGACGCAGAGGAATACGCCATCCACGACTATGAAGGCTTCGATGGCTATCCCCTCGGCGAATACGCGGGCATTCAATCCGCGCACGACATCGCCTGTTTCATCGCGGACTATCCGGATTTCGGCGGGGCTCTACTCGCCAACCTCCACGACCTTGACGAGGCCCGCCGCATAGCCGAAGAGCACTATGCGGGCTGTTATACCTCACTGGCCGACTACGCCCAGGAACTCACCGAACAAACCACCACCATCCCTCAGCACCTGGCCTATTACATTGACTATCAATCCATGGCCCGCGATATGGAGTTGGGTGGCGACGTGTTCACCCTCGAAACCGCCCCGGCACGGTGCATGTCTTCTGGAACGGCTAGACGCGATAAAGAAACACCGGGGCGAATCCTCCCCGGTGTTGCTGTTTTGTGCGCCCCTGTCCTCCGGCCACCCGCGCGCCCCACCCAAGAACATGGCAGGCACACAAAAAATCGATGTGCTTTATATTCACATCAGCTCACTGGCTACGCTATATGTCCCAGTACCCCTCTCAATTTTTTCTGCTTTCTCCCTGATGTTATTGAGCTCATTTCTTGCTTCTTCTTTTTTAGCCTCGCTAGCGCCGCTCCGCAAAACTGCTTGTGCCTGTTCGGTCTTGAGTTTTATGTCCTTCATTAAATAATCTCGTGCTTCAGCTTGAGTGCCCATTACCTTAAGGCACCAGTCTGAGAATTTTTTCTGCCCTTCATTAGGGCTTGGCAATAAAAGAGCAGACATGCACAGTTGCTTTTCATCGTCTGCAAGCACTATATTGTTTACAATACCCTCGACTGTCTTTGCTATTTGCTGTAGATGGGCTTCTGACCTCTGAGTGCTCATACCAGTTGTTTCGATTTTTACCTTTGTCTCCCCGTCAGCAAGGACGCCTTTTGTTTCAGCTATTGCCTTATCTATAGCATCTCTATCGCTTTTCAAATTTACAATTTTGTCAGCTAGGCTAGAAACCTGTTGATCCATTTCTGAGGTATCAGCATTAGCATCTGTTTTCTTGGCATCACTAACTTTATTTTCTAAAGCCTTTTTCTCTGTTTCGAGCACAGAAACTCTATCGTTGACTTTTTCTCTTTCAGCCCGTTGCTCGGAAAGTGATTTTGTGGCTTCAGCTCTTCCACTTGTAGTCAAGGCTATTGGGGGGGGTTTTATCGTTCCGGTAAGCTGCTCAATCGCCAACAATGCTACCGTGTTCTTTTGAAACCGCCTCATAAGAAGATCATATTGAGGCGCACTTATAGCTCCGGACATGTAGCTCTCACACAATCGGTACCCGAAATCACGCAGTAACTGGATGCTTTGAGTGCGAACGCCCGTAAACGCTGCGCCATCCTGCATAGCTAGTGCCAACTCTCCACTTGCCTTACCTGGATATCCACCTTTTGCCGCTAATTCATAGGCAAATGAGGCCATTGCATCTGGACTTGGCTCCGCACACACAAAAACACCATTATTCTTGTATTCTTTCTCAACTAATTTCCCCTCAGAATTGTATCTCTCTATTGTATTTTCGTTTGGCGCTACCAGTATTGCCCTTTGTCGAATATCGACCATGGCACCTTCTCCACCAGAAACATCGAATGTTCGATAGATGCTGTTTAAATTAGCGCATCCACTAACAAGTATGGTTGAAATTAAAGAGACGAAAGCTCCCCTCATGGCGCATAGCTCCTTTGCGTGTTTGTGATAGCATTTTGGTATAGCCCATGAGGCCGTAGCCGGCGAATAGGCCAAGAAAAAATCTCCGTCCTAGTCCTTAGGTGCAGAGATTCGGCAGTATAGGTAGCCGCATCGCCTATCTCAGGGGGCTACAAATACGATGACTACTGTGTTTTCATACAGTCTCAGACCAGTCCGGGAGCCACACATGGCCGATGAAAAGCAGTTGATCGTGATCGCAACAGAAGCTGTGAACGTTTTTTCCAAGCTATTTGATGGGGCTGTCGTATCGTGCGGCAGTAATACCGCTTCTGTTAGAGCAAGCGGGACTGCCGCAGATTCAGTCGTTATCGATTGCCATCAGACAAACAAACGGATAGCGCTGCTCACCATGGATCAGTATCCCGATGAGTTTGCTATCGCCGTTTGTGACAAGAATAATCCTGATGACGTGAAATCTACCCGCTTGCCAATATCCGAATTGCTTACCAAAACAGTAATTGAACACATGGAAGCCAATTTCGCCAAATAGAATCTTGGGCTGATTAATTTTCTCCAATTGCTCGCGGCGCTCTGCGCCGCCACAAGTAGCTGGAAAAAGGGGCGGTAAATGTCTAAACCCAAATGGCGCTCATACGAAGAGCTGGCCCAGCACATCATCAAGGAACTGGCTGCAGAGTTTGGCCTTGATGATGTTGAAGGCAAGCAAACCCTCCCGGGAACGTCTGGGACGAACTGGGAAATTGACGCCAAAGGGATCCGGAGCGGGGACTCCGGCGTCATCCTGATCGAATGTAAATGCTATATTGGACGCTCTATTGAGCAAGGCCAAATGGGCACTATTGCTTACCAAATGAAGGATATCGGAGCCGTAGGTGGAATCACGGTCAGCCCGCTTGAGCCGCAAGAAGGGGCCAGAATCCTCGCGGAACATGAGAACATCACACACATGATTCTTGACCCCAGCAGCATGCCAGAAAACTACTTCGTCAAATTCCTGAACAAGGCTTTTGCAAAGGTCACTGAAACTATCGCCATCGGCGACTTTTACGAGCTGGAAATCTGGAAAGACGGTAAACGCATCGATTGAGAGAATAGGTATTTTAATGAAGATCAAAGAACTTCAGCAGGCGTTGGAGTGCTGGACATTCCGGCCCACCTGGTACACGTCGCACGCGATAGACACAGAGGCTATGGATGAAGCCATATCAAATATCCAGGCACTGGACTTCACCCCGAGCCGGGATGAACTGGCCGAAGCCATATACGAAAACGTAAAGAATATCCCGGCCATTCTGGATACGCCCACCGACCTCCGGAAAGCTGCTCAGGACTTCGCTGCAAAAATTTACTTACAGTTATAGCGATCATTTCAAGACTAGGGAGAAACATCATGGCAACCAAAATGTATGCAGAGGAACATCTCTATCCTGTCGGCAAGGATGGTAAAGCTGATAAGTCACAGAACCCAACAACATTTGAGGTCTATGTCAGTAACTACCACGGTGACGATCAAATTTATCTGAAATTGGTCGATGACAGTAGTGAGGAAAAGTACTTCCACTTGACCAAGGTACAAGCCAGCGAGCTATCGGAAGGGCTGGATGGTGCAAATCATTATATCGGCTATGACAACAGTTGATGATTAACTGTCTCTGCCGCTCTAGTCACGGGCACATACTCGGTGGTGTTTCGGGTTTTACACGAACACGAACATCCACGCGCGCCCCCAGGGCGTTGAGAACGCCCATAAGCCGATCAATGCTGAATCGATCGAGTTTGGCTTTGCGGATACGGGAAAAATCGGCGGCGTTGAACCCGGTCTGTTCCTGGGCCTGCCGGACGCTCAGACGTTGCTTGTCCAGTACCTTGATGATCTCTGCGGCCAGAATGGCTTTAAGTTGCCGCGCATCGGAATCGGCATAGCCCATATCCCGGTACACGTTGCCGCTACCACGCACAATCTCAATCGGTTCCTTGCTCATCGCAACATCTCCTTCAGTTGCTTCAAGCGCTTCCTGGCAAGATCAACCTCATGTTTCGGGGTCTTGATCCCGGAGGTCGATTTCTTCTGGAACGCATGAAGCACCCATATATCCTCGCCAATCTGCACCGCGTAAATAACGCGGTAGGCATTGCCGCGATAGGGCAAGGCGATTTCAAAAACACCACTGCCAAAGCCAACCATCGGCTTGGTAATGTCCGCCTTGCCGCCTTCGGCGGCCATGGTCAGCGCATCCAGCATGATGTCCCGGCTTGCATCGGGAAACCCCATAAATGCCTTCCGCGCCGCACTCACCCAGGATATGGGCCGTGTAACCCTAACAACACTCATCCTTGAGCCTTTCTTAGTGTTGGCATATTTACCAACGCTGGTCAATAATTATCTCGTCCTCCGGTTCAGGGCAGATGCCATAACAAATCTGGCCTCAGTAAATCCATAAGTTTTCATCGGGAACACAGTGGTATGACCGGAAACAACGCAAAGGCTTATCGCAGATGTGGAAAAACTTTGCTCGCCAAACTAAAATCCTGCTCCAACACATAAGAGCGGCGCATTCATTTAACACAGAGAGAAATTATGATTCTCAGTCCTAAGTCACTAGAAAAGTTAAGGCTTCTAATAAATGAAGAGACTGAGTACCGATCAGGCCCCCAGCTTGTACGATTCTTTAATGCGCTCGGGTTCAGTGACGCCTATGGGCAAGGCTTTCCTTCTCGCTGGATGTACACTGATGAGAGGCTTGCACTAATCAACGGTTCGCCTGAAATTGATAAGTGCATTAAAAGCGTTTTGAACCCGGCAAATTTTATTGATAAGTTTTCTGAGCTTGACCAGCACATTGATTCATTTAATAAATTTCTAGCCTTTGATAAATGGAAGGTTGTCCGCCAGGGGGCAGATATAACCTTCAAGAAACTTGACAAGGTCGAAGTTGAGGAGCCGGTCAACCCGAAGGGCGTAGAGACAGAGGATCAATTTCTTAAGCGAGAATTCTCCGACATATCAATCGTGAAAATCGGCTTGGATGGTTATATCTCGGAGGTGCTTGGTCAGCGGATTAAAGAGATAGAAAAGTGTTTTTCCGCAGGAGCTTATCTGTCCGTCATTCTCATTGCAGGAAGCACCTTGGAGGGCATTTTGCTCGGACTGGCAACTCAGTACCCGAGGCATTTCAACTCTGCAAATTCTTCGCCCAAGGATGGAGCCGGAAAGGTGCAGCAGTTTCATGATTGGACACTCAGCGCGTTTATTGACGTAGCATACGAGCTGAAACTGGTTCAGCATGATATTCAACGATTTAGCCATACATTGCGGGATTTTCGGAATTACATCCATCCATTTCAGCAGATGAGTTCAGGGTTTAACCCTCGTGAACATACTGCCAAAATCTGCCTGCAAGTTCTGAAGGCGGCAATTTATGAAGTTAGTGAAAATATCCCGCGCCTCAGGGCATCGTAAAGTACGGTTATGGGCGAACAGCTTTGTCGTTTATAGTCGATCAATGCTCTCTAGGTGAACGTATAGATGAAAAAGCTGAAATCCGAACGACACCATTGGTGGCCAAGATGCGTTTCCAAGCACTGGGCGGATGCCGAGGGCTTTACACACTGGATTACGCCGGACGGTACAGACAAGCGTGTGCCGCCAGCAAAGCTCGGAATGATTGGAAATGGGCACCATATCAAGCTCAGTCAGAATTCGGCAGATAGTTCACCTTGGGATATGAGTTTTGAGCGCGAATTTGACGTGGCGGATGGTAATTTTCCATCGCTCATAGAATGGCTGAATGCGCTCACAAAGCAGGAATTGTTTGGCCGTGATTTACGGGATCGTTTTGTGCCCCAGTCTTGCACTGATGATCAGCTTAAGATTCTGACCGAGTGTGTGGTCTCTCTGGTTGTCCGCAGCCCCAAAAATAGAGAGGCGGCTGTTTCTGTAGCGGAGCAGCTCAGGGGAGAGCTCCCGACTCCAGAAAGAAATGCGCTTATTGGCCTGAATATGCGGCAGTCACAGCGAATGATCGCGGATAGCATAGGAGGGCGTGCAAAATTTGCCGTTCTCTTTTCATCCGGAAAAGAGTTCATATATGGAGACGGCTTTTTTAATAACGTCACGGGTGTCGGGAACCCTCTACATAGCCCCAAGATTATTGCTCCAATCACCCCCATGATGGCTGTGATAATCAACAGGCCCACCTCTTTTATGGTGGAGCCTCGGCTTTCTACTATCGTTTTATCTGATGATGAGGTTGAAGCCTGTGTAGTGGTCAACCCATCCCGGACAGTGGGTTGAGTTTTTCTTCGGCCACCGCAGGTGGTAACCCGTCGTTGAATTGATGCGGCCTGATCCAGTTGTAGCGGTGCATCAAGTAATGAC